>JAIPGI010000008.1 GCA_021736215.1 Candidatus Altimarinota bacterium
GTCTTCATCAAACGACAATGATCCGAGACTCACGTCCGTAATTCCCGTCAGTCCTGATCCATCTCCAATGAAAGCCGTTGCGGTTACAGTTCCGTTGACGTCAAGTTTAGTAGTTGGTGTAGTTGTGCCGATTCCGACATTGCCGTTTTTGAGAACCGTCATAGCGTTGGATCTTGCCAAGCTATTCGTCCCATTTCCAATCTCCAACAATGGATCCGTGTCAACCCATAAGGTGGCGCTTCCTCCACCAACATTATATCTTCCCATAACCACAGAAAGAAATGATCCGGCTGTTGTATTATCCCCCATGGCGGTACTTGTATTGCCACTGGCTGTGGTATGATACCCCATGGCGGTACTTGTATTGCCACTGGCTGTTGTATAACTCCCCATAGCAACACCATAAATACCACTGGCTGTTGTATTACTTCCTATAGCAACAGTTCCTTGAGCACTCGCAGTAGAAGACGATCCTCCGGCAAAACTAAAAGAACCGGTTGCTTGACTACTTCCTGTAGCAAAACTATAAGAACCAGTTGCTTGACCACTTCCTATAGCAGCACTATAATCCCCACTCGCTTTACTAGAATTCCCAAAAGCAACACTATTGTAACCAATATTGATGTCATCCCACTCGGTACTAGAAACGGTTCCCGCTCGGAATGCTGCCTTTTTAGGAATCCACATCATCCTCGTTCCAGCCCCACTTGTCGGAGTATCCCCCACCCTTCCTTCAAACAAAACATTCCCTTCATTTTTTTGCACATTACCTTCACTATCCACAGAAAAATTTATAACTGATTTAGAAAACTGTTTCACCCCCTCTTCATGATAATCATAACAACTACTTCCCAAATCTGTCTCTGTTAAAAATGAACCACATTCCTCGTTTTGTGAATTTAAATCACAAGGACAAATTGGGGTAGGAGTTCCCGTTACTTCCCCTGTATACACATACTTATACTTGCCAGATATTTGTAACTTTGCAGTCGGCGTCGTCGTCCCGATACCGACGTCACCATTTGATTGAACAAATAATTTGTTCACACCATCACCGGTATCCAACTTCAATAAATCAGGATCAGCATACGCTGTGGCTCCACTTGCTCCCGCGGTGTGTGCACTATCAAGCGTCAGAGCTGTATCACTGGCAATTGCTGAAACGGTAAAGACTTCACTGCCGATTTTGATCGCATCACCGACAGCGAGTTCAGTGGTGAAAGCGGTTCCACTTCCCGTTACAGCCGTTGCCGATGCAGTGACAGAGACCGTTCCTGTCAGAGCGGTAGAGAGAGCGCCTTTGGTATGGAGTTGGGCGGTGGGGGAGGCGACACCGATTCCCACATCCCCTGTTACATCATCTCGATAGAAACTTTTCACCGTATTCACAATCTTATTGAAATCAGAAATCTTCAAATTGTCTCCTGCGACTTTATCATTAATAGAGGTAATGTCCTGAATTGTCGCGGACACAATACTAATACCAAAGGGAAAAAATATAAGAACCGCAAGCAGAATCCGCCTTTTTATCTGGAGAGAAATATTTTTTCGACAATTCATGCGGTATTTGTTCTTTAAATTATGATATCAAGATATTCTTACGGATACCTTTTTTAAGAGACAAGAGGGAGTTCCCCGAGAGGGGAAAGTACATATCCCATGAGAAGTACCAACGCTGTCGTCAGGCAAACTAAAAATAAACTTATGGTTTTATCTTCGAGAGGAGATTTGATATATCCCCACAATGAAAAAAAGAATCCAACAACAGGAAGGATAAGCATTAATGTAATGTAGACAGTATCAGAGATACTATAATAGATTGGCAGTAATATAGTATCTCGAAAAAAATCATAAAGAACATCAATCCAAATAATAGTCGGAACAATCGAAAAAAGAAAAGCTACTGATAATAAGCGTTTATGAAGAGCGTGTTTTTTGTGAAAGTAGAACATTTTTTTGTTTTTTATATTGTACAGCAATGTGAAAAAATACCGCAAATAGAAATTTAAATTTATTTTTCTAAACTTTCTTGACCAAATAGAAGCTTTCTTTACAATCGCCCCGTTGTTTTAGATTGAATTATTATGTGAACATGGGGTAGCTGAGGATGAATAGGATTTGTGGAGTGTGACGAAACAAATCCGTAAAATGAATCCGAAGACCTCCATGTGAGCAAGAGGAGCGGTGACGAGATAAGTTGAGTTATTCCGCCAAAGCGGAATCACGAAAAAGCAATGAAGTCACCCAGCGACGAAGCCGCGGTAGCTCAGTGGTAGAGCAATGGACTGAAAATCCATGTGTCGGTAGTTCAATTCTACCCCGCGGCACCACTCGTAGGTTTTCTAAGTGATCCACAATCTTCCGTTGTGGGTTTTCTTTCTTTATCTATTTTAAGCATTATCTCCATACATTTCTGCAAAAAGAGAGAAAATGTGTTTAGTATTCCAACTGAGAGTTTGTTCTTGCAAATCAGAATATTTGTAAAATAACTGCCGTGTACGGAATGACAGATAGTGTCAAAAAGTAACTGAAAACTTCCCTTATCTTCTTGCTTCAAGAATCTTTCGTCCAATCCATTAATTAAATCTTCATCTCGGGGATAAATTCTTTTGGTCACATCACAACGGAAAGTTTTTCTCTTGAATTTATCAATTCCGGAGAAATCATTATTTTTTCTAGCATCCCAGAGTTGCTCGAATCGACTTTTTGCTTCCTCCTGCATTGGATCTAGCGTTAAATCGTACCATGTTTTAATCCCACATAGCACATCTTTCCTTGCAGATTCTTTGGCATTAAGATCGTTTTGTAAGTAATAATATTTTCCTAATTTTTCGAATATTATTCTCAAAAATTCTAAAAGATGTTTTTGATATTTTTCTTGTTTCATTAACCAACAAGCAAATTTACAATCTTCCCAAAAAGCGATATAAAGTTGCGTTTTTACAATTTCTAAATCCTTATTAACATCATCAGAAATATCTTCTTTAATTTTCAGTTCTACATTTTTTAAACCTTTTTCCAAAAGCGAATCAATTGTTGTCATGTAAAAATTTTAATTCTTTTGACTTAAAGGTAAAATTTTCGTCCTCTGAAGTGTGGAGGCAATTTTTCTTCCCACATCAAAACTGTCTCACTTTGAAAACTACTATTACCATTATATTTCCCCATGAACGAAGTGAATGGTTTGGAAATATGAATGCCCCGAGCGAAGTCGAGGGGCTTTATGATTTAAAATCAAAGCCGAAGGGCTATAATAACAATATGGAGTATTTTTTCTATTTCGCCCAATGTAGTGATGGTTCTTTATATGCGGGCTATACTGCCAATATCCAAGAAAGAGAAAAGATTCATAATCAGGGGAAAGGAGCAAAATTCACAGCTGGACGGCGACCAATAAAAATTATTTATTGGGAAGAATTTGAAACACAAAAAGAAGCCATGCAAAGAGAGATTCAAGTAAAAAAATGGTGTCGAGAGAAGAAAGAAAAACTAATAAAAGAATAGTTTTAAAACTTGTTGAGAGAGGCAATAGTTTTGTTCGCTTGCTTATATTATCTATCTGTGTATTCTTACAATGCCTCAACGTCGCGTTATAGAGGGTTTAGAAGATAAATTCCTACAATGCCAAACTTGCGGAATTTATTTTTTAACCTCTTCTTACCATGAAAGGTTCTATCAAAAAGCTGTTAAACGGCTTTGGATTTGTTACTCCCGAGGGAGGAGCAAAAGATGTTTTCTTTCACGCCAGCGATCTCAATGGCGTTGATTTTGAAAGCCTCAATGAAGGTGACGCAGTTACCTTCGAAATGGGGAAGTCCGATAAAGGACCAAAAGCAGAAAAAGTTACACTTGCTTAGTCAAGGGTAAAACAACTGTTTCCCAAAAGACCGTCTGCAGGAATGATTTTCTCGGGCGGTTTTTTATAATTGAAAAAAATAAAAAAGAGGGAATTTCCAATCCAATGACGAATAGTGGAAACTTTTATATCGGTAAAATCAAAACATCACTTCGTTCTTCATTAAGAGATGTTTGAGCGATATTCAGGGGATTTTCTTCTGCGATACGAGCTCCTTCTTCTACCATTTTTGGGAAAAATGACTGAGAGCCACCAATAAAGGTATATCGAGGGTCGAGAGTTTCGATAAGGTCTTTGACATCTTTGACTCCGAATTTATCGCTCAGCGTGACGAGTACAACATCTACATTTTCTCCGAGTTTTTCAAAAAATTCGGTAGAAGGTTTGCTTTCGAGTGATCCTAGATGCACAAATGATACTCCCTCAAGAGTAACCTTATAAACGACATTTCCTAGACGAGAATAAAACCCTCTCACTAAAGCCCCAGAAATTTCAAATTCTCCAGGGAGTTGTAATACTTTTTTTATATCTTTTAGTGAATCACACGCTTTTTGGAAACCTCCAGAATTCATCACGAAATCGAATTTTCCTTTCAATGTCTCGTTTGGGTCAAAGGCGAGGGAGACATCTTTGCCATGAATGGAGAAACAATTTTGACCATGGAATTGAATTTTCATTTTTTTTGCGTAACGTAACGCGCGTGATGGTACTGTAAAATAGAAGAAATGAAAACTATTTTAGAAAAAAATATTCCCAATATTCAGGCGAGCACGCAGTGTGCAAAGCAGATCTATGAAGATTTCCTCAAAAAAGAAAAGAACTTTACTCTCTTTCTGGAGGGAGGACTCGGAGCTGGGAAAACGTTTTTTATTCGAGAACTCCTTAGATGTTTCGGAGTGAAGCAGGAAATCCCTTCGCCTACTTATGTCTTTTTAGCGGAGTACGAGGTCCCTCACCCCAACCCTCTCCCTAAGGGAGAGGGAGTGCATCGGTTTGCTCACTTTGATTTTTATCGACTCAAAAGTCCTCATGAATTTTTTGCCCGAGGATTTGCGGACATTGCTGCAGACAACACAATTTCCAAATATATAGAATGGCCAGACAAAGTTTCGGACGAGATACGGAGATCCTTTTCTGGAACGCGGTTTACTCTCCATATTGAATACGGTATAGGGGTGGGGATGCGAAAAATAAAACTATTACAATGATAAAAAACTTAGTACTTTTGACGGGAGAAGATACTTTTCGTTTATGCGAGAGGCTTCGTTTTTATCGAGAGGCTTTTCGAAAAAAATATCCTGATGGAGAAATAGAATGTTTGACGAAAGATTCTTCTTTGCAAGATCTTCAAAATACGGCTTTTACCCCAAACCTTTTTGGGGGGAAGAGGCTTATTTTATTAGAGGATTTTTGGATTCCTGAAAAATTCGAACAGGCAGAAAAAGGAAAATTTTTCCAGCGTTTGCCAGATTTCGAGAATCAGTGCACGGTGATTACAATTGAATCGAAGCTGGATAAACGCCTCAAGCTTTCGAAATACCTTTTGGAGCAGTCAAATACCGAACAATTTGATCCATTAGATGAGGCACAAATGTGGAAATGGATTGAACAATATGCAGAGCGGCAGGGAGGGAGTATCTCGCGAATATGCGCCCAAATACTTCTGCGTCGATGTGGTCCAGATCTCTGGAATTTGTCTCGTGAAATACAAAAACTTCTCGCTGCGGGAGAGAATCAGATTACGGAATCTCTCATCGAAACACTCACAATTCCTCATCCAACAGTCGTTTTGTGGGACTTCCTTGAAAGTTTGAGCAAAAAAAGTGTTCACAGTGCAATGGAAAAATTTCATACTCTTTTACAGGTTGGAAATTCTGTGCATGAAATATTCCCAATGATGGTTCGGGAAGTGAGAATCCATGCACTCATACGAGACGGAATTGAACAAAATTTTAGTTCAAAAAAAATAGCAGAAATGACACATCTTCACCCATTTGTGCTTCAAAAGACAATGCCTCTCACGCAACACTTCTCTCGCGAAAAAATAGAAGCCATGTATGACGAACTTTTTGATATTGATCAAAAGATGAAAACAGGAAAAATTTCTATTTCCACGGATGATTCTTCGGAGTTCGAATTAGCTATTGAGAAATTCATTCTTCACGTATGCCAATGATAAATTTTTTGATTGGACTCGGGGCAGTTTTTGGGGGAGCGATTTTGGGAAGCTTTACCACAATGCTTGTTCATCGATTACATTATGACGAAACAGGAATATGGGGGGGGCGTTCCCGATGTCCACAGTGTCGTCATGTTTTGGGGATTTTACAACTTATCCCTGTCTTTTCTTGGCTCTTTCAGAGAGGAAAGTGTGCTTTTTGTAAGAAAAAAATTCCATATTTTTATCCACTTACAGAACTTGTTTTTATAACGACATTCTTTCTTTTTGTACAAAAATTTTATTCAACAGATGTTTTTTATCCACTTTTAATTGCCGTATTTTTTCTATTAGTGATTTTTATCTATGATGTTCGTTTTATGGAAGTGGATCGAAGAATATCTTTTCCAGCTATAGGGTTGGCACTGATATGGTCATTTTTTAGAGAACTTTCCTTTCAAGAGTATCTCATCGGAGGAGGGATTGGGTTTTTATTTTATTTTGTACAATTTTTTTATTCAAGAAAAAAAGAGCATCCTTGGGTCGGAGAAGGGGATATAGAATTAGGTTTGCTCTGTGGACTTCTTTTGGGATGGAAGTATTTTTTAGTGATGTTGTTCCTTGCTTATATATTGGGAGTTTTTTATGCGTTACCCCTTCTTTTTTTGGGAAAAGCAAACGCCAAAACAGCGCTTCCTATGGGAGCGTTTCTCATGCCTGCCATTCTCGCTTTTTTATATGCAGGAGAAAATATATTTTCTTGGTATATCAATATGCTTGGGATTTCATTCTAAAAAAGAATCTTGATTCTTCCTTTCTGAAAAGCCAGAATAACAGCCGAAATGTTCCGAAACTTTTTATTAACAGGTATCGTACTGATTTTGAGCGGAGCTATTTTGTATACGACACTTTTAAACCTTGATCCCTTGGGACAACAGAAAACAATCGCACTTTTTTCTTTTTTCATATCTGTTTTTTTTGGAGTGGGAGCTTTTTGTACTTTTTTATTTTTTTTCGGAGCAGAATTGTTCCGAGGAAGGAGACTCGCTTCGAAAGCATTTCTTGTCGCTATCCGACGAGGAATTTTGACTTCTATTTTTGTGATAGCCATCTTCGTATTGCAATACTTTCGTTTTGTTGGGATATTGGAACTGCTTCTTTTGGCAATATTTTTAGTTTTAGTGGAGCTTATTTTTACATCAGCCTCCAAAACTAACTAAAGCCACTTACAAGTTCTAGCTTTGCAAAGTCTAGGACACTCCTTTAAAATTGTTCAGAAATGAGACGAACAAAAATAGTGGCAACTATCGGTCCCAATACGGAAAGCTATGAGTCGCTCAAGGCTTTGGCATTGGCAGGAGTAAATGTGTTTCGGTTAAACTTCTCTCATGGAACACACGAATGGCACAGAAGAGTGATGGATCGTATCAAGAAATTAAATGACGATTTGGGAACGTATTTTTCGATTATGCTTGATACAAAAGGCCCAGAGATTCGTACGGGAGATCTCAAGACTCCTCGAGAATTGCGCAAAGGCGAAGAGTTGATTCTCACCGTCAATCACGAAGGATACGAAGAAGCGGGGAAGGTTTCCGTCAACTATGATGCATTTATTTGCGATGTTGAAGTAGGAGATACGATACTGGTCGATAATGGATTTATGAATCTCAAAGTGAAAGAAAAAAAAGGAAAAGATGTGATTTGCGAAATTCTAGATGGAGGAATTCTTGGTTCTAGACGACACTTGAATTTGCCAGGAAAAGATGTTTCGCTCGATTCCATAACAGAAACTGATTGGGAAGATATTCGTTTTGGAGTAGAGCAAGGGGTTGATTTTTTAGCACTATCCTTTGTTCGGCATGCAACAGAAGTGCAAACAATCAAAAAATTTCTCGAAAAGAAAAAATCATCAATGCTCGTTATCGCCAAAATAGAAACACTCGATGCGACAGAACATCTTGCTTCTATTTTTGATGCGGCAGATGGCATTATGGTGGCACGTGGAGATTTGGGGGCAGAAGTTCCTTTTATGCAGGTGCCACTTCTGCAGTGGGAGATGGCACAATTAGCGGGAAAATATAAAAAATTCTCCATCGTAGCAACGCAAATGTTAGAGTCGATGTCCGAACATCCCATGCCAACCAGAGCCGAAGTATCAGATGTCTTTGCCGCGACATGGCAGAGGCATGATGCGATTATGCTTTCTGGAGAAACTGCAAGCGGGAAGTATCCCATAAAAGCCGTACAGGTCATGGGAGATATCGCCGTTGAAACTGAAAATGCCTACCTGCGAAAGCGATCAATACGAAAAATCGAACCCGATGATGAGCGAACAGAATTTTGTAAAAAC
The DNA here is from genome assembly GCA_021736215.1 of Candidatus Altimarinota bacterium. Taxonomy (GTDB): domain Bacteria; phylum Patescibacteriota; class Gracilibacteria; order UBA4473; family UBA4473; genus JAIPGI01. The sequence goes on from JAIPGI010000008.1 coordinate 8,365, forward strand.
GCAGGATCTGCCGCCGAAGATCTAGATGATGTGGCAGCAATTGTTGTTATCACCAAAAGCGGAAAAATGGCGAGACTCATGACGGCGTTTCGTCCCAAAGTACCAATCTTTGTCATCGCAGAAGATGCGTCTGTATGTCGACAATCACAGATTCTCTGGGGATCCAAGACTTTTCAGGTGAAATTTTCTGATGATCCAGAGAAAACCATTGAACGAGCGGTCCATCTCCTGATTACCGCAGATAAGGATCTCAAAGGAAAAAAATTCGTCCTTCTCTCAGATATTCTCGTCAACAAAGAAATGCGTCCGGCCGTCCAGATAAGGACATTTTGACGAATTGACAAAATATTATAAAAACATATAATAGAAAAGTGCTATTTTACAGTATCGGATTTTTGAGAATTTGGAGAGAGGTGTAATAAATTCCATATTTAAAAACAAATCTGAGGATGTTATGAAAAGGATATTATTTGTTGGTGCGGTAGTTATATTTATTGGAATTGCTTTATTGGATCCTGGACCGGAAAAATTCTTCGTGGATATTTCTGTCGTCGAAGTTGAAGTACCTAATGAAAAAATGTTAACAATGGTTTTTCAACTTATCGAAGAGCCAATTTGGTCTTTAGAAGTTCAGAAAATCTATATTCGCCAAGTTGGTGACACTTTTGAATCTGACAGCTTGTACTCTGGAGAGTTCAAGACGGTCAAGGGAGAAATTGTTAGATTCTATTTCGGCAAAGATGCCAAGTCTCATCTCAACAAGTACGATGAAGAATGGGATGTGGCAATTTCATTCAATGACTTGCGTTTTTTTAATATGGAGAAATCGGATTTTTTTACTATCTCCAAGGGTGCTCATATTTCACAAAAGAGAACTTAATTTGTGATTGTGAGCTTTGGGGAGGTTTTATTTTTTGCACCTCTCCACTCTCTAAGTTCTCAATCTTCCAGATGGTCATCCTGGCTTGTCCAGGATCTTATGTGAATTTATCGTTTGTGCTGAAAAGCCTGCCAGTGCAGAAGGGAATTATATTCATTGCTGTTTAATTCAAGAAATTCGGATGTTCTTTCTTCACAGGATTCCAGACAAGCTGGAATGACTAAGATTTCTCAATTTTTTTGAATCCGCAGAGTGGCTGTAGGACTTTGGGGATATCGACTGATCCATCAGCATTTTGAAAGTTCTCCAATATCGCAATAAGCGGCCGACTGGAAACAGCCGTTCCATTGAGTACATGAGCATATACAATGTCGCCGTTTTCTCGCCTGATTCGAATATTAAGCCGTCGAGACTGGAAATCCGTACAGATAGACGTTGAGGTCATCTCCCGATAGGCATTTTGTCCAGGGAGCCAAGCTTCGAGATCATACTTTTTTGCGGCAGAGTTTCCCAAGTCTCCACAACACACATTGACCACTTGGTAGTGAATACCGAGTTTTTTTAATAAATCTTCTTCGATTTCTCGAATTTCTTCATGCAATTTCTCCGCATCTTCGGGGAGACAAAAAATCACCATTTCGACTTTTTCAAACTGATGTACACGAAAGATACCTTTCATGTCCTTTCCGTATGTCCCTGCTTCACGACGGAAACAAGGAGAATAAGATACGAATTTTTCCGGGAGAGAGGACTCTTCCAAAATTTCGTCCGCGTGGAAACTTACCATCGGCACTTCACTTGTTCCAATAAGAAAAAGTTTCTCATCTTCAGGATTGACGACATAGTTTTCATCTTTCGATAGATATCCAGTTCCATAAATAGCGTTTTCTCGTGTCAAAAAAGGCGGAATAGTAGGGGAGTATCCTCGTTTGGCTACCTCCTGAAATGCCCAAAAAACAAGTGCTCGTTGTAATATTGCGAGCTCATTCCTCAAGTAATAAAATCGACTACCTGAGACCTTGGCGCTGCGTTCGGTATCAATGAGGTTTAATTTTTCGCCAATCTCCCAGTGTTCGAGGGGCTTGAAGGAAAACTCAGGCTTCTTCCCCTCTGTCCGAATCACGACATTATCTGCATCACTTGAACCATCAGGGGCGGAGGGATAGGGAGGATTGGGAAGTGATTCCAAAATCTCTCGTAATTGATTGTTTTTTTCTAAATCTTGTTCGAGGGACTTCCGTTCCTCGGCAATGTGTTTCATATCGGATAAAACTTTTTCTTTTTCGTTTCCAGAGAGAGAGGGAATACGTTTGGAAACTTCATTTTGTTTGGCTTTGAGGGATTCTATTTTTTGAAGACCCTCACGATGAAATTGATCAATTTTAATCAGTTCATCAATTTTTGACTCATCAACTCCTTTTCGTTTCAAACTTTTTTTAAATTCAATGGGATTGGCGCGGATGGCTTTGATATCAAGCATGACTTTCAATTTACTGTGATTATAAGAAATTTAAGGGGTATTGCAATGAATGGTCAGGTCGCGGCCTGTCCCTACAAAACAAAAAAAAGGCGGACAAGTGCTTATCCGCCTTCAATGAAACTTCTTCGCTTGTAAGCTTGTAGGCTCGTTAACTATTTCTTAATACCCGTAAAAGTAAAAATGCGAAAATGGTTGTTGTTTATAATTGGGATAGACTCTTTTATATGTTTTTGTCGGATAGGTGTAGGTATATTCATAAGCAATAGGCGCAATGACTGATGGATATCGGTTGATATATTGATCCAGTTTTGGATATACCTTAATGACATTGGATTGGTAGGTATCTCCCCAGTTGTTATTTTTGTATTCTGGCACGTAAAATTCTGCCCATACTTCACTTGGGATTTTATCACTCACAACACAATCAAGAGTTCCTGCAGAACTTTCAACGCAATTTAGCCCTCGTGAATCATAATGCCATTTCCAGGTCACATTTTGATAAGGAGTGAGAGAGGTGAAGTCGGGATAAAATTTTATTTTTTCTCCCTCGTTCACGTTTTCAACGTTTCCATATCGAACATTGGCATAACTATCAATTGTTTTATTACTCGTGATTTGAGCATAAAAAGGTTTTTTTACTTCTATTGCATAGCGATATGTTTTTACAGGCGAGAAAGCAAGACTACTTCGTTCTCCGCAACGTCCCTGATGGTATTGATATCTTTCGGAAATTTCACAGGGTTTCCGGAGAATCTCGACATAATTAATTCTCTTTTCACGTGGACATCCTTCATAATTACGATATATGGAGAATGCGGAACTTACAAAAAATGTTGGAAGAACGAGAAAGAAAAGAAACTTTTTCATGGGAAATGATTTAGGAGTCAATCTTACTTGTAATCATTTTTACAGAGAGGTCAATATTTTCTATTCGCCCCCATTTATTTGACTTTGTATAAAAAATATTATAAAATATCTTATAAATCACTTTTCCATGACCCTTACGACACGCGAACAAACTCTTGGATTTTTGACACGGTCAGCAAAGGTACTGCTGGTCGCCCCAGAAAGAATTGAGGCTGACGAGGCAGCTGCCGTATTTGCTTTACAAAAAATTCTCATCAAAGCCGGGAAAGAAGTACTGGCGGTAAGTACGGGGAAAGTTCCCAAAAATCTCTCATTCCTTCATGCTAACAAAGTATTTCGAGATGAGTTAGGAGAAGACGGAGATTTTGTTTTATCTATTGCGACAAACAATACCAAAGTCGACAAAGTGAAATATGTCATCAAAGAAAATTCAGTTGATGTTCTTATTTCTCCCAAAAAAGGATATTTTACCCCTTCAGATGTTTCATTTGGGCAGAGTGCAGGAAAATTTGATGCCATTTTGGCGTTAGGAGTTGAAAGTCTAGAAAGCCTTGGAGAACTTTTTGAATCTCATACAGAACTCTTTACGACGACCCCTCTTATCAATATATCGGTGTCCCCTAACAATGAGTTTTTCGGGAAAGTAAATGTTGTAGATCCTTCACGTAGTTCTGTTTCTGAAATTGTATTTGAATTATTTCAAAAAGACCAAGTCCTTCTTCCTTTGGTTGACAAGGATATTGCGACCTGTCTTTTGACAGGAATTATTGCGCGAACAGAAAGTTTCCTTGATCCAGTTACAACTCCAACAAGTTTCGAGGCGGCGGCACTTCTCCAATCGATGGGGGCTGATCAATCAGAAATTATCGAACATATTTTTAAGAAAAAATCCCTTCCAACCCTCAAGGTTTGGGGAAGGGTTTTAGGAAATTTAGAATTAGACATGATTCATCGTATTGGGTGGTCTGCTATTTCCAAAGCAGATTTCGAACTAGCGGATGCATCTCCTGATGACACTGGTGCGATGATTGATGAACTTCTTCGTTACACCAAAGGATCAGAACTTATGGTCTTGTTCATCGAAGATAAAAAACAAACAACGATTCAAGTACGTTCCTCCAATGGAAATATTAATTTCAGTGATCTTCAGAATTTTCTAGGAGGATCAGGAAAACTTGTTCGCAACGGATTGGATTTCGAAGTAGAAAAGAAAAGTTTGGCCGAAATTCAGTATCAAATGTTGCGTTTGATGGTGGATTTCCAGAAAAAACGCCTCCAAATTCCAGCGGAGGTAGAAATTCAAAAAACGGAAATTGGGATAGACGAAACAATTCATCCCTCACAAACGGAACTTCCTCTCATGAAACGATCGGAACCCGCGGTCTCACCAACACCTCCAGCGGAGATTCCTTTTGATGCACCGATGAAGGATTGTTTGTCAGAAGGAGGTGTTCATTCGGATGTCCCTACGGGAACTCGTTCAGCAGAGATAACACTCAATCCGAATGATTCCCATGTGCCAGACTGGCTCAAAAAATCTTTTCCGAATAACCACGTGAAATAATGGCAGATATGTCTCTGTTACCGAAACTCATTCAAATATCAGGAGTGCTATCTCCTGAGCAAAAACGAAATTTGCTTGCCCAGTTGGCGGATTTAGATGATCGAAAAAAAGATGAAATTTATCGTATTCTAGAAGAAGAACAACAAAAAAAACATGCTCTCTATCAAGAGATGATGGATGAAAAAACAGAATTTGAAGCAACGCGGTCAACAATCGTTCGTTCTTATATTGAACGTCGAGATGGAGAATTTGAGAGTAATGAACTTTTGCATTTGGAAGAAGAATTAAAAGCTGTCGCCTAATGCCACCAAAAAATCCTATCGAAAACCAAGAATTTGAAAAATCTTCTCCGGATAAAAAGAAAGGTTTGGATACGACTTTGGATGACAACGCTAAAATGCAAAAAAAGTTGGATACTCCTCAGGTATCGGGGATCGAAAATGGCTATGGAAAATATATGGACAAAACTTTTAAGTCTAGTGGGGAAAACTTAGTCACTCACACTGAATTTCATAGAGGGAATGGAGGAAATACTGTCGGTACGACGGAAGGACCGACGAAACTTGCTTTTGCAGAGGATCTCAAAGAAGCAAAGCAGGATGAGAAAAAAGAAATTGATGAGGCCAATAAAATTATAGACGGTGTTCTAGAAGAAGAAAAAGAAACACCACCTCAAGACCCAGAGATGGTGAATACTATCCCCGAAGCAGAGCAACCAGAACATAATCAACTCCAAAAAATAATTGATACCCATCAAGAACAAAAAGACATGTTTGCTAAACAAGAAGAGCAAATCGATAACGAGAGCCGAGAAAAACTCACGGAGAGTTTGGGAAGCATTGCTTAAACTTCTTGATTTGTGGTAGGGGAGGGGGAGAATTGTTTTACAGGGGAGATTTGAAGTCTCTACTTAACAGATGCAAATGCACATGGGGAACGACTTGTCCACCTTCTTCGTCGACATTCATATGGAGTTTATAACCCTTGAGATTCTCTTTCTCGGCTATTTCTTTTGCCACGAGAAACAATTCTCCAAAGAGTTCTAAATTATTTGCAGTTACTTCTTTGGCGGTGACTAAGTTTTCTTTGGGGATGATGATAATGTGCGTTTTAGCCTTGGGAGCAATATCCCTAAAGGCGAGAATACGCGCAGTCTCAAAAACTTTGTCGCAGGGAATTTCTCCTGCCACAATACGAGCGAAGATGTCAGTATCGATAAACATGTTTCAGAGATCAGAAAACAAAGATCAAAAAAATTGTATTGGTCTTTAAAAGAAAAAACAAAAAATTAGGGTTACTTTCCCCTCATTGGTATTTGTTTTTTGATATTTGAAATGGTGCTCTTGGCAAGAATCGAACCTGCATTTATCCCTTAGGAGAGGATTGTTCTTCCATTAAACTACAAGAGCGAAAAGGATATCCTGAAATAAATTCAGGATGACAGCCATAAAAAAGAACATACAATTAACCCGATGAAACTTTACACAAAAGCAGAAATTTTGGAAGTGATCCGTGAATTTTTGAACAAAAAAAGTGTTCAAAAGAGGGAGGGGGTATTGGAGATACTAGGCCCTACGGGAAGTGGGAAAACAGGCTTTTCTCTTGATGTGGCAGAAATGTTTGCCCCCGCCGAAATTCTCTGTGTAGATTCTCGGCAAGTATATCGGGATATGGATATTTCTTCTGCCAAAATCGATATTACGCAGATGAGGGGAATTCCTCACTGGGGGCTGGATTTAGTAAGTCCAGAACAAGATTTTTCGGTGTATGATTTTCAGAAATATGCCTTTGAGGCCCTTGATGATATTTTGGCACGGGGACATCTTCCCGTCTTGTGTGGGGGGACGATGCTTTGGTTGGACAGTGTTTCGGAGAATTACATCTTTGATGAGGACGCTCAAGTGAAGTCTTCTCAAAAAGGAACGCCTCGATATGATGTGCTCAAAATAGGGATTCATTGGGATCGAGAAATTTTGTACAAACGTATTAATGAGCGAGCCAAGAAACAATTTGAAAATGGATTGGTTGAGGAAACAAAAAATATTTTGAAAAAATACAAGATTACCCGATCAGCCTTGACCAGCTTCGGATACAAGGAAATCAAGCAATACTTGGATGGCGAAATATCGCTTGACGAAGCCCTTGCTACCAACCAAAAACGCAATAGAAACTATGCCAAAAGACAGCTGACATGGTGGAGAGGGAGGGAAGATGTTTTGTGGGTGGATGGGAAGACACTTTCGGAGACATTAAAAAGTTAATAAAAAACAAAATTTAAATTTGACAAATCATCGAAGAATAGTACAGTCGAAGCACTTTTTTAGGCGTACGCGTGCAATGCTAAAAAATATAGAGACTTTTAAGGAGCTACTTTCTGGAGACAGAGAAGAACCTTCTGTGAATTTAGATGAGTTTGAAAAAATTGGAGAAAACATTGCACTTCAATATTTAGATGGAAATGATGATAAAAAATCATACAGTGATTTTCTTATCGGGTACTTTCAAGAAAATCATTCTCCACAAGTAGTACAAGAAGTTTCATCTGCACTTCAGTCCCAACCAGTGTATGATGTGGTGCAAGCGTTCAAAAAGAAAATAAACGCCTCTATTCTTGTGGACTCTTTTTTGCATCGAAGTTTGGAAACACAAGAAAATATGAACAATGCTTCTCATTCAGGAAAAGGGAAAATCCCTCCAATGGAAATCATTTGGCCCAAAAATATTCCTACAGGGAAACTAGAAAACTATGCTTGGATTATGGAAAACCCATTCTTCAGGAAGAATGCTTGGATGAATTGGGGGCGTTTAGCAGGAGTGCTTCCAGCAATATCGTACGATACGATTTATGGAAAAAAGATTTATAATTTTACGACAAATGAAAAGGCGTCTAATTTTTCAGATTATGTGAACAGCATTAATGGTTCATACGATGCAAAAGTATTGAAGGGAGATGTTGTAACCTTGGGAGGCGGGACTGCTCGTGATGAAATATCCTTTCTTGAAAAAAATAAAGACATAGAAAGTATCACAATTATAGAAAATAGCCCCCATGCGGTAAATATAATGCGTGAAAAAGTTTCTCAATTACGAGGAGATTACCAACAAAAAATAAAAATTGAACCGAACGATATGCAGAGTGTATTAGAAAAAATGAAAGAGGAAAAGAAGCAAGTAGATGCCTTCTACAGTCTGTCATCTCTTCATTATTTCGATACTCCAGAACTAGAAAAGATATTGCACCTTATAAAAGATTGCCTTTCTCCCAACGGACATTTTGCCTTTGCGGTCAAAGCGCCAGATACTACCTTTGACGGAGTGGGGGTGTCTCTTATAAAAAATGAAGAAATACTATCCCCACAGGTAGGGAACGAGGACGAAGGAGCGGTCCATAGGATTTACAAGAGAGCTTCGCTTGGGGTTGATGGACAAGTTCGATTTTACAGGGATATAACGAAATGGAAGAGAATACTCGAAAAAGCAGGGTTCAATGTAGTGAGAATAACAACAACGGGAGGAATCGAGAATAATTATGAGTTTAAAAACCAAGAAGATCAGAATTTCTACCAAATTATAGTGAGAAAGGCATCAAAATAGAAAACTATCTATTCCAAGCATTTTCGAAGATTGCTCGAAATAATGAAGTTATAATACTTCCCTGAAATACAAACCCTATAAGTTTTTTTTCGTTGAAAGTAATAACAGATACTTTGTCTCCATAAATACGAATTTCTCCATCAATAGGGAGATTGTCCACGAATTTAATTTCTCGTTTCTCCTTCTTTTCGGCATGCTTCACATTTACTTTATTCTTGGGGACAATGTCATGAGAAACAATATTTTTCTCCATCCTCTTTTTGATATATTCAAAAAGATAGTCGCCTAAGGATTCTTGTATCTTGGAGATATCCAACCAACTATAAATCTTTTTGTCAGCTTTTTCCGCTGTCTCCAACATGTTTTCGTATATTTCCTTGATTCCCTCAACCCCTTCATAATAAGTTACTTCTGGTTTCCATGAACTCTCCTTCATAGAGCTTAAAAAGCCACTAATATCTTGTTTTGCATGTTCATAAATATCCTGATTTATTTGTTTTTGTTCGTCAATCCAATCGAAAAACTCTTTATCGGAACAAATTTCAAAAACATCTTCTTTTTGACGAAGAGAACATCGTGTAATATTCCGAGAGCACAAATGATTCAATCCATATTGGGTAGAAGATAAAGAAATAGCCGTCTGACGGCTAATTTCTTCGGTGCTTGATTTTTTGACATGAAAAAGAAAGGTCAAAATATTAATTTCATTATCTGAAAATCCGAGAGATTTTAGAGACTGTCGTACTTGAAGTGACGTGTAATAGGCCGCCATGACATTAAGAATTATAAAGAAGTCCTTCCTTCTCGAATTTTTCAATAACAGATTCTAACTCATTTATCAAATTTAAGTACATCTCGTCATAGTGGAAAGATGTATGATGAAAGTGATTCGACATCATAGGAATATATTGTTCTCGCAATTCACGAATCCATTTCTTTTGTTTTTCAGGAGAAAGTCCTTGGATGGTTTTGAGGTTATGAATTAAATCTGCCATTTTTAAAAAAAAGACGGATACATCCATCTTTAGTGCTTCATTAAGTCTTTCGAAGTATTCATCTTGTCGCATCATGCAATCCTGAATGCGACAGTCTTTGGAAAGGGTGTCTACGAGGAAAAACACATCATATCCAAAATCCTCTTTTATTTTTTGTTTCGTTTCTTCAGAGTGATCTCCATCTTCTAAAACATCATGTAATAGTGCGGCACAAACCATGTTTTCATCACCTCCTATTTGATAGACAATTTCTGCAACCTCAACAGGATGAGTAATAAATGGTTCACCAGATTTTCTTTTTTGATTATGGTGGGCGGTTTCCGCGAAATCATACGCTTTTTGAATTTTAGACACGTCAAATCCTCCATGGTTTTCGAGCTCTTTTTTAAACTGCTGAAAAAACATCGTGTCCTTGAGTAAAGGGGGAAGGAGCTTCTAAAGTAACTTTTTTTTCAAAAAGCGCAAGTGTTTGAAAATTTTCACTCTTAGGTTTTGTAATCCGCCCTACATGACCCACTTTTCGATATATTTTTTTGCTGCTATGATGAGAGCGTAATTTTTAAACACCCCTTATCATGTTCGGACCTAAATCTGGTGGATGCGGAGGCTGTGGTTGCGGTCATAGCAACGACGGCAAAAAAGGAGGATGTTGTGGAGGAAGTTGTAAATAATACATTTCCCGAAGCATTCTCTTCAGATATCAGAGAACAGAGAATAAAGAACAAATATTCTTTGCCTGGTCTCTGATTTTTGGTATCTGATATTTGTTATATACTCCAATTAATTGGTTCTTTGCCTTGTTTTTTAAGAATGTCATTTGTTTGAGAGAAATGTTTGCATCCCATGAAACCAGAATAAGCTGAGAGTGGAGATGGGTGTGCGGCAGTGAGAATGAAATGTTTTCTCTCATCAATGAGGCTTCGTTTGGATTTGGCAAAATTTCCCCAGAGGAGAAAGACTATTCCCTCTCGTTCATCGGATATTTTTTTCATGACAGCATCCGTGAAGTATTCCCATCCTTTTCCAGAATGAGAAGTCGGTTGTCCGGCACGAACAGTGAGTACCGCATTGAGGAGGAGTACTCCTTGACGAGCCCACGCTTCGAGATTTCCATGCGAGGGGATGGGGAGCCCTAAATCATCGTGAATTTCTTTGTAGATATTCTGCAAAGAAGGGGGGATTGGGACCTCTCTATTTACTGAAAAACACAATCCATGCGCTTGATGTGATCCGTGGTACGGATCTTGTCCCAAGATCACTACTTTGACCTGATCGAGTGGGCACAAATCAAACGCTCGGAAAATTTCTTTAGGGGCAGGATATATTTTTTTTCCAGATTTCACCTCTTTAGATACGAAATTTTTTAACGCTCCAAAATACGGTTTCTGAAACTCGGAACGCAAAGCATTCCGCCAACTTTCTTCTATTTTTGGATCGACGAGGGATGGGGTTGGCGTTTTTGATGAAGGGGTATCAAAAAGTGAGACTTGGGACATTTCAAAGAAAATTCTATCGTTTTCATTTTTGATGTCGAAGTTTTTTTTCCTCTTTCATCCATGATATATTAGAGGTACTTTACTTTTATCCCATGACTGATCGTGTTATTCGCCCAGCCGACCGTTCTGCCAATATCAAATATGCCGTTCGTGACATTGTTGTTTTAGCCAAACAGACAGAAGCTACCGGAAAAGAAATGCTCTATCTCAATATCGGAGATCCCAATCTCTACGACTTCCAGACACCTTCACAGATGATTGAGGAGACCTACAAGGCTATGAAAGCCAATAAGAATGGTTATGCGCCTTCGTCGGGGCTTGAGGAGGCGAGACAGGCCGTCAAGAGAGAGGCCGAACGGAAGGGGATCAAGAATATTCACGATGTATTTATCACGACGGGAGGAAGTGAAGCAATTGATGTCTGTTTAGCGGCATTGGTAAATCGAGGAGAAAACTTCCTCACTCCAACTCCAGGGTATCCGCTCTACACAGCGATTGCGAGTAAAATTGAAGCGGAGATGAATCCTTATTATTTGAACGAAGAAAATGGATGGCAACCAGATATCGAAGACATTAAACGAAAAATAAACGATAAAACCAAGGCCATCGTGCTCATCAATCCCAATAATCCCACAGGATCCAATTGTAGCAGAGAGACGTTACAGGAAATTATCGATATCGCCATTGAAAAAAACATCGTTATTTTTTCGGACGAAATCTATGACCGCTTGCTTTTTGACGGAGAAGAACATATTTCCATTGCGGCGCTGAATCCAGATGCTCCAGTTATTACATTTGGGGGACTTTCCAAAAATTATTTCGCTCCAGGTTGGCGTATCGGTTGGGGAGTGGTAAGCGGTCGGGAATCTCAGTTACGAGATTATATCGAAGCCATCAATAAATTCTTTCGAGCACGGCTTTCGGCCAATCATCCCGAACAATACGCCATTGCTCCCATGCTCGATGGTAAAAAAGAACATCTCCAAGAGTACCTTCCTCGTTTGCAGCGACGACGAGATATCACCTTTGAAATGTTAAACACTATTCCTGGAATTTCCTGCGTGAAGCCCACAGGCGCTTTTTACGCTTTTCCACGAATTGAAACTGATAAAGATGACGCAGAGTTTGTGAAGGAACTCATTCGAGAAACAGGCGTTGTGGTCGTTCCCGGAAGTGGATTTGGGCAAAAACCAGGAACCAAGCACTTCCGAGTGGTTTTTTTGCCACCAGACGAGATATTAACCAAGGCGTACCAGAACATTGGAGAGTTTTGGAAAACGTATCAATAGTTATTGAACACTAAATTTGTTCAATAAAACATACATAAAAACCCGGGTTCTAAAATTCCTGAACCCGGGTTTGATGAAAAGCGTCTTCCTGAATGATTCTGAGTTTTGCGAGGAAGAGTGAAGGATCTTCTTTATATTAAAAGAAATAAGGAAGATTCTTCGTCGTCTCGCCAAAGCGAGACTTCTCAGAAAGACGATTATTTTTCTACTACTTTTCACCCCACTTTTTCAAGTAACTCTGTGCCGCAGCAATCCGAGCCACAGGCACTCGGAAAGGGGAGCAGGAAACATAATTGAAGTCTTGATGAAAGCAAAAATCAATAGAGCTGGGTTCCCCACCGTGTTCTCCACAAATACCAATTTTGAGATCAGGTTTGACACTGCGAGCTTTTTCGACGCCCAAAGTTATAAGCTGTCCAATTCCTTCTTGGTCTAATACCTGAAACGGATCATGCGGCAAAAATCCATCGGACACATAGCTGGGCAAAAATTTCCCCGCATCATCTCGTGAGTATCCAAAAGTCATCTGTGTGAGATCATTGGTTCCAAACGAAAAGAAATCAGCATATTTTGCAATTTTATCAGCTATCAAACACGCACGAGGAATTTCAATCATCGTTCCAATGAGAACCGAAAAATTCATTTTATATTCTTCAAATACTTCTTGAATCACGCCCTCAATTAATTTTCGCAAAAAAGAAAGTTCCGTTGTCGCTCCTACCAAAGGCACCATGATTTCAGGAATCGCTTTGATGCCTTTTTGATGACATTCACATGCCGCTTCCATAATAGCGCGAGTTTGCATTTTGGCGACTTCTGGATAGGTAATCATGAGTCGGCATCCTCGATGTCCGAGCATGGGGTTGGATTCGTGGAGAGATGTTACATGATGGCGCACTTCTTCGAAACTCAAGCCCAGTTCTTTGGCGAGAGCGCGGATATCTTCTTCTTTCTGAGGCAAAAATTCATGCAGCGGAGGATCGAGAAGTCGTACGGTCACAGGAAATCCATCCATAGCTGTAAAAATACCAATGAAGTCCTTTTTTTGATACGGAAGTAGTTTTGCCAATGCTTTTTCGCGTTGTGGTTCGGTTTGGGACAAAATCATTTCCCGCATAGCAGCAATTCGATTCTCATCGAAAAACATATGTTCCGTTCGACAAAGCCCGATTCCTACCGCTCCAAATTCTCGTGCTTTGGCACTATCTGCGGGAGTGTCGGCATTGGTTCGCACCTTGAATGTCGGACAGAGTTCATCAGCCCAGTCGAGGATCTTTTTGAAATTTCCAGAGAGTTCTGGTTGTCGCGTTTCGCATGTCCCTAGAATAACCTCCCCATTTGACCCATCAAGAGTGAGTGCATCTCCTTCATGAAGAACGATGTTTCCTACCGTAGCAGTTTTGTCTTTTTCACTAATGGCAATTTTTGATGCTCCTGCAACACAAGGTTTCCCCATGCCACGAGCAACAACTGCCGCATGGGATGTCATCCCACCGCAAGAAGTAACAATCCCTTCAGAGGCAAACATACCATGAATATCTTCAGGGGATGTTTCATGACGAACAAGAATTACCTTTTCTCCTTTTTTAGCGAGAGCTTCTGCGTGATCGGCCGTGAAAACAATCTTTCCAACGGCGGCTCCAGGAGAAGCTGGAAGTCCCTTAGCAATCACTTGTTTTTTGATACCAGGGGCAATTTGCGGGTGGAGAAGTTTGTCCAAAGAATTTGGACTAATACGCAAAACAGCTTCTTTTTTGCTGATAAGTCCTTCCTCTACCATATCAATCGCCGTATTCAAATCCGCGGCAGCAGACCTTTTTCCGTTGCGTGTTTGAAGCAGAAAAAGTTTTCCTTGTTCAATGGTGAATTCTAAATCCTGCATATCACGGAAATGATTCTCGAGTTTTTCGGCAATTTCCCGAAATTGCAGAAAAATTTCTGGCATTACTTTTTGTAATTCAGAAATATCTTGAGGAGTTCGAATGCCTGCGACAACATCTTCTCCCTGAGCATTAATGAGAAATTCTCCAAAGAGCTTTTTTTCACCTGTACTGGGATTACGCGTAAAGGCAACACCAGTACCAGACTTTTCGCCCTTATTCCCGAAGACCATGGCTTGTACATTCACCGCCGTTCCAAGCGTATCGGAAATATGGTTAATCTTTCGATAGGTAATAGCACGTGGATTGAGCCATGACTCGAAAACCGCTCGAATAGCCCTTTCGAGTTGTTTTTCTGGGTCTTGGGGAAAAGTTGATCCTGTTTCGGTTTCTACTATTTTTTTAAATTGTTCGATAACTTTTTTCCAATCATCAGCGGTGAGTTCAGTGTCTTCCGTCTTCTTGTGAGATTTTTTCATATGACTGATAACTTCTTCAAAAAGTTTTCCCTCAAGCCCCAAAACAACATTGGAAAACATCTGAATAAATCGTCGATATGAATCATAAGCAAATCGCTCATTTTGAGTTGATTTTGCAAGTCCTTGAACAGTCTGGTCATTGAGTCCGAGATTGAGAATGGTATCCATCATTCCGGGCATAGATATGGCTGCTCCTGACCGGACCGAGACGAGAAGAGGATCTTTCAAATCTCCAAATTGCTTCCCCAACTTTTTTTCGAGTTCTTTCATGTGTTTGAGAACCTCATTCCACATGGTGTCTGGAAATTTTTTGTCATTCGCCAAAAAAGCATTACAGGTTTCTGTTGTGACGGTGAACCCAGGAGGAACGGGGATTCCAAGTCTCGTCATTTCTGCCAAATTGGCTCCTTTCCCACCCAAGAGAGCCTTTTGGGAACTATCACCTTCAAGAAAAGAATACACGTACTGTAAATGGCTGGAATTGTGTTTCGCAAAAGAATTCATGTGGGAAAAAAGAACAATTATGGGTCAAGTGTAGTATCGGGGATAGGGGGACAAGTATCAAGTATTTTTTGTTTCTCTTTTTCGCGATTAAGAAGGCGACCATCCACATGATCGCCAGCGAGATTTAGGAATCTCGCCTTCATTTTTTGAGACAGTTGTCACGGATTTTTTTTACCCTCGCCGGTCACTCCATTTCTTCCAAGTTACCAAGAGTGGCGCGGCGACAAAGATAGAAGAATACGTTCCTACGGAAATTCCGATAGTAAGTGCTAACACGAAGTAAAAAATACTTTCGGCTCCCCAAAAGAGAAGTGCCAAAAGAGGGATAATCGTAGAGAAAGAAGTGTTGAGTGAGCGAAACAATGTTTCTTGAATAGATTTCTCAATAGTCTCTTCAAAAGTTTCAGAAGCTTTCTGAAGACGGATATTCTCCCGTACTCGGTCGAGAATAACGATGGTATCGTTTACCGAGAATCCTAATGTTGCGAGTAATGCAGTGATAAATGCCAAATCCAACTCGACTCCTGTGAAGTATCCTAAAGTGACAAAGACACCAATAATGAATAAAATATCATGAAACAAGGCAATAATAGCAACAGCTCCAAAACGCCATGGGTTCACTGCTTTCGGAATCTTTCGAAAGGCAAATGCTACGAAGAGAATAATTCCTATCAAAGAAATAATAATTGCATATACAGCTTTTTTCTTAAAATTCTGTCCGATGGTACTGTTCACTTTTCGATAACTGATTTCATCAAATTCTCCGACATCTTTATACATTTTATCGGAAATAGTTTTTAACTGTTCATCACTCATGTCTTCGATAGTGATGAGGAAATGTCCCTCCTCAGTCGTTTGAATTTGAGGAGCTTGGGTGAGTTCGGGAAGTTCCTTTAGAAATGTTTCTACGCGCTCTCGCGACATTGGTTTTTCATAAAAATCAACCGTCCAGCGAGCTCCTCCCGTAAAGTCCAAGCCTAATTTGAAACCAAAAACCAGGATAGTAGCAATACTCACGAGGACAAAAAGCCCAGAGATAGAGAACCAAATGTTGCGGTATTTTGTAATATTCATGAGAAAAAAATAAGAGAGGAAAGGTGGTTATCGTTTTCGTATTTGTGCGCCCAATTTTTTGTTTTCGGTCTGAAGAGAACTTTCATTGAGACCAAAAAGCCACGGCTTTTGAAAAAATTTCCAAAGCAGTGCGAATTGCAATAAATTCCGCGAAATAGTGATTGCTGTAAACATAGAAAGAAGTGTTCCAACGATGAGTGTGATAGCAAATCCCTTGATAACGGAACTTCCAAAGGTAAATAAAATTACACAAATCAAAAGCGTCGTGAGGTTTGAATCACGAATAGCTGGCCATGCTCGTTCGAATCCCAAATCGACCGCTTGCAAAAGACCTCGTCCACGACGAACTTCTTCTTTGAGTCGTTCAAAAATAAGAATATTTCCATCGACAGCCAGGCCGATAGAGAGCACGATTCCTGCCATTCCAGCAAGAGAGAGGACTATAGGACCGCCAAGACTTTCTGGCCAGACCTTCAAAATTGTCATAAAAATTCCTGCATAAAGTACCAATGAAACACTGGCAACAATACCAGCAAATCGGTACATCAAGATCATAAAAACTAAGATAACCAGGAATCCATATAGTCCAGCGGTAAGACTTTTTTGGAGTTGATCGTGTCCAAGTTCTGGAGTAATGGTCATTTGTCCGCTCAAGATTACTGGGGCATCAATGGCTCCTAAATTAAGTCCATCAGCTAAGTCTTTGGCACCATCAAATGTAAACTTTCCTGTAATTTGCGAGCTGCGACCAACAATTTTCTCTCGAACAGTCGGTTGAGTAATCCACTGTCCACCAACTTTGATTCCCAAGCGACAGTAAGTACCATCACATCGTTTAGAAGCAACGCGTCCTGTTATTTCAGCAAATAAATCAGCTCCCTCGTTATCGAAAAGAAGGTTTACTAACGGTTGTCCTACCTCGTCATATCCAACACGGGCATTTTCCAATTGTTTTCCACTCAATCCTGTGGAAACCCAACGCAACTCATCTAAATCCCATGCGAGCATTTCATAACCGACTTTCATTTCTTGTACACTTTCGGTTTTTTCTGGTTGGGTATCGAGAATTTCAATGACGTGAAACCCAAAAGGGCTTTCAACAACTTCGGGAAGAAGTCCTGGAGCAGTGGCGGCAAATACAGCCTTATCAAATTCCTCAACCATACGTCCTGGCTCGAACTCGCCCAAGTCTCCACCCGTACGCTGAGCGGCATTTTCAGTAGAAAATTCTTTGGCCAATGCTTCGAAATCAGTCGTTCCCTCATCCTTCAATTTCTGAAGCATTTTTTCGGCTTCAGCTTTCGCTTCTTCTTTTGTCTTGTATTTTATGCCATCCTCTGCACGTCGAGCTTCTGGATACGCAAAGAGAATGTGCCGAGCGTGAACTTTTGGTTTTTCTGTTTTTTCACGAGGAACTTCATTTTTTTCCTTTACATATACAATTGCTAATACATTTTTAGGAAGAGCAAGAATTTGGAGATTGCCATCTGGGGCGATCGTGTATTCGGCTTCTGTCTGGGTTTCAATAATATCACCCAAGAATGTTCCTGGTTTTGCTGCAAAAAGTTTATCTCCAAGCGTCTGGTCACTGATTTCGTCACGAAACCGAGAATCTATTTTCTTTAAGGAAACGAATTGATTTTTGGAAGTGATTTCATCAGCCTTTACCTCCCAATTCCAAGGGGTCATTTGGGCTAGATATCCTTGAATTTCGGATCGAGCAGCATTTTCTTTTTCAGGATCTTCTTCGAAAAAATCTAATCGATTATCTCGTTCAGCATCTTGTTTTGCCTTTACTACATTAGAACTTGGAGGCATCTGAATAATGACATGTTCTTCTCCTTCAACCTGTGATCGTTTCACGATAATTTCTCCTACTCCCGCAGGATTTACTCGCTGCTCTAGGGCATCTCGGACGGATTCTGTAATGGAGTCGAGGCTCACATCGTTGGAAGGATCATCATCTGAGTTTTGAGCCATTGCATCAGAGAGATCGATTCGATAATCGAGCTCTGTTCCTCCAGCCAAATCCAAACTCAGAGTTACCTTGAAATCGGATAACTTTTTACTGAAAGCATTGTCTCCGAAAAAAGAAAAAGGAAGTCCAATAAAAAAAGCAATAATGGCAATTCCTACCACAAAGAGAAACCGATTGATGATTTGTTTACGCATAGGGGTTTAAAAGATTACAAGATCACGAGACTACGAGATAACAAGTAAAAATTAGTTCTGCTGCATGGTACATAAATTCTAAAAAAGGTCAAAAGCGAAAAAAAGAGACCGGTCTTGGGAGGTTTGTTTCTTAAATTATTCTGCTATTGAGAGAACCTTGAGCGAAGTCGGAAGAGATGAAGCAATCTCTCATAGGAAAAGAAGAAGATTGCGGCGATCGGTTTTAGCAGACCTCGCAATGACAAGCAAAGAGAATTAAAACAGTGTAGTTTTTTCTTTTTCAATTCCCAACTCTTTCAGAATTCGCTCTTCATTCCAGATTTCAATTCCGAGTTCTTCGGCGTTGCGCAACTTCGATCCAGCCTTTTCTCCAGCCAGCAAGACACCAGCGCTAGCAGATATTGCGGAAAGGATTTTTCCTCCGCGGTCTCCAATCATTTTTTTCAACTCATCTCGACTAAATGATTCGAAGCTTCCCGTGATAACGAATTTTTTTCCCTGAAGAATGAGAGTGCTCTCATCAATATTTTTCCACAAGATTTCCACACCTACATTCACAAAGTTTTCCACAAGTTTCTGTCCTGCTGATACAGAAAAAAATTCATAAAAGCTTTTAGCGACTTGTTCACCGACACCATCAATTTGCAAAAAATCTCCCACTTTTAGTTGAATAAATTTTTTGTTCAACGATGAAAGGGGGAATTCTCCGAATTTATTTCGAAGAAAATCAGCGAGGAGTTTTGCATTCTCAGATCCCACAAACCGAATACCGAGTCCCACGAAGATTTCTGAAAGTAGTAATTTCTTCTTTGCTTCAAGAGAATCGAGAAGATTGAATATTTTGCGATGTTTGAAATTGGGCATCATGGCGAGATCGAATTGGTCTAGTTTCCAGAGATCCGCAGGGGAGTGCACGAGTTCGAGTTCGAGAAGTCCATCAATCGTCTTGGGACCCAGTCCATCAATTTTCAAAATATTTGCAAAGTGGTAGAGAGACTCTCTATGTCGAGCAGGACATTTTGAATTTTCACAACGAGCGACAATTTCGCTGATATCCAAAAGACTCCCGCATTCGGGGCAATGAGAAGGAAAAACAATCTTTTTTTCGGTCCCCGTTCGCAGATCTTTCAAAGGTTCGAGAATCTCAGGAATAATTTCTCCCGCCTTGCGCACAATGACTTGATCGCCAATCATGACTTCTTTTCGCTTCATTTCTCCAGCATTGTGAAGCGTGGCTCGGGACACCGTCGATCCAGAGATTTCCACCGGTTCCAAAATCCCGACCGGGGTAACAGCGCCCGTGCGCCCGACTTGGAAGTGTACATCAAGGAGCGTGGTGTATTTTTCTTCAGCAGGGAACTTCCATGCGACGGCATATTTAGCAGTTTTAGCAGTGTATCCGAGTCTTTCGCGGAGATCGAAATCATGAATCTTGACCACAATTCCGTCGATTTCGTACCATAATTTTTCTCTCTTTTTCTTATCCGACCATGTATGGCAAAACTGAATCACATCTTCAATATTCTGAAACACCTCAAATTCTTTTTCGTGGGGAAGGTTGAGAGCGTCAAACATTTCAAAAAGCCCTCGTTGATTTGTGATTTCAAACCCGGGTTCTTGAATTTTTGAACCCGGGTTTTGATTTAATTCATACAAAAACATCCGCAAGTGTCTTTCTGCAGCGATTGATGGGTCAAGCTGTCTCACACTTCCTGCAGCGAGGTTCCGAGGGTTCTTAAACCCGGGTTCAATACCCCCAGAACCCGGGCTTTGTTTGCAAATAGATTCAAAATCCTTCTTCGCAATGAAGCACTCGCCAGATACTTCGAGATTCACTTTCCGATCCAGCTGAAGGGGTAGGTTTTCACATGTCCGGATAGCATGAGTCACGTCTTCCCCCGTGAATCCGTCGCCTCGGGTGAGTGCTTTGATAAGTTTCCCGTCCTCATACCAAAGCGTGATATTGATACCGTCGATTTTGAGTTCGCAGGAATATTCGATTCTTTCCATCTTCAAAAAGCGCTTTACCCGCTCATCAAATTCTCGCAGTTCTTCAGGATCAAATACGTCTGAAAGAGAAAACCGGCGTGATTGATGTTGGAGCTTAGGAAGTTTCCCGCTCAGTGGCGCACCGACTCGTTGTGTGGGAGAGTCGGGAGTTATAAATTGAGGATATTTGCTTTCTAGTTCAATGAGTTCGCGTTTCATCTGATCCCGTACCGATTCAGGAACGATCTCTTGGTTCTCATTGAAATATGCGAGATTGGCTTCCCATATTTTTTTGCGAAGTTGTGCGATATGAGTTTGCGGGTCTGATTTTTGCATGAAATTCATTATAATTCTAAGAGGTTGAAGGAAAAGAAACAACTTCTGTCGCGATGAATAAAATCCCTGAAATATTAAATAAATATGAAGGCATAGTTTTGTGAGTAAAACATTATAAATCAAAATATAAAATGTCATTCCGGCTTGTCCGGAATCCTGTAAAGAAAGAAAAGATGAGCGATGAAAAAATATTTGGAATCTACATCATGGGAAATGACCGTCCGACACTTTATGTTGGCGTGACAAATAATCTTATCCGTAGAATTTGGGAGCACAAAAATAACAAAGGAGGGGCTTTTACTCAAAAATACAAACTCAATAAATTGCTCTACTATGAATTTACAGAGACCCCATACCAATCAATCATCCGTGAAAAACAGATAAAAAATATGACGAGAAAAGGGAAACTGGAGCTCATAAAAAATAAAAATCCAAGATTATTTGATATATCCGGAGAAATTTTCTCTTTATGCGAAACAAATCCTGATGAACTTTTCAGAGACACACAGTATTTCTAAGCTTTGACGATTCTGGACAAGCCAGAATGACTTAAGTGGAGGGCAGGGATAAAAAATAAAATGGATTTAATGTCTCTGGTGTGATATAATTTTCAGAAATATAAAAGGTCAAAATGAGATTTTTCCGACAGTTCTGGAAAAGCCAGCGTCGTCCCAAAAGCGCTTTTGGAGGAGAAATTAAATCCAAAGAAGAAGTAGCGAATCTCAATCGAAAAATTCTCACACACGAACAAAGAGAAGAATTACAAGCCGAAAGGGAACTCGAAGAGGCTCAAAAACACTTGTGGAAGGAGTGAATTTGTGGTATAATGCGAAGAATAATTTCTTATCGATGAAATTTTTACATCACTTCCAATCCAACACAGAAAGAAAGCCATTTATTTTTGAAAATAATATAATTCCTCCAAAGGACGAACAGTCAGAGGCGATAGATTCAGAAACTCAAGAAAGGGGGAATCTCGATAAAAAAACAAAATTAGATTTAAAAACACTTCGTATTGATGTGATGAAGGATGAAAACGATAAAGAAAAGAATGTTATTACAGCTATCGAGGTCAATCCAGATGGTGAAGGAAAAACAAAATTAGGAACCGATGAAACGCTCATTCGTCTCAAATTTAATAATAGCAAAGAATATGATTACGCTGTAACGGATGATGGCAAGATGGAGTGGTTTAATCCCAAGACCAAAGACTTTCAGGCAGAGGAAACCCTCAAAATAGATCTTGAACAAAATGCCATCGTTAAGAATAATAAAAAAATAGATATAAACGACGTTTCCGCTGTTCCCGACGCATTAAATGTCTACGTTCCTCCAATTTCTCCATTGCCAGGAATCAAAGGATACGATCAATTGGGACTGGCCGTTGGAGTGACTCTTGAAGAATTTAAACAAAAATTTATCAAACAGGTGCAGGCGGATATCCAGACCGTGAAATCCAAAAAAGCTTCAGAGACCCTTAAAGAAGGAGGATTCTTGGGATTTGGAGGAGCTCCAGACACAGAGCTTTGGAGACTTGAGGAAACTTTTCCAGAAGCGTTTAAATCAAAGGAATCAAATTTTGATTTAATTACTCAAAAACTCGATTCACCAGATATGAATTGGGCATCGTTGTATGATACTCTCAAGCCATTGGATGAAACCGACGCAGGACACGTAACGCGACTAGAACAACTTAAAAATTCCATCCCCAACAATGCTTGGGAGCCAGAAGATGGAGAAGCATTGTCTCCTGCAGAAAAATACATGCAGGCAGTCAAATGGGGTTATAAATATGAATTTGAACGATGGGACGATAATCAGCCTCGTTCTGGCGGACAAGAAGCGTGGCATACAGCTAAAAATGTTATGAAGGCAATTTGGAAGTCATTTGGAGGAATGATAGAAAGTGTACTTAAACTTGTAGGAATTGAGCTTCCAGATTTTGCTAAGAGTCTTTTTGGTAAAAGTGATTTAAGCCCAGAAGCGAAGGCTCTTAAAGATAAGTACAACCAAGAGATTCAGGGGAAAAAGAACGGTCTAGAATGGAAAAAGGAAGAGAATAAAGATGTTTTAAAAGCATTCGATGTTTTCCGCAATGGGAAAGAGAAAAAAGAAGGATATAAGAATTTTTTCAGTTTTTTGGATGGGACGGATCAGGATTATCAGATTTCTGTTTCTGATTTTCAAACATGGAGAGAAACGAAGTTATTCGATGCGACTACAAATATCTCGGCTGTTTTGGATTATTTTCAAAAAAAGCCACAAATGGCAGAAGGGATCAGCATTGATGAGTGGAAAAGCATTGTGAATCACGCAAAAAATATGAAAATTGAAAATGGAAAACTCTTCCTTCGCGCTGCTGAAGATCAAGAATTTGTGGAATATACAGGCACATGGAAAGAATTTTCGACAAAGATAACAGAAATTCAATCTACAGCAGAAACAGAAATTGGACAGCTCGTTTCTGACGTTGAAGGAGTAAAAGAATATGTCGGAAAATTTGTTGAAGATGTTCGAATCCCTGACAAATTAACAAATGCAGATGCACTGAAAACATTCCAATCTTTTTTGAAGCTAGATGATAAGTTTTGGACCAAAGGAAATACGAAATTAACGCAAAGAGACGTTGATATGTTCAGTAAATATACTGGCTCCAAGTTATTTGATAAAAGTGATGATGTGTTCCATAAAATAGAAGAAAATGATGAAGAATATTATGTTCTCGAAAACGGAAAATTAAGGATTGAAAAAGAAGGGAAGGATTCATTTGAAGTCGATGGCTCTGCAACGTATGGTATGTTTTCTTCTGATAAGAACTTTAGTTCTATTGAAGCGTTTCTTGAGTGGTTATATGTTGATGGAAAAGAAGAAAAAGCTTCTGGTATACGTGCTGCAGAGAACAAACATCTGAAGAATAATGTAAAAATCCCTGATAGTTTTTTCGTTTCCACAAAACCAAATGATTGGAGCGGTAATACAACGATAAATAGTGGGCTTCTATTCTTACTTAATCTTCCAGAAAAATATTGGCAAGGAGGATATCAATTGGATTCGAAAGAGATAAAATTGTTAGGGAAGTCATTGGTTACTTCGGATACACTCAAAATAGATAATGATAATCTAGTTATTGAGAGAGAATTTTTACGAGAAAATAAAAAGTTTCGCACAGTACAAGAATTCTTTCAATGGCTTGATCGGGGAGGAAAAGACGAAGCAGTAAATTCTTCTCCAAATACCGAAGCCGAGAAAAAAGAAGAAACAAAGCCTGAAAAAACTAATTCCTAAAAAATGCCTACCACCCTTATCACCAAGACCGGAAAAACAGCTCAGGACTTCACTATTCCTGAAAAAATAAAAAATGATACTGCCCTCATTCAGTTGATTTTGCAATCAGAATCTATGAAGGATGAAGAACGGCAGTATTGGTTTAATCTTACCGAGGTTATGAATGTAGAGCAGATTGAGAAACTTCGTGGGATTTTGACGAGAGAAAAAGAAAAACTCGCAGAAATTGATGCCAAGTATGGAAAGGTTGAAGAAGATCCTGCCGTAGCTGCCAAACGCGCACAGGACGCGGCAGCGCGTCGTGCTTCAGAGCAAGCTCAACTCAAAGCCAAAGAACGCGAACAAGAGGCTTCTGAGAAAGCGCAAGAAGAAGCGGCTTTGGCGGACTTGGCAAACTTATAAGGAGCAGGTGTGTAACTTCCTCTTTGGGAAAAGCGAGGGAATGAGGTAGATTTAAACCCTCCCAGCCCTGTCTACCGGCAGGCAGGCTCCCTTTGCAAGGGAGGAGAAAATACCCTCTCCCCTTGAAAAGGGGAGTTGGAGGGGTTTAGTGCTTCTTGACTTTTTCCCTTACCACCAGCCACGGGAAGACGATTACAGCATTCACAATTCGTCGCCACCGACGAGGTTGGAGAATCAGTCTCCAGAGCCATTCGAGCCCTAATTTTCGCAGAATTTCGGGAGCTCGGAGGGCTTTCCCAGCCCAGAAATCAAACGTCCCACCGACCCCGATTCCAATACGGAGAGAAGAGATTTGAGATCCCTTTTCAGCTATCCAGTATTCTTGTTTGGGAGCACCAAAAGCAACTAAAACAATATCAGGATTGGCGTTTTGTACCTCTTCAAAAGTATTCACATCTCCATCCAGTGTCCCAACAATTTTTAGTTTTGGAAACATTGAACAAATTTTTTGTTCAACTAATTTCCCAACACCCCATCCCCCCAGTAAAAAAACAGATTTTCCTAATTTTTCAGCGACCTCGCAGATGATTTCCGCGAGTTCTACGCCGGTGATACGTTCAATTTTTTTTCCATAAAAAAACCTTCCAAGAATCGAAATCCCTGCTCCATCACAGATATTTAAACTCGTTTGATTGAGGATGGTTTTGAATTTTGGATTTCGCGAAGTTTCTACTAGAAATTCAGGATTTACTGTTGCGATGTGGCAAAAAGTCCCTTGTTGTAATTTTTGAATAAGAATATCTCGAATAGCCTTTTTGGAAATCTGATCGATTCGTACGCCGAGAATTTGGCAGGATTCCATCAGTGTTTAGTATTCAGTATTTAGTATTTTGTATCAAGTATTCATGTCCAATCCCGGGTTCTGGGGTTTTTTTGAACCCGGGATTGAAGTATGATCTGAATGATGAAGAAATTTACGCATGTCAACGAAGGTTTCCAGTGTGAAGTGTGTGGAGCACTGAATCCGCCAGCGCCTCAAACTTGCAGAAATCACTGCAGTGAGTGCTTGTGCTCTAAGCATGTTGACATCAATCCTGGAGACAGGGCTGAAAAATGTGGGGGGATTATGAGACCAATAGAAGTACTGATAGCGCGAGATGTAATGGATTCAGTGATTTTCCAGTGTGAAAAATGTGGGATCGTTCGACGAAATCGAATTGCTCCTGATGATAATCGTGAAAAACTCTTTGAAATTATTGAAAGAAAAGCTCATTTGTGATATAATACAAAGAATTATTATCATTCAATGAATCCAGAAAAATCAGTGAATACGGCTTCTGATAAAGAGAAAAAAGGGAAAGCTCCTGAGGTAGAGTTGAAAGATCTTCAAAAAGAAGTATCAAATGATGTGGAGGAGGGGAACAAAAAAGAATCAGAGAAGAAAGAAAATTGGAAAGAAAAGCTTCTTACTGCCGCCAATAGAATTCTCAAACCACAAGAATATGTGAGTGTAGTTATTGCCAAAAAGGGAGAATATGAAACAGCTTTTGGAGATTTGGCCGCCGATACTGAAAAAATGCGAAAAAATGAAGAAATGATGCCTTTCCTGGAGGCTCCTCAATCGGCAGTATTTGAATTTGTTCGTACGAATCCAGATATGGCATTTCAGTTATTTTTTGAGAAAGCTGAAGGAAAGGAAAATACGTACACTGTTAATTTCCGAGGGGTGAATGAAAATCTTTTAGGATTAGGGCACTTTGATGCTTTTACAAAAAACTTTCCTTATGCCAAGGTGAACAATACTTTGGGGGGACGTGGAGCAGAACAAGGATTTCATAAACTAGGATATTTCAATAAAGGAAATTATTTAAGGATTTTTAGTGGAGATATAATTGAAGGATTTTCTTCAGAACAGGTCGCCGAGGAAGAAAAAAATTCACTTAAACCCGTAGAAATGGATTGGTCCAAATGGAAGGAAGAGGCTGATATTATAAATAATCAGTATCAAAAAAACGTAGAAGTTCAAGAAAAAGATGAACGAGCACTTATAGAGATGGGAGCAGAGCCACTCAGTGGGAATTCTCTTTTGAATAATCCAGAATTTTCACAAAAATTAAACGAAGTATGTGAGTATTTAGGAGTGTCTCGGAGCGATATGATTACAGTTATGAAGAAAGAATCAGGAATTAATACTAAAGCTATCAACGGGGATAGTAATGCTACAGGACTTATCCAATTTATGCCTTCTACTGCACTGGATTTGGGAACAAGCGTAGCGGAATTAAGAGTTATGTCAGGAGTAGAGCAATTAGATTATGTACAGAAGTATTTCGAGAATTATCGAGGACGAATGAGATCGGTTGCCGATTTATATTTAGTGACTTTTTATCCAGTCGCATTGAACAAACCAATGGAATATATAATTGGTTCGGAACGAGGAATGTCCTATGCAGAAAAGGTTGCACGATTAAATAAAGGAATAAATGGGGGGAGGCTTATTACGAAAGGAGATTTTGTAAGATATGCTGTATCTTAGAAATTCGGAAAATATGAACACAAAATGGCGTCAAGCGGCTTGGGAATTGAGTTTTTTGTATATATATAAATAAAATG
Source organism: Candidatus Altimarinota bacterium (assembly GCA_021736215.1). Lineage (GTDB taxonomy): Bacteria > Patescibacteriota > Gracilibacteria > UBA4473 > UBA4473 > JAIPGI01. The sequence continues at coordinate 35,264 of JAIPGI010000008.1, forward strand.
TTTCGCTATTTATTGCAACGCTTTTTTGCGTAAAAAGGCTTGCCAAAGGCAAAAAGCAGGCTCTACAATCTGCAATGCTTTTTTTGTAATTCTTAACCCCTATACAAAATGGCTTTATCTAAAGGCGATCTCGTGGCTTCCGTTGCAAAATCAAGCGGAGGAACAAAGAAGGGTGCAGCTGATGCACTCGAAGCAGTTCTTGGTGCTATCACAAAAGAATTGTCTAAAGGAGGAACTGTTACCTTAACCGGTTTCGGAACTTTCAAAGTTTCTCACCGAGCTGCTCGAACAGGAGTAAATCCTCAGAATCCTTCTCAGAAAATCAAAATCCCAGCTACAAAAGTTCCAACTTTCAAAGCTGGTAAAAACTTAAAAGAAGCTGTTCGATAATATCGAATACTTCTCTTTTGAGATGTTTTTAAAAACCCTCGCTTTGGCGAGGGTTTTTTAGTCTATCGCATTGTCACCCCAGACTTGTTCTGGGGTCTAACGAAGAATGTCATAGGAAATCACGACTCAAATCTTTCCACTCGGGATTTATTTCTCGAATCAAATTCGCTTTCCATTTGCGGGGATAATGTTTTAGTTGTTTCTCTCGAGTTATAGCTACTGAAATATCATCAGTTTCTTCAAAGTACATAAGTTGATGACAATTGTATTTTTGGGTAAATCCTGAAATTGTTTTGTTCTTATGCTCGTAGCAACGCCGTAGTAAGTCGTTTGTTACTCCAGTATAAAAAACAGTCCTCGTTGGATTTGTGAGAATATAAACATAATAAGTCCTTGTCATTCTTTAGGGTTAGATCCCGCAATAAATGTGGGATGACAGTGTTTTTTTATATTTTCTAATACTTTTGGGGAAATAACTCGTTAAGGAAAATTTAATATAAAAAATTCTCAAAAAACCCTCGCTTTGGCGAGGGTTTTTTACGAAATATTGATTTGAGTGCTTTATCTTTGGTGTTGCGGACGATAAGGTTTTTGGGGAGCACTATTATTTCCACCACCATTTCCGTCGAAATCTTTCGTGAGTTCATTCATTTCCTTGAGCAAATCAGCAAATTCATCGTGTTTCTGGCGAAGAGCTATTTTTTCTTGTTTAATTTTCTCGTTCAGATCACCTATTTGATCCTGATATTGTTTGATTTTGTCTTTGTGAATTTTTACGTAGGACTCGATTTCAAATTTTACTTGTTTGAGGGTTTGTGCAGGATCATGGGAAGATCTATTTCCAGATCCAGACATCGGATTTGTTTTTTCCTTTGAAATGACGGGAATCGAAATTTCTTCTTTTTTTACAATAGGAATTACTGGATTTTTTTCTTTTTCAACCAATGGAGGAGTGATCGGGTCAAGTCCAGGAGGAGTAATCTGGGAAGGAATCCCAGAAGAACTATTTGTTTTCGGGATAATCGTCCCTTCTGCTACGGGAGAAAATACATCATTTTTTTCGATTTTTATTTCACTTTTCTCCAAAGAAGGTTCGAAATATTCTTGTGGGAATACAGGATTTGGAACAGCCGGTGGGGTATGATCTTTAATCCCTTTTGAAGTCTGAGCTCCTTCTTGAAACGGATTTTTTGTCGGAGTGATAGGAGTTGCCGCAGGAATAACCACTGCTTGAGCCGTGAGACTTCCATTTCCTGTTGAAAAATTCTCTTTGTTTTTTGTTTCAAAAGAAGGAGGAAATGGACTCGTAGGAGATTCTTTTTCTTGAGGAGGAACAACGTTTTCATGACTCGGTTCTTGTATTTTTTCAATAACAGGCTCTGAAGATTGCCCCTCTTCAATCGTAACGGAAGAAGCATCATCGTCATTGCCCGCGGTACTACCAGTATTTGAGCTGGCCCCCCCTCCTACAGCGGGAGTTTGTCCATCATCACTTCCTCCTGTAGAGGCATCGTTCTCTGTCAGAACTTCTTGAGTTTTTTTATCCTCATTATTTGAGGCATCATCATCTCCACCGAGACCGAAATGAAACTTGACCATTTTTACAAAGGGAAAATTTGACTTTTCTTAAATGTTCTCCATACTTTACAGGATTTTGAGGAAAAAATCAACCTTTTTGACCATTTTTTAACGTAGTGAAACCCTTGGTTAATCGCGTTTCGGAGTTCTCACGAAAAGCTAAGGGAGCCTTTGATAAGGCGCGTACGCTTGAGGATTTTAAAAATTTTTACGCTGAATTTCTTTCCAAAAAAAGTGAATTAAATGAGTTTCTCAAAGGGATGAAGGATCTTTCGGAAGGAGAGAGAAAAAAAATAGGACCACTTATTCAGTCGTTACGAACAGAGTTAACGGAACTTTTTGAACAAAAACAATCACAGTTGGAACAGCAAGAAATGAACAAGAAACTTGTTGCGGATTGGTTGGATATTACGAAAAGAAGAGAACAATGGAAGGGATCTTTGCATCCTGTTTCTTTGGTACAAAAACGCATTGAAGAAATATTTACATCAATGGGGTTTGAAGTGGCAGATGGGCCCGAGGTGGAAACAGAATGGCATAACTTTGATGCACTAAATATTCCAGATTCTCATCCAGCACGTGATATGCAAGACACATTTTGGATTTCTACGGGGCACGAGAAATCGCATCAGAATACCGTTCTCCGGACGCATACTTCATCCGTTCAAATTCGAAAAATGATGGCGGATGGGGCACCTGTTCGAATTATTGTTCCAGGACGCGTGTATCGAAACGAAGCGGTTGATATGACCCATGATGCGACTTTTTACCAAGTAGAAGGTCTTTTGGTGGACAAAGGCATTTCTTTGGCACACCTCAAAGGCACAGTGCAAACTATGCTTTCGGAGCTTTTCCAAAAAGATATAAAAATTCGTTTCAGACCGGGGTATTTTCCATTTGTGGAACCGGGGCTGGAGGTTGATATTTGGTTTGAATTTACAGATAAAGAAGGGAAAAGTCGTGCGATGTGGTTGGAATTCATGGGAGCGGGAATGGTTCACCCAAATGTATTACGGAATTGCGGCATTGATCCGTCTAAATATTCCGGCTTTGCTTTTGGCTTTGGGCTGACCAGACTGGCCATGATGAAATACGGCATCGAGGACATTCGTCTTCTTTTCTCTCAAAAGAAAGATTTCTTAAATCAATTTGCTTGCTCATGATGCAGAAAAAAACAGATCCAGGAATTGGAAAATTTCAACAACGTATAAAAAACTTTCCACCAGAGGTGCAACATCTCATCCAAAAGGGAAAGGAACAAAAGTTTATCACCGAACAGGAATTAATGAAGGTGGTTCCCAATATTGAAGAAAACTTATTACTCCTTGATGAACTCTATGAATTATTTCTCGATTTAGGCGTTGAAGTAATTGACGTTCGAGAAGAAAAAATATGGCAGGAAAAAATTCAAGACTCACAAGAAGCGGAGGTTGAATTTAAAGAAGGCGATGATCCAGAAGATGGCCCAGTAAAAATAGAGGTTGTTGGCGAAGAAACAAAAGATACGGATGGAGAGCCAGAAGAAGTGGAAGATGATGAACCCAAAACGGTAGATTTATCAGAAATTTCCAATGACTCAGTGCGTATGTACCTCAATGAAATCGGGAGAATACCCCTTTTGACTGCTGACGAAGAAGTAGAACTTGCAAAACGTATTGAAATGGGGGATTTGTCAGCCAAACAAAAACTTGCAGAATCAAACCTGCGTCTAGTCGTCTCAATTGCCAAGCGTTATATCGGTCGAGGGCTTCCTTTCCTGGATTTAATGCAAGAGGGAAATTTTGGGCTTTTGCGTGCAGTTGAGAAATTCGATTACCGAAAAGGATTTAAATTTTCGACATATGCTACTTGGTGGATTCGCCAAGCTATTACCCGTGCTATTGCTGATCAGGCTCGGACGATCCGTATTCCAGTGCACATGGTCGAAACGATTAATAAATTACGTTATACGCAACGTCGACTCCAACAAGAGTTCGGTCGAGAGCCACTCCCAGAAGAATTGGCTGCCGAAATGGGAATTGATCTCAAAAAAGTAAATTACATTCTCAAGATTTCTCAAGATATTGTCTCTTTGGAAGCACCAGTTGGGACAGAAGAAGATTCAAAACTTTCAGATTTTATCGAAGATGAATCGGCGATTTCTCCGTTTGAAACTGCGCACAGAAAAATGATTAAAGAAAATATTAATGATTTATTGCAGTATTTGTCAGCTCGAGAACAAAAAATCATAAAAATGAGATTTGGTCTTGAGGATGGAATTCCACACACACTTGAAGAAGTCGGTCGAGAGTTTAATGTAACTCGTGAACGTATCCGACAGATTGAAGGGAAGGTATTGGAGAAACTCCGAGACCATCCTATGTCCATTAAAATAGATTCCTAAAAATTTGATTTTTTCCTCAAAATCCTTACTTTTCCCCCGATCAACTTATTCTCATGACTAAAAAAGATATTCCGGAAACCACAAAAAAAGTTCTTGTGACCAAAGAAGGTCTTCGAAAACTTGAAGAAGAACAACAATATCTCATTACTGTCCGTCGGAAAGAGGTGTCTGAGCGTTTAGCAGAGGCTATTTCGTATGGAGATTTATCCGAAAACTCAGAGTATGATGAAGCTAAAAATGAACAAGCTTTTTTGGAACAACGAATCAAGGAGTTGGAAGAACAGATTAAGTCTGCTGAAATTATTACCGAAGGGATTTCTGATAAGAAAGGAGTTGTCCAAATAGGATCAACGGTAAAATTGAGAATTGCTGGGGGAGAAGATCATGAGTATACAATCGTGGGATCAACAGAAGCAGATCCCATGATGCACAAAATCTCGAATGAATCTCCAGTGGGAGAAGCTATTTTGGGGAAAAAAGTAAAAGATAAAGTAAAAGTAAAAGCTCCTGGAGGAAGTTTTGAATATGAAATTTTAAAAATATCATAAATTTATTTCCGGAAGCACCTTTTTTGTGAAATATTTTTTATGAGGATGAGTTGTAACAGAGTTCTCCTCGATTTTTAAAATCGTATTTTTGAGAGTACAATAACGCAGATGATTGAGGTTTCCCTTCCTCCCTCGAAATCACTTTCACTTCGGGCAATCGTTTTGAACTATTTAAGCGGAGAGAAAACAGTGATAGAGAATCTTGCGCATTGTGACGATGTGAAATATTTAAAAGGAGCTTTTGACGTATTAAAAAACACTCCTCAATCCTCCTTTTCTCGAGAGAAAGAGTTCTTTGTTGGAGAAGGGGGAGCGGTTGCTCGATTTCTGGCAGTTTTGAGCTTGGTTCAAAAACAACCCTTTATGCTGCACGGTTCAAGCAGATTGCATGAACGACCTATGAAGGACCTATTTGATGCGTTAAAAAGTTTGGGCGTCAAAATCGAATATCTTGGAAAACTTGGTTTTTTACCAATTCGATTCCAGAGTTCAAACTCTAAATCTGTGAGTTCGAACTCGATACAAATATCAGGGAAAATATCTTCTCAGTTTGTGAGCGCACTTTTATTAGTTGCTCCGGCACTTCCAAAGGGTCTCGAAATAGAGTTAACCGATACACTTGTCTCTCGACCATATGTTGAAATGACTTTAGAAATGCTTCACCTTTGGGGAGTGAGGTATAAAGTTTCATCAAATTTTAAAATCTTTACCGTTTTTCCGGGATTTAATCCGCCTTCAAAATTCACCATCCCAGTAGATTGTACGGCGGCGAGCTATCCAATTGCATATTCGCTTCTCAGCAGAAAATCAATAAAAATTCTCAATTATGGAGAAAAAATAATGCAAGGCGACGAGGCCTTTTTGGGAATAGCTCATAAGTTTGGAGCGAAGATTCTCCGTTCTGCTGAGTGCGTAGAAGTGCATCCTCCTCAAAAACTCAAAAGATTGGAATCAGTGAGTTTTGAATGTATTCCCGATACAGCGATGGCGGCGATGGGAATTGCAGTTTTTGCTGACGGAATATCGGAATTTACAGGGATTCAAACTCTTCGAGTGAAGGAATCGGATCGAATACGAGCTATGAGTGAGGGGTTAAGAGCTTTGGGGATAAAAGTAGAGGTTGAAGCCGATATAATGAGAATTTATGGTAATCCAAAATTTCAAATTAAAAATTCAAAATTAAAAATTAACTCATACAATGATCACAGAATTGCGATGGTGTTTGGTGTCATCGAAAAAGCGCTTGCTCTCAATTTTGGTATTTCAAACCCAGAATGCGTATCCAAATCTTGGGTACATTTTTGGTTGGAATTAGCGGATTGGGCAGGAGAATTGAGGAAAGTATCAGCGGTTATTTTAAAGAGAGAGGTCCCTCTCCTTACTCCTCCCCCTAAGGGGGAGGAAAATTCCCCCTCCCTTAGGGAGGGGGTGAGGGAGCGGGATAATGCATGGACAAAAAAACAAAAATTCTCAGATCAAATTTTAGAACGAGTAAGAGGGCTTAGAAAAAATCAAACAGATGCAGAAGGTCTTTTGTGGGCACTGCTCCGAAATAAAAACATGGAAGGTCTTAAATTTCGTCGTCAACACTCAATAGGAAAATATATAGTTGATTTTTATTGCCATGAAGCGGGATTAGTTATTGAACTTGACGGAGGGGGGCATGTAGAAAAAAAACAAGAAATGTATGATAAAAAAAGAGATGAATTTTTAAAATCACATAAACTGAAAATTTTGAGAATTTGGAATAACGATGTTTTTCAAAATTTAGAAGGGGTAGTAGATGAAATACTGGCAAGTATTGATGTCCCTCTCCTTACTCCTCCTCTTAAGGGAGAGGAAAATTCCCCCTCCCTTAGGGAGGGGGTGAGGGGGCGGGATATTCAGTATCTCATTGTTAAAAAGCCACGACGCAATTATGCATGGCAATTCCCCCAAGGTGGTGTTGAAAAAGGAGAATCAGGGATTCAAGCTGCCAAAAGAGAGCTTGGTGAAGAATGTGGGAATTCTCTGAAAGTGTCATTTCAAAAAACCCCACGGGGAGAATACAAATACTTTTTCCCAGAGGATTTTCCTCGATATTTTGAAGGTATCAAGGGTGCACATGTCACATTTTTTCAAGCGAATCTGCTGAAGGGGGAAATAGAACTGGATACAAACGAACTTGAAACATTTTTTTGGGTTACAAAGGAGCAATTACCAAAATATTTCTACAAAGATTATTGGGAAGTGGTTCGAAAATTTTTATAACACATCTTCACTTGTAATTTTCCGTTCCAAAAAAGGATTGGTTAATCCCAGTGTATTTTTTTTTGTTGCAGGATGAGTTTTGTATTTCCAATGGATTTATGGGAATTTCCTTGAGGTGTATTGTGGAGCCATTTAAGACAGTCATTGATTTCAGAACTGCTAGGGGTCTTTCGTGCAATGCGACGAAGGAATTCCTGTTGCAAAATCGGGTGTAATTGAAGAAAGGAAGCAAGGGGAATAGATTGTGCTTCAAAATGCGTTTGCAATTCGGCTTCTAAAAAATGGGCTGTTTCACGAAAAATTTCACTTTCCGCAATAAACACTTTTTCTAAATTCGGAGTAATGCGACGAAGTTCAGGAAGAACCTTCCGTCGAATGATATTCCGCTCAAATTGCTCGTCTTCATTGCTCGAGTCTTGGATATATTTAATTTTATGCTTGTGGGCATATGCCTCGATCTCTCTTCGTGCGATATTCCAAAAAGGTTTTGTTTCAGTCTGGAAAGGAGCGAGCCCGGCGACACCCGTCCCCTTGGTCAGTCGAAAAATCATCGTTTCTACGAGATCGGTTGCATGGTGGGCAGTGAGAATGCGTTTGGCTTCGAAATATTTCGCAGCAGCGAGTGAGAGCTCTCGACGCTTTTCTCGCCAGTAAGATTCTTTATTTTTTGCGGGGAATTTTTTGAGAATTTCTCCAAAAAATTGGACATTTTTTCTTGAACAAATTTTTTGTACAAAAAGGAAGTCGTTTTGAGAATCTTTGCGTAAACCATGATCAAGGTGAAAGACGGCAAGGTTTTTCAGCGAACAAACTTTGGTTGCTATTTCTAGTAACACCATAGAATCAATGCCTCCTGAGACACAAAGCAACAACTTCTCTCCGACAAGAGATTCTTTTTTGAGAAAGTTTTTGAAAACTGTTTCCAATGTTTGTGAAACCATCAGTAGAAAGAATAAAACCTCTCAGGATTCCGGACAAGCCGGAATGACTTTTTTAGCTATCAGTGGATCCAAATCCTCCTCGGGAAATTTCACCAGGAGTATGAACTTCATCGAACTCTATTTTTTCAGTTTTCACAAAAAGTCCTTGAGCAATCCGTTCTTTCTTTTCAATGGTGACAGGATTATCCGAGATATTATACACTTGAATAATAATTTCATCTTTTTCTCCGTGATAATCGGCATCAATGAGCCCCACGGAATGCGGAAATACAAGAGATTTTTTTCTCGGGGTAGAACTTCTTGGTAAAATAAGTAAAGCAAGGTTCTTTGGACACTTAACAATCACATTTCCAGGAACAAATCCGATTTGATGTGCTGGAATGATGGTTTTTTCACGTGCTAAGAAATCAAAAGCAAAACTTCCATCAGTTTCGTATTTTGGAAGAGGAATGCTTTGATCAATACGGAAGATTTCTACTTTCATCAAAAAGATTTCTAACTTTCAAACTAAAAGATAAGGCAAAAACTGGAAATCAGCAATTGAAAATTAAAAATTGGAAATTAAAAATGGAAAATTACCTGTTTCCATTGCGAAAATAAGGTTTTTTGGCATACTGACCATACGATGAAACAATGGTTCTTGATTTCGCTTTTCCTTCCCCTTGTGGTATTTGCTCAAACACCTGTGGATAGACCCCAGTTTGAGGAAGAAAAAATAGTTCCAAGTATTGCCGTGGATGAATTTATCGAAGTAGGAAAGAAAGCTCTTTTTGATGCCTCTCAAACCAAACGTATTGCGCCAATAAATGGAAGTCCCGTGTTTTCTTGGGATTTCGGTGATGACTCTCGAATGCAATGGGGAGAACAAATTGCTCATTTATATGAAAAACCAGGGAAATATACGGTTTCCCTTCACGTGCGTCAGGGATTAGAAAGACAACAAATTACAAAAAATATTGTCATTTTCGATACAAAAGGCGTTTTGGTATCCGATTCCGAAGATAATGCTGATGATATTATCTCTCAAGCGGGAGAACATGGAATTTGGCTTGAAAACGTTGCTTATAGCAAAGGAGAAACTGGATTTTCTTCTGAAGAAGAGTTTATACGACGAATCCAAGAAAAAATGGAATTTGTAAAAGAAGCTAAACTTATAGTTTTTACTTCTCAATCATTACCAGCGTTTCAAAATTTTGCTCAATTTTGGCAAAAGATTTCTCCAGAAGCAAAATTTGATATCAAAGAAAAACTCTGGGTTCAAATTTCCGATTCGTCTTTGGACAAAGTCGGGAAGATTCTTCAACCCATCTTTTCCATATTAAAACCTAAATTTATTTTATTGACTCGTCCAGAGGCACTGAATCCTGTTTTCGAAAGAACTGAAGGTGCTGAGGTTATTGAAAAACTTAAGTCTCGAGAAATTGAATTTCGTATTATTGACGAGAGAAGTTCTACTTCTCCACTTTTATTTTTATCCAACTTAACGACATATTTCGTGTCACACGGAATTTCTCAAAATGTTATTTATCTGCTTCTAGCGGTACCTTTTATTGTTTTTATTATTGCATTTTTACGACAATTTGTGGGGATTTCTACTTTTGGTGTTTATGCGCCACTTATGTTAGCTTTGAGTTTCATGGTGTTGGGTTTCCATTTCGGGCTCTTGGTGTTTGCGGTGGTGATGCTCGTGAGTTACCTTATTCGTATTCTCTTCGAAAAGATTGAACTGCTCTATATTCCAAAAGTGAGCTTGCTTCTGAGTATTTTGGCACTTTCATTCTTTCTTGTCTTGGGGTTGGCAGTATATTTCAACTCTTCAGTAAATCTTACCCTCACGATTTTTCCGATGCTCGTAATGGCAACTCTGTCGGAGAAATTCCTTTCAGCTCAAGCAAGTTCAGGAATGAAGCAAGCACTTTTTGCAGCAGGCGAGACGGTAGTAGTTTCTTTTATGGGATATTTTTTAGTGACGTGGGGATGGATGGAAAATGCGTTACTCGCTATGCCAGAACTTATTATCCTTCCCATTTGTGGACTTATTTGGTTGGGGCGATTTACAGGACTTCGATTGAGTGAATATATAAAATTTCGATCTCTTTTCCGAGAAGAGGATACGAATGAAGAATAACTGTCATGTCATTTTTTAAAAAAGTTTCCAGTATTTTGGGTATTAACTCGAGAAATCTCGACTATATTGCCAAATACAATTCCTCTGCTCATAAGAAATTTGCCGACAACAAAATTTTTACAAAACGCTTTCTCGAATCCCGAAATATCGGAGTGGCGAAGTTATACAATGTAGTTCATAAGTATACAGAACTAACTCCCGATTTTTTTGAGTCTCTGCCAGAGAGTTTTGTTATCAAGCCGAATAGGGGATATGGAGGAGCGGGAATTTTAGTCATTGTTCGAAAACAAGGAAAAGATTGGATTACCGCTTCAGAGAAGAAGTTAGATGAAGAATATTTATACAGACATTGTATTTCTATTTTAGATGGGAAATATTCTATTTCAGGAATGCACGATAAAGTGATATTTGAAGAGCGTCTTGAGATACATCCAGAACTTCGAAAACTAACAGAAATAGGGCTCCCTGATATCCGCGTGATCGTATTTAATAAGGTTCCTGTTTTAGCGATGATTCGTATGCCTACATACGAATCAGAGGGAAAGGCTAATATGGAAATGGGAGCAATTGGGATGGGAATTGATATTGGGACTGGAAAAACTACAGGTGGAGCACTCCACTCAAAATTTGTAAAAAAACTTCCCAATGGGCAATCTACTATCGGATTTCAAGTGCCATTTTGGGATGAAATACTATTCACTGCTGCCAAAATACAACACGTAACTGGCATAGGTTTTTTGGGAGTAGATATAGTTTTGACGCGTACAGGAGTGAAGGTGTTGGAAATGAACGCTCGTGCTGGACTCAAGATACAAATTGCCAACAAAATCCCTCTCAAAATACGGTTAGAAAAGGTATCCGATTTGAAGGTGCTCACTCCTGAAGATGGAGTGGATGTAGCAAAAACGCTTTTTACCCAAAAAGCCTCTACCGCCGAAGTCGTCCCTTCCCATAAAAAAATTATCGGAATTAGAGAAAATGTGATTCTGAATTCGGAAAAGCCTCAAACGGTTATCGCCAAAATTGATTTATCAGCCCAAGAAAATGTTATTTCTTCCCGATTTTATGAAGGATCTATTTTGGATATTTCAATAGCAGGAAAGCGCATAAAAGTCCCTGTGCGAAAAGGATCAGTGGGAGATGTGGATCTACTTTTGGCAGGAAAATTTCTTTCGGACTTTTTTATTGATCCTAATAAGAAAACAGAAACAAAATCCATGAAATCGATGACTTCTCACTTAGATGAAAAGATGATATTCAATGTTGATGAGAAATTATGTGAAATTGATGAACAGATAAAACTTTTGTCCTATATCAATCCTCGAAATTTAGAAGAACAAAAAACGCTCTTTCTAGCGAATCCAGAGTTTTCTCCACGATTTTCATATCGTGAATTCGATTTGGATGCAGAATCTATGAGACGAGATCTTAAGCGGTTACCAGAAGTTGATCACATCCTCTATCCGCTTTTTGAAAATAAGATATATGAAATCGAGAAAAAAATAACAGTCATACAGAGTGTCGGTTCCAAAGATTTCCCAGAAGCTTCGAAACATCTTTTTGGAGCGGTTACAGAAAATACTTATCGTTTGGCACTTGATTTCTTGAAAAAACATTCACAGAGCGATGTCCCTGACGAAAGTAAGGAATTGGAACTCAAAGAAGCAAAAAATATCATCCATGATTTTTTGAAAACACATAAATTATCTCATTGGAAACTCAAAGAAGTGCAGGAGACTGTTTCTGACATACAGGTTACAAAACGAAATCTTATTCTCCTCAAAAAAGGAGCAACATTTCGTGAAAATAGACTCAAAGCACTCCTGGTCCATGAGATAGGGACGCATGTATTCCGATTTGAAAATGGGAAAATGCAGTCATTGCGAATTTTTGAACGAGGAACTGCTGGATATCTCAAAACAGAAGAAGGATTGGCTATTTGGAATCAAAATAAAATTGGGCTTACTCTTGGAGAGAAATTCCTCAAACCAGCTTATCAGGTGGTGGCCATTCACATGGCAAAAAAAATGTCTTTTTGTGACTTATTCCACTTCCTGAAGGATACATATGATTTGAATGATGAACTGGCATGGAGGGTTTGTGTCAAAGCCAAGAGGGGATTTCGAGATACTGCCGATGTGGGGGCCTTTTCCAAAGATCAGATTTATTTCACGGGACACAAGGAAATCGAGAAATTTGTAGAAAAAGGAGGAGAAATCTCAGATCTCTATATTGGAAAAATAAAAATAGAAGATCTCAAACTTTTGAAGGATGTCAAAAATATGAAACCAGCGAAGTTTCTTCTTTAGTGAATAGTTCATAGAAAAAATATCTAAACTCTAAACTTTCCTACATCACTTCTGGAATTTCAATTCCCAGAATATCGAGTCCTGTTTCGAGTATTTCGTAAACCTTGTGGGCAAGGGTGAGTCGAGATGTTTTTAATTTTTCGGTTTCAGCATTGAGGATAGAATTTTCTGCATAGTAACTTGACCAAGTTTGCGCGAGCTCGAGGAGATAAGTAACTAGATACGTTGGATTCTTGGTTTCGGCAGCACGATTTAGAACATTAGGGAATTCGAGAATTTTTATTCCAAGCGGTTTTTCAGCGGTTCCGAGAGCAGAACCTTGTTTCTCTGGGTTGAACTTGGGTTCGAGTTCTAAACCAGCCTTCTTAAAAATTGATTTCATTCTCACTCCTGCATACTGCAAATATGGTCCAGTCGCTCCCTCAAAGGCAATAGATTCTTCGGGGTTGAAAGTCATTGTTTTTTTGGGGCTTGTGGAAAGGAGATAAAATTTCCACGCAGCGTTCATAATTTGCTCGGCTGTGCGTTTGGCATCTTTTTCGGAAATATCTGAGTTTCGTTTCTTAATTTCAGTGAGAGCTAATTCAGATAATTCGTCCATGAGGGTATCTGCGTCAACAACTATTCCTTCACGAGACTTCATGCGTCCGTGAGGAAGATTTACCAAGCCATATCCGAGGTGATATAAGTTTTTTGATTCCAAAAGTCCCAATTTTTCAAGACAGAGAAAAAGTACTTGAAAATGATAATTTTGTTCGTCTGCTACCACGTAAATCATCTCATCAGGATGGAATTCATCAAAACGAAGTTTCGCGAGTCCAATGTCTTGCGTCAGATAGATAGCGGTTCCATCGGCACGAAGGATTACTTTTTGATCGAGTCCTTGGTCTGATAAATCAATAAATATAGTTCCGTCCTCGCGAGTTTGAAATACACCATTTTTGACGCCTTTTCGAGCAAATTCAACACCATATTCGTAGTGATCAGATTCTTTGTATTCTTTTTCAAAATGGATGCCTTGTCGTTCATACGTTTTTTTGTGTCCAGAGAGCGCCCACTGACTCATTTTTTTCCAGAGAGCTCGAACTTCCTTGTCCCCAGCTTCCCACTGGACGAGCATTTTTTGAATTTCGGTATTGAGAGATTCATCTTTCTTGGCCTCTTGATCAAACTTCACATAGTATCGTCCGACAAATGTATCAGGCTTTTCTCCAGTCAGCTCTGGGGTCTCTCCTTTGCCCCAACGCTGGTAGGCGAGCATGGATTTGCAAATATGTACTCCACGGTCATTAATGATGTTTACGCGGTGTACGGTGGCTCCTGCGACCTCAAGCAGATTCGATACGGAAATTCCTAAGGCATGATTTCTCATATGCCCTAAATGCAAGGGTTTATTGGTATTGGGACCGGAGAACTCTACGACAACAGTTCGTCCTTTGAAAAGATTGCTTTTGAGTGGTGTTTTGAATACTTGAATAAAAAATGTGTTCAATTGAAATGTGAGATTTAAATATGGACCAATGATTTCAGCCTTATCGATCAATTCTTGAGCAGAACGATATTTTGCTCCTACGAGAACATTTTTTATTTCTTCGGCAATTTCTGTGGGAGAGCGTTTGAGTTGTTTAGAAAGTTCAAAAAAACTCATCGCTAAGTCTCCAGATTGTCCTTTCGGAACGGGAGAAAATTGAATTTTTGAAACATTTTCTTTATCCCAATGTTTAGAGAGAAATTCGAGAATTGCATCCTGCATTGCCTATATTGTGGGGGATTTTATATAAATTTCAACCCCGATAAACAAGATAGGAAATGTATGAAGCGTAGAGAACGAGAAACATTCCCGCCTGCCAACGTTCCAATTGTCTTTTTCTCCCAACAAACATACAGAGAAAAAGAAGTACGGTTACGCCCATGCAGACTATGATGTCCTGATTAATCTGACCGCTAATATGAAGTGGGAATATGGTGCTAGTGAGCCCCAAAATCCAGAAAATATTAAAAATATTAGATCCCACAACATTCCCAATTGCAATATCGGATTGATTTTTGGCGGCGGCAACGGCAGATGTGGCGAGCTCGGGAAGAGAAGTCCCAACGGCCACGACTGTCAAACCAATAAAAGCTTCGGAAAGTCCCGCTAATTTTGCGAGTATTACAGCATTATCGACGAGTAATTGTCCTCCCCAGAATAATGCGCCAATTCCCAAAAGAACAAAGAGAATAGATATCCCCATACTATAAGTTTTTGGGGGTGCTTCTTCGTTATTTTTGGAGTTTTTGAGATTAAATGTATACGCAAGAAAAATAAAAAAAAGTCCCATTAGTGCCAATCCATCAGTGCGAGATAGGACATTCTCGGACATACCATCAAAAAGAATGTCATTCGCCATGAAAAAAACCATAATCGCTGCAAGGAGACTGAGAGGGATTTCCTTTTTGACGGTACTGTTTTGAACATTTATAGGAGTAATCAATGCCGCTACTCCCAAAATAAGCAAAATGTTAGATATATTGCTTCCAATAATATTTCCCACACCGATATCAGCATTTCCTTTGAGTGCGGCAAAGATATTCACAATTAATTCTGGTGCAGAAGTTCCAAACGAAACAATAGTAAGCCCAATAATAAGGGGGGATATCTTCATTTTGTATGCCAAAGAGGCAGATCCCCGAACCATTATATCGGCGCCAACGATAAGAATAGCAAGACCAAGAGCGAAGAGTACAATAGGAAGAATCATTGTGGGGAATTTTGAAAACATCAAAAAAAATCTCCGGAATTATGAAGGAGAAATGAAAAATGAGGAAATTTTTTGGAGAATCTTTTATTTCCAATATCCAAAATTTAAAATCTAAAATCCAGTCTATGGTGCTCGGGGCGGGACTTGAACCCGCACGCTTGTTAAGAGCAAGGGATTTTAAGTCCCTCGTGTCTACCATTCCACCACCCGAGCTTTACAAATATCAGATATCAAATATCAAAGAACAAAGTTTTTGAGGGTTACCCCCGTGTTCGTGAAAAATTAGAAAAGAACATATTGGAGGCGCCATCCGGAATCGAACCGGAATAGAAGGCTTTGCAGGCCTCTGCGTAACCACTCCGCCATGGCGCCGTCGTCGGCACGGACTTCATTGGGCTCGTCCTTCGGACATCGCCATATTTCGTCGTACCTCCTCTCACTCACACGGAGGTCTTCGAATTCACTGACGGTTTGTTTCGCTACACTCAACAAACCTATTCATTCTCAGCTACCCCGCGTTCATGTAATTCTTCAAAAGAACGGACGGAGTTTATTGGTCTTCGCTTTTTTTGTCTACCAAAATTTGCCAAGAGGCGAGGATGTCTTCGCAATCGGAACTCGGAAGTGTCGGGGAAAAAGCGCAGCTTCCCAAAAGAAATAAATCAGTTTCAGGAATAAGAAATAATTTTTGTACATATTCTCGTATAGGGCTACTGGGAGAAGTTTTTGCTTGAAAAGACCAGATTTCAGGGGAAAATGATATTTCCTGAAACCAAAAAAAATCTTGTTTCGCATTATCAAAAATCTGTTTTTCTAAATCAACACTATGTCCGCGAAGACGCAAAATAGTGAAATTCACATCCTTATTGTACGCCAAAAAAATGGCTTCTCCTGCTTCCGGAGGATCAACTTTAGTCCACCCATCGGGCAGGGAAAGCTCCCACATGGTATTTCCGATTGAGAACTTATCAGTTGCATCATTTGTGGAAACGATACTTGTCCCGCAACCGGAGAAGAGAAAAACTAGAAGAAGAAAAATCTTTCGCATTTTCGCTCTCCATTGTACAGTGGAGCATGATGAAAATAAAACTCTATTTTTTTGGAAAACAAAACGAAATAGAAATGCGAGAAAAAGAACTGCTCAAGCGTATCGGCTTCAGGAGTAAAATCGAAGTCATAGCATTTCCTCAAGCAGGATTGGATGACGAAATGAAAACAAAAGACAAGGAGGGGAATGTTTTATTGAACAAATTTAGTGTTCAAGATTTTGTTGTGGTTTTGGATGAACATGGGGAAGAAATGGATTCTCTTGAGTTTTCAAAATATATCAAATTACAGCTCGTGGAGCAGGGAACAGTGATCTTTGTTATCGGAGGGGCGTATGGTCTTTCGGATATGGTGCTGAATCGTGCCAATAAAAAAATTCGATTTGGAAAAATGGTTTGGACTCGTAATTTGGTGCGTTTAATGGCTTTGGAACAGATTTACAGAGCTCTAGAGATTGATGGAGGAGGGAATTTCCATAAAAACTAAGTTTTGTGATTGTCATCCCCGCTGCGCCAGCGCTAGCGCGGCGAGAGGCGGGGATCCAAAGCTTCTAATGCTTAAGAAGTGTAATAATTTCTTATTATTGCCAATATCATAGAATAGAAGTCCTAGATTCCTGCCTTCGCAGGAATGACAGGGACAAAAAATATTCTCACATTTTATTTCCTCAAATACGCTTGGATGAATCCATCCAAATCCCCATTAAAAACATCATCAGGATTGGTGTGTTCGAAGTCTGTTCGATGATCTTTGACGAGCTTATAGGGTTGAAGTGTGTAGGTACGGATTTGTGATCCGAAAGAATTCTCCATCATGTCTCCACGGAGTTGATCGAGCTTTTCCGCATGCTGTTCGAGTTTGAGTTGGAGCAATCTTGATTTGAGAACTTTCATGGCGGATTGCTTATTTTGGAGTTGAGACTTTTCATTTTGGCAAGTAACCACCAAATTTAGAGGCAGATAGATAATTCGTACTGCACTATCGGTTGTATTGACGGACTGTCCACCATGTCCAGAAGCGCGAAACACATCAATGCGTAAATCTTTTTCATCAACCAGAACATCGGTTTCATTTTTGATAGCGGGTAATACTTCAACTCGAGAAAAAGAAGTTTGTCTGAGATTTTTGGCATTGAATGGTGAAAGTCGGATGAGACGATGTACTCCATGTTCGCCCTTAAGAAGGCCGTAAGAGAGCGAACCAGTGATTTCAAGAGTTGCGGAT
>JAIPGI010000009.1 GCA_021736215.1 Candidatus Altimarinota bacterium
ACTGGTTGGGAGAGAGAGAAAAAGGAGCCCAAGAAACACTCCCAGTGGAACTGCTGTAAGAACCTCCATTGGAAGCAGATCCAGGTATATATTGGAGACCTTCTAGAATAGGATCGGAAACGATGACATAGTCGAGGCTTTGAGTACCAGTATTCTGAATAGTTAGAGTATAGGAGATCGTATCTCCGACATTGACTGTAGAATTGGGAAGAGGATTAGAAGTTTTGGAAATAGAAAGTCCTGGCTGAGGGGGAATGTTCACATTATGACAAATCTCTTGTGACTGAGGATTAGGAGAAATGCTTGAGTGATTGGTAAAAGCAGCATTGCAGACTTTCCCGTTTGCAGGACGAGAAATTACTTTGGCAAAGAAAGATCGGGTTATAGAGGTCCCTTTCGTGATGGAAAGGTTTGTAAACGTTAGGGTATTCGTAGAGGCATTGTATGTGCCTCCAGCAGGATTTGAAACATATTGCAATCCTGCTTGGATAATATCAGAAACACTCACTCCGGTGAGATCAACATTCCCAGTATTGGAAATGGTAAGAATATAGGTGATTGTATCATCAATATTTACATTGGAATTTGGAAGTGGAGTAGAGCTTTTTGTAATAGAAAGTCCTGGCTGAGGGGGGATGTTCACATTATGACAAACCTGCCCAGAAACAGCTGAAACAACTGGATTTGTATTTGATACAGAAGCACTATTACAAACTTTACCATTTCCAGGGCGAGTGATAACTTTGAGCTTAAAACTTCGTGTAACAGACGCATTTGCGCTAAGTGAAAAAGAAGGAAATGAAATTATACCATTAGAGACAGTCCCTCCATTTGATGCGGAATTGGGGACATATTCTAGACCTGTTTGAATTGAATCTGTAACGATGATGGAAGGAAGTGTTACATTCCCAGTGTTTTTGATCGTAAGGGTATAAAGGATTTCATTGCCAATGTTCACTGTCGAATCAGACACTGGATTTGCTGTTTTGGTGATTTGTATAGCTGGTAAAGCTGGTTGTATGACTTCAAAGTTCACAATTAAATCTCCAGCAAAAGCATACGATCCAGCAACATTTCCAATGGGAATAATAGTGCTAGTAGTGTTTGGATCTCCTGGAAGTCGGAGTTTTAGTCCGGGTTGAGAGAGTCCGATGTCCACAAAATCAGAAATGGGATTCGGACCACTGATATTATCGGCAGATATAGTAGCTAAAACCCCGTTGCCACTAGACCAATCGAGTGTGATAGTTGTGTTTTGAGCTTGATATCCGGCATCCTGTTGCGCGTTATTATGGAAATAAACATGGACACTTGCCTTATCACCTGCCTGAAGACCAGTAATACTATGAGAAAAAGGTTGTCCATTTGTAGCACAGGAGGCTACGGTGCTACGACACTCCCCCTTGGCTGCTGCAACAAAGTCCCGTTCATCTTTGTAATTTTCTTTATCAGTACCAAAAAGTCCACGTCTTTTATTGGCGAGAGAACTATCATCCGTAAAAAGATTAAATTCATTATGATTGAGTCCGTTTGGATATTGCGAAGAGGTTATCCCAGGACGCGAAGGATAAAAATCTCCTTGCCCAGCAAGAACATTTATAAGTGGGCATACAGTCAGTATTGTACACAGAAGCCAGAAGCGAGAGAAAAAGTATTTCATAGAGAGATTAGTACACAAAAGTGCGTTCTTCTGGAGGAGTAAGGCTGTCAGCATTTTCTGGAACAGAGAGCACTCGACCCTCGGCATCTTTTTGAAGTGGACGAGCTTCAAAGTTCTGAACAGGAGCGATATCACTTAATTTTTGTGGAGTTATGGTGATGGTTTCTAGATGGGGCTTCGAAAAAGAAAATGTGGGAATTTGTCTTTTTATAAGGAAAAGCATCCCAACAGAAAGAACAAGTAAAACCAGAATGCCCAAATTTATCAAAAATTTTTTCATTTCTTATATTCAAAAATCTCCCTGAATTGTACCTCGTGCTTCAATTGCTTCAAAATTTTTTTGAAGAAAAAAGAAGGAGTCTTAGCACTCCATTGACTTTTCTGCTAAAGAATCTTAGAATTTAGGAGATGTCCGACAATTACTACAAGGCTCTAGGGGTTTCAAAAAACGCCTCTCAAGCAGAGATAAAAAAAGCGTATCGCGAACTTGCTAAAAAACACCATCCCGACAAAGGAGGTGATGAAAAAGAATTTAAAAAAATCCAAGAAGCATATGACACCCTTTCCGATGACCAAAAACGATCTCAATATGATCGATTTGGTGCCTCCGGAGAGAGAAGTAGTTCGTCTGGATTTGGACAAGGGGGATTCTCGGCTCAAGGTTTTGGAGATTTTTCTTCAGGATTTGGGGGATTTGAAGATATATTCTCAAGTTTTTTTGGTGGAGGAGGTGGGCGCACATCGCAGAAAACTCGTGGATCTGATTTACAGGTCGAAGTGGAATTAGAATTTAATGAAGCAATTCGAGGAATAGAAAAACATTTTTCTTCGAAGCAACATGTTGCATGTGATGTTTGCGCAGGAAAAGGGGGAAGTGGGAAAGTATCCTGTTCGAAATGTCATGGGACGGGAAGTGTTACACAACAATTTCAAACTCCTTTTGGTTCAGTAGCACAAAGAGTAACGTGTCCAGATTGCGGAGGAGAAGGCGTCAAATTCGAACACGTTTGTTCGCATTGTCACGGAGAAGGTCGACGCGAAGAAAAAATAAAAATTGATATCCGTATTCCGGCGGGAGTTGATGATGGGGCTACGTTAAAATTCTCAGGAAAAGGGGAGGCGGGAATGAGGGGAGCTGGAAATGGAGATTTATATGTATATGTACATATTCATCCTTCTAAAAAATTCCAAAGGGATGGAATGAATTTAATTTCCATCCTTCGTATTCCTGTTTTCGATGCTATTTTGGGAGGAAAATTCGATGTAGAAACATTTTGGGGAAAAGGATCAGTTACTATTCCGGAAAACGCGAGAGATGGTCAAATGCTTCGTATTAAAGGGAAGGGCGTAAAAACCGATGGACGGATAGGCGATCATATTGTTCGTATTGAATACGAAATGCCCCGAAAAATTTCAGGCAAGATGAAAGAGATGCTAGAACAAATAAAGAAGTTATAGAAAGTACTTACAGAGCGAAAAATCTTTAGCAATTGAGTCCCAATGCTCGGTTTTCTGTTCGTCGAACACGCGCTTTATCTTTATTACTGCGTTTAGAAAGGGTTGACTTTTTGCGTCGCTCACAAATTTGGTGTCCTCCATGTCGTTTAGCGCTTGATCGGTTGGTCATTATTTAACTATTAGCCTTCTGAAATCGGGCAAAGCATAGCGAGCGAAGGAAAACTGTCAAGAAAATTATTGAACAAAAAATGTATTCAACAATGATATCGCTTTTATAATCAATATACTTTTTCTACTTTTACTCCATCAAAAAAGTAATCGATGATTTCATTGTAATTTTTCCCTTGCTTTGCAAGTTCTCGAGCAGAGTTTCCAGAAAGACCAACTCCGTGTCCACGCTGTTCTAATCCTTCGTCAAAAGGTAACGCTCGAACTTTAGCCCAGGGGTAGGCCTTTTGCCATTTATCGGAACTTTGTCCAGAACTCTGTGTAAAATACGGTCCAATTACTGGTTGTCCAGTATAGGTAAGAACTCGTCCTTCTGTCGCTTGAATAAGTTCTTTTTGTTTTACATGATATTGTTCCCAATCGTATCCCAAATAAAATTGAGAGCTTGCGGGATCGTCCTCTAAATCATAGAGCTGGGTATTGAATTTTCGCTTCGCGCCGGAATACACATAGGCATAGCTTCGCGCCAGTATATGAATAGATTCTTTCTTTGCATCGGGTTCAGTATCGGGCTCTTCGGCCAACCCCCACAAATATTCTTCAATCGGCAGTTCGTTCACAATTAATAAGCTATTTCCGCTTTCGGGATAGACACTTAACTGTCGTCGGAAACGATTGTAAGGAAGTTTCCCCAATTTACGGTCGTAATTCTTAATCTGCAACACTCCGTCAGTTTCTATTTGGAGAGAACCAACAATCCAACTTTTATCTCCACTGGAGACACGTAGAAATTTCTTTTTTTGTTGGAGATCTGCATCAGGAATAATCTTGATTATGGTCGAAGCATCAATGAGTGCCAATTTATTATCATTCTCCCTCAAAAGAACTTTTTGATTCCCCTCGATGGTTGCATATTTTCCATCAAAAAAAGCAAGTTTTACTTTTATGTTTCTTTGTTTCGTGCTCTCGGGAGCAGAAGATTTAAACATAGTTGCGGAAAGTTTTTTGAGAAATTCTGGTTTTGCATCTTCTTCCTTTGCCGAAGGCAGAGGATTGGAGGAGGCTTGCATAATTCTATCGCCAGAAACCTGTATCAACAGTTCAAAATAGGGAAATTCTTGATCTCGAAAAATTTTATCTTTGATAAATTCAGGATAGAGATGAATTTTGTAAACCCCATTGGGGGCATTATTTACAACAACACGTCCACGAAAAGTTCCTTTGTGTCCCGGTTTGATAGTTTCTATTGCGCGGAAGGGGGTAACGGTCATTCCTTCTGGAATATTTTGGGGAATGAATTGAGAAGTCTGCCCAAGCCAAACATCAAAAGATCCATTAGAAAATTCCAAATCAATAGTTATCCGATCATTTCGTTGCACGATGTTTTTTTTCATCAGCTGTGTGGAACTGACAAGAGGTTCCTTTTCGGGACGTTCAAATCGGTCAGGTTCTTTGGAGAACTGTGGAGCAACGTCACTTTTTTGTAAAAAATCACGGGCCATGAGACTTTCCGATTTCTCTTGTCTATAGAGCACATCCATAAGGTAGGATACTTCTTTTCGGATTTCAGGAAGAAGTGATTCCAAATTTTTTCCAGGACACGATGTGCCATGTCCACGTCGGGCAACATCTTTGTGTCCAGAAATATTCCATGAGTTGGTGCCTAAGTAAAAGTCTCGACTATTTGGATTTACATCAAACCGACGGGCGTGATCTGCCAAGAGGAGTTTAAGCACTTCAATCTGCCGATCAGTTGGAACCTCGTATTCGAAATTTCCCATCAGAGAAATCCCGATTGTTCCAATATTGTGATAAGCGGTGTGAGCGCCAACAGCGCGTGGACCACCAGCACGTCCTTCATATATATTCCCCTGTTTATCAATGACATAGTTATATCCGATATCACCCCATCCGCGCGTTAGTGTGTGAAAAGCATAAATTGCACGCATAATTTCCATTGGGTCGCGTCCGTTTTCAACGTACTCACCGGTATGATGAATAACAAATTTTCGGATGATAGGACTTTCCGCAATGGGCCAACGAAGAGGATTCCCATCCTTATCTTGAGTAGCAATAACTTTGGGGCGGTATTGTGGGTCTACGAGATCTTCTTCAGTTTTAAACCATGTTTGAAAAAATCTCTGTTTGGATGGATTCCATGCTCGCAAACTTTCATCAGCATCCCATCCAGCACGGGAAATATATTCAGGTCGTTTTACCTGACGAGGAAGTCCCGTTTCTGGATCATCAAGAGTATCATCATCGAGTGGAGAAAAATCATTTTCTTTTTCTCTTACAGCGGTATCGGAATCTAATTCCGCTACTAATCTTTCTCCAGGAATATGCGTGTTATAAAAATGTGCGACAACATCAACTGGCTCTTCGGATTTAATTTGGAGAGTATGTGTCCCGTCCTGAGCGAGAAGTAACTCCAAAAGACTCGGATTTTCGGTTTCAGTCTCATCTTCTGCTACGGGCCAAGGACGGAAATCTCCTTCAGTATTTCGATACCATACCTTGGGAAGAGGGGATCCGTCTTTGGTAAAAAGAGTAATTGCATTCCATTCCATATCCGAGGACAACTCAAATGTCCCTTGTGGAATATGTGTTTCACTTTCATAAAAGGTCATTCCCCGGCTAGAACTAAGGAGTGCGGCAATACCGAGAACGAGACCTTCGAACATACTTGTGAGTGTGTTTTAGATTTTCCCCGCTATTGTATGGATGAATTTTTGTTTGGTCAAAGTTTTTGTTCATGAGTAAAAAAAGTATTTAAAATATATTAAAATTAAAGAAACCGACCAAACCTCGAAAGGCGAGATCTTGGGATCTCGCCTCGCAATTATTAGAATGGTCTCATCTTCTTTTGTATCAGCTCGTAAATTTTTTCCTAGTGGTTTAGTACATACTGTACAGCAGTATCTAATTGCAAATCTTCGGTCGCCTTAATTTGTTCTGGAGTTGGATCATCAATTTTGATATCAGGAATAACTCCGTGTTCGTTTCCAGTTTGTATCCAACGGTGATCAGGAGTCAACCAACGGGCAACAGTAAGTTTCAAAATCCCTCCATTTCCGTAATTAACAATCTCCTGAACGGTTCCCTTTCCGACAGAAGTCGTTCCAATAATAATGCCTTTTTTGTGTTCTTGGACCATGGCAGAAAAAATTTCCGAAGCAGAAGCAGTCCCTTTGTTTTGAAGAACAACAATGTTTTTCTGATCGAACAGTTCTCCTTTTCGAGAGGAAATATAGTCTTGCTTACTCGTCTTGTAGTCAACAGAAAAAATCAAATCTCCCTTATCCAATAAAAATTCACCCATTTCTACCGCAGAAGTGAGAAATCCTCCAGGATTATTTCGTAAATCAAGAATGATCCCTCGAGGGTGACGAGGAATAACTTCTTCATTGAGGATTTTAGCGAAATCATCCTTTGTGCTTTTGGTGAATTTATGAATACCAATAACAGGAATTGATTTTTCCCATTTAATAGTAATAGCAGGAATATTTATTTTTCCGCGAGTAACTGTAATTTCTTTCTCCTCGCTTCCTCTGAGAATACGGAGCAAGACATTACTTCCTTGTGGCCCTTTTATCATATTAATAACTACATTGACTGAAAGATTTGCAACAGGTTCCCCATCAATATGAGTGACAATATCTCCCGCAAGAATGCCGGCGGCTTCAGAAGGAGAACCCTTAATAGGGGCTGTAATGGTGAATTTCCCTTCAATCATTTCCACATAAGCACCAATACCCTCAAATTCTCCATCCAAGCTATCACGAAAATTTTGGGATTTGTCAGGTTCTATATAGACCGAATATTTATCACCTAGTTTCTCTACCATAGCAGTGATAGCGGCTTCAATCATCTCTTCTTTCTTTGCATTGGTGAGATCTTCAGAAAATCGATATTTATCACTAATCTGTTGGAAGACTCCCTCAAAAATTTTTCCATTTGGGATGAGTAGACCATCACCACTTTTCCGAACATCTACTAATTCACCATTATTCAGTGGTTCTATACGAATAACATTCGTCGTTGTCTTTTTCTCTTCAGTTGGAGACACCTGTTCTTCTAACGTTCTCGTACGACTTCGGAGTGGAGCAAGACTCGGTTTTGCAATACCAGGATTGATGGATGATTTTTTTTCTCCGTGATCGTGAAAACGATACAGCCAAGTAATAAAATCTTTTCGCTTGAGAAGTCCTCGGGGATCAAGTGGTCGGACATCAGAGTCTTCTAGAATTTTGGAGGCATAGGCAGCTTCTACTGCTCCCAAATATTCTGGCTCCTGAGAGGGAATCCCTGTGACCCGAGTCTGAAATGCTTTGGAAACACGTTTTGTAACTAAAATACCTTTTGTTTTTACAATAGTTTGAATGGCTTCAATTCGAGAAATGTATCGTTCCTCATCAAATTTTTCATCAGCTTTGATGAAACCACGACGAATAGCTTCCCTCAAAAACTGCGCTAAGGGAGAATCCTCTTTCACATTGGGGGGGAGTGGCGTATCGAATGTTGCTGATTTTGGGTCAAATCCAGCATCTCGCAAAAGGACTTCCCAAAACATTTTTGCAGGGACATATTCTTCTGGACGAAAGAATGTACCATCTTCTAGAATGCCTCGTTGGATGGCATCTTGAACTGCTGGATAAACTTTCCCATACTCGGGAATGTCTCGAAATGCCCAAACATTTGGAATAATAATGCTGAGGACGGTCAGTATCGAAAGAAATCGTTTCATGAAAATGAGAACTAAAAATTGTCAGACAAACTTTAAAGGGAAGTAGGGGATTGGTCAAAGTTTCATTGTTAAATTATTCAATCCCGGGTTCTAGGGTTTTTTGAACCCGGGATTGGAAAATAGTAATCTATCGGTAAAAAAGTAATGAAGAAATGAAGTATCGAAGCACCGAAGACAAAAAAGAAAAAAAACTTTAGTTTCTCTTATCTTTTTGCTTCAATACGGGATTTTAGCACACATTTTTCCTTTTAAGCACCACCCAAATACTCTTGAAAAAAATCATTGTGTCGAGTCGTAAACTCCAGTTTTTGAGATAAAAAAGCTCATAGTTCATTTCTTCTTCAAAACTCAAACTGGATCGACCATTCACTTGGGCAAATCCCGTTAGTCCAGGCTTAATCCAAAAGACCAACAGATCGTCCTTGGCATATTTTTTGACTTCCTCGGGGAGATGCGGGCGTGGCCCAATAAGACTCATGTCACCCTTGAGGATGTTGAGCAATTGAGGGATTTCGTCAAGAGACCATTTTCGAAGCACTTTCCCGAGCTTCGTAATACGAGGATCGTTTTCAATTTTAAAAAGAACACCGCCCTTACGTTCATTTTTTTCAAGAAGAGCTTTCTTTTTTTCATCTGCATCGGGAACCATGGTGCGGAACTTTAAACAATAAAATTCTTTTCCATTGCGTCCCACTCGAAGAGATTTGTAAAAAATAGGAGCAGAAGGATTCTCTCTCCAAATTTTGTAGGCAATTACAGAAAAAACAGGACTCAAAGCTAAAAGAGTAAGGAGAGACAAAGAGTAATCCACAACTGATTTGAGGACATATCCCCATCGTCCCAGTTTAGTGCTCTGAAGTGTAATGAGTGGCATGTGCCCGAGTGTAGAAACAGTTACTGCCGCTAAATCAAGACCCAGTTCATCTGGAAGAAATCGGAATTTTACATGGTGAATATGTGCAATACGAACAAGTTGCGATGTGATTTTCTCACTCGATTTGTCACTGGCGACAAGAATTTCATCGGGTTCGCAGGTTTCCAAAATATTTTCGAAGTCTTTGAAACTCCCAAGAATTTGAATTTTCTCAAATTTTTTCTCGAATGTTTTTTTTTCACTCAAAAGACCGACAATTTCGAATTTTGGATTTTTGATAAGAACGGCAATGGCTTTTTGGGCAATACTTCCTGTCCCGAGAATAAGTATTTTTACTTTGCCATATCCCATTTGATGGAGTTTTTCGGATAGTTTGCGAAGAAGTAATCGTCCACCGATTAAAAGTACGAGACCGGCCAACCACGAAACTCCAAAAATAAACCGAGAGAAAAAAGTAAATTGTGAAAAGAAAAATCCCACCAAAATTAAAGCCATTCCCGCAGAATAGGTCCAAAAAACATTCACGATTTCGTCCCAAACTTTTTCATCAGTATAAAATTTGTATCGTCCATTAAGAGCCATAATAACGAGCAAAATCAAGGTAATTTTGAAAGCAAATGCATAAAATAAATCGAGTGGAAAGAGTGTCGTGGGAGAACTGAGCTGAAACACCCCAAACCATCGCATTCGCAAGAAATATGCAAATAAAAGTCCTAAAAAAATAGTTACTCCGTCATTGAGTATACGTCCAAAGGTAAAAAGAAATTCAGATTTTTTCATGGGGGACTTTCGAAGCAAATTGTACGGAATGAGGGAATTTTGTCATCTTTTCTTTAAAAGAGTTGCATAGATTGTCTTTGGTGTGGTACAATTAAGAGAAAGAACAAAAAATGAAAATATCGGAAAATCCTGAAGATGCTATAATACTTCAAAGAAAAGTGCTTAATTCCCTGGGGGTACACACATCGAAACTTCCTAAAGAGCAAAGTTCTGCAGTAGGGGATATCGTTTTGGGAGTGTGTTCAAACATGAGAAATGTTATTAACAAACATAAAGGTGAGGAGATAGATGAAGCAGGTCTCCTTAAATATTTAAAAGACGAGGAACATATTGATTTCCCGACTTTAATAAATTCCGTATTGAACTCATAAAAAACTCTTCAGATTACAGACTTACATACTTGTAGAGTTGATTGTCATTCCTATTTTTTTGCCACAAACAACTCCAAAGTGTCTCCCTTTTGAAATACCAATCCATTGTGATCAATTTTTGCTCCACATTCGGCTCCCTCATTAACCTCATTCGTTTCTTTTTGCCCGAGTTGTACGGAAGCAACTTTCGCCTCTCCAATAACCATTTTTTCGCTTTCCCCCGTGGTTTCATTTT
This sequence comes from Candidatus Altimarinota bacterium, assembly GCA_021736215.1. Classification (GTDB taxonomy): domain Bacteria; phylum Patescibacteriota; class Gracilibacteria; order UBA4473; family UBA4473; genus JAIPGI01. Next base: position 10,294 of record JAIPGI010000009.1, read on the forward strand.
TCTGCTCTCGAAGTAATCGAAATTTACAGAGTTTTCTTAATTTCCCCGTTACAACATCTCCACCGATAACGGCCATTTTCTTGTTTGAGGCAAAAATAGCCTTAATGTGAAATATCCCCACAATTGTTTCTCCTTCATTTTCCTCCATTTTTCCGAGAAGGATATCGTTTAACTTTTCAGTTAGATGATAAATTACATCAAAAGTGAAAATTCGAACCCCTTCCTTTTCAGCGAGCTTATCAATTCGTCCCGGAGTTTCAACATTAAAACCAACAACGACTGATTCTCCAGCACTCGCTAACATAACATCAGATTCACTAATTTCGCCGACTCCAGAATGAATGACCTTGCAGAAGCTTTCATCAGTTTTGATTTTTTCAATCTCGCTGACAACTGCCTCCAAAGTTCCCTTACTATCAGCCTTTGCAATGACCTTGAGTTGTTGTAATTTTCCTTCGGCAAGTTTCGCCTTCATGGTAGCAAGAGAAAACTTTTTGCGTTTTGTAAGTTCGTCTTCGTGGGAAAGAGAAGCGACTTCTTCAGACTTGCGACGAGCCAATTTCTCATTTTCCATAATTTGCATCAAATCTCCCACCTGAGGAAGCTTCTCAAGTCCTGTTACTTGTACAGGAGTTGATGGTGGAGCAAGACGAATGTCTTTTCCATTAAAATCTTTCATGGTTCGGATTTTTCCGTATTGGTCATAAATAACAAAAGCATCTCCTTGTTTGAGCGTCCCCGTGTTTACCAAAACCGTTGCGGTTACACCCGTTCCAGAATGAACGGATGCTTCAATAACAGTACAAATGGCATTTCGGTTTGGATTCGCTTTCAGCTCTTGTAACTCGGCAATAATCTTGATGGTATCTAGTAGTTTATCAATTCCTAGTCCTGTTTTGGCAGAAACGGGAATACACGGAGTGTCTCCCCCCCAATCCTCTGGATTGAGATTGTGTTCTGCTAGTTGTCCTTTGACCATCTCAGGATTTGCTCCAGCCATATCCATCTTATTGATAGCAACAATAACAGGAATTCCTGCTTCTCGAGCATGATTTATAGCCTCCAAAGATTGAGGCTTGAGTCCTTCTGTGGCGGCAACAACAAGAATTGCCAAATCTGTTGCACGTGCTCCTCGGGCTCGCATAACAGTAAAGGCTTCGTGTCCAGGGGTATCAAGAAATGTTATTTTTTCTCCTTTGACATCAACCTGATAAGCTCCAATGCGTTGAGTAATACCTCCGGCTTCGCCTTCGACAACCTTACTCTTTCGAATGTAATCGAGAATAGAAGTTTTTCCATGGTCAACGTGACCCATAATAGAAACAACTGGTGGGCGAGGTTGAATTAATTCGGGATCTTCATCTGCCAAGAGTTGTGAAATATCGGCACGAAATAAATCTTCGCCACTGAGTTCTACAGCTTCCTTTTTTACCTTAATCCCTAATTCATCGGCGATAACGGCGGCTGTTTCATAGTCAATATCTTGTGCAAGGTTTGCAATAATTCCATTTTGTTTGAGTTTCACCAAAACAATAGGGATTGGTTTTCCAATTTTTATGGCAAGTTCTCGAACAGTTAAATTCTCTGGAAGAATAATAATTCCATCATCGGTTTTTTGGATAACGACCACTTCTTCTTTTGGTTCTTCTGGTTTTTTTTCGATTTTCTTTTTTCGAGTGGTTTTCTTTTGTCCAGCAGTTTTTTTCTGTTGTTCTTCAACAATTTCTCGATCAAGTTCTTCCTCTATTTTGTGGTCAACTTGCTTGATTTCATCTCCTAATTCTATTTTTTTAATCTCAGCAACAATTTCATCTGGGATCATCTCATCTTCACCAATTTCGAAATCCAAATCCATAGCATGGAGCTGTACAGCTTCTGGAGCGATATCAAGTTGCTTGGCGAGATCGGCGACGGAAATCGGCATTTGCCGCGCCACTCTAATGGGGAGACTGTGATTTGTCCAGTGATTTTGGTGATGTTTTTTATTTATAAGGATAGGTTCCGTTTGAGTTCAGACTCCAGTTGCCCCTATGAAAATTTTGCCTACACTGCGACCAAACAATGCAAAAAATCGAACTTCTCGCTCCTGTAGGCTCATATGAGGCCTTGCACTCTGCTATCAAAGCTGGGGCAGATGCTATTTACTTTGGAGTAACGCATCTCAATATGCGTTACGGTTGTGCAAAAGAGTTCGATTTAGATGATCTCAAAAAAATAATAGATATTTGTCATCAGTCAAATATTCGAGCGTATCTTGTTGTTAATACCATTGTGTATAACACGGAGATTGAACTCATGCATCAAATTGTTGATGCGGCCAAGAAAAATAAAGTAGACGCCATTATCGCATCGGATGTGTCAGTCCTTCAGTATTGTCATGATATCAAGCAAGAGGTACACGCCTCTACACAATTATCTATTTCTAATATTGAAGCGGTAAGGTTCTATTCACAATTCTGTGATCGGGTGGTTCTGGCGCGAGAGCTAGATTTGGGACAAATAAAAGAAATATCGAACAAAATTTGTGTTCAAAAAATAAAGGGTCCAAAAGGAAATTTAATAGAATTGGAAGGGTTCTGCCATGGAGCGATGTGTATTTCGGTGAGTGGAAGATGTTTTATGTCGACGTTTGAACATGGATTTTCTGCCAATAGGGGACTCTGTCGACAGGTGTGTCGTCGTCCATACAAAATTATCGACGAAGAAACAGGGGATGCACTCAAAGTAGAAAGTCAGTATGTCATGAGTCCCGAAGATATGTGTACTATTGATTTTTTGGATAAGCTCATTGATGCAGGCATTGTAAGTCTCAAAATTGAAGGGCGTGGACGATCTCCAGAATATGTTTATACCGTTATTACTGCGTATAGAAAGGCATTAGATGCTTTGGGAAAAGGCGAATATACCGAAAAACTCGTGGAAGAACTATTTGCTGATTTGAAATCAGTTTACAATCGGGGATTTTCGAAAGGATTTTTCTATGGACGACCGATTGGGGCATGGAGTAATTCTTATGGAAGCAAGGCCACCACAAGAAAAATCTTTTTGGGAAAAGTTACTCATTTTTTTCCGCAGCCTTCTGTTGCCGAAGTATCTATTCAATCGGGGGATATTCATGTGGGGGATGAGATATATATCATTGGAGAGACTACTGGAACTGTCAAAATGAAAATAGACGAACTTCGAAACGAATCGGAAACTTCTATTAAATCTGCTCAAAAGGGAGAAATTATTACTTTTAAAACATCTGAGAAAGTTCGTATCAATGATGATGTTTATATCGTGGAAAGCCTTTCAGAAAACCAGAAAAAAAACGAAAAAAATCCAAGACTTCGCAATCGAGTGCAAAATTATGGAGATAATTTGTGATTTTTATCTCAAAATGGTATAATGTAAAGACGGCATGAAAACCAGTAATCACGTTATTCCGAAACTTCAAAAGTATTTTTTACTCGGAATGCTCCTTGTTCTTTTGGTAAGTTTGTTACTTTTTGCGTCACCTTTTTTGACAACACTTTTTGTAGCGGGGATTATCGTCACAGCTATCCATCCGATACATGTTTTTATCAATAAAAAATTAAAAGTTACAGAAAGTCTGTCAGCACTTCTCGTGCTCTTAATCATTACCGCATTAATTTTGGGACCAGCAACAATTATATTCTTTGCAATTGCAGGACAGGCTTCGGACGCTTATATCGCAATCAATAGGCATATTCAGGATCTTATTGCCTCCAATTATAATATTCTTTCCTTGTTTGATACTTCTCCCGTACTTCAATCATGGGTCGAAAAACTTTTGACATATAATCCTATTTCTCCAGATCAAATATTGTCCATAACACGTGGACTTGTAGGGAATATAAGCAAATTAATTCTCTCAAATGCAACTGGAATTTTCAGAAATCTAACAATTTGGGCATTACATGCAGTCGTATTTTTGGGAGCCCTCTTTTTCTTTGTGAGAGATGGAGATCGGTTGGTCGAATATATCCGTTCACTTCTCCCGCTCAAAGAAAAGCATCGCAAAGAAGTTATCGCGGGTATGTATAGGTTTACACAGTCTATTATGTATGGGATTTTTGGAGCGGCAATTGCTCAGGGATTACTCCTCTGGGTAGGATTAGCTTTTTTTGGAATCAAACACGCGATTTTTTGGTCCGCAGTAGGAGCAGTCCTAGCGCTTCTTCCAGCGGGAATAACCCTTATTTGGATACCTGTAGCATTGGCTCTCTTTTTTAACCATCAAATTACGCAGGCGATTGTTTTCACCCTTTGGTGTGTAGGAGTGGTCTCCTTGGCAGATAATTTCGTAAAACCATATGTTATCGGTGTGAAATCTATGCTCAATCCCTTTGCAGTGGTGGTTATGATTTTAGGAGGATTCTTTATGTTTGGTTTTGCAGGAGTTATCTTTGGTCCATTTATTTTTATGCTTACGATGACATTTCTCAAGATATACAAAGAGGAATACCAAGACCTTTTGAACGAGGATAAATAAAGTAGACGGAGGTTCCTTTTTATGGTATAATCTTAAGATAAATATACACTATGAAATTTATTTTTCGTTTTCCAAAACAAGATCGTGTAGAAACAGTTGTTGTGTTAAGGAACTCAGAATTACTCGATTCGACTCCAATTGAAAAGCAAGAAAAACAAAAAGAAATTGTTGAAAAATTTGAAAGTCTGCTTAAGAAATACGATGACGTTTTTAAAGAATTTCCGCCAACACAACCTATTTCTTTGGGAGATGTGAAATTTGAAAGTTGGGAAAAGGGGAAAAAATATGTTGAAGAGTTTAAAGATGTTGAGGTGCAGTATTCTAGGGCCTACAAAAGGATGATTTTATCTGGGGGGAAAAATACAGAACAAGGATTGGAGTATTTTTTAGTCCGCTACAAAAATGAAGAAGGGGAAATCATGAAGCATGAACTTGATTTGGACAAATCCGAAAAAGAATATAAGGATGCTTATTTTAAAAAATATGGGAAGAAATTTAATTATCAAGAATTAGAGAAGAGAAATAGGCTTATCGGAGCAGAAGAGGTTATTTTTGATGGAGTAAGAAATATTCGTCAAAAAAGAAGAAACCTTTCTTATTGGAATCGAGCTGCGAAGAACAAGTACGAGACATCATACAGGGATGTGGAATTTGAATCTTTGCGTGATCAAAAACCCCAAAGTGGTATTTCTGGAAAAAAAATAGAAAAACAAAGAGATTTAAATTTTCTTGAAAAATTTTTAAAACCAACAGAACAACTTTTGGAAAAAAAGAATACAGGGAATGATTTAGGGAATTTAAAGGGAGAAATAACAGGAACTCACAGTTGATTAAAAATCCTACTTGAGTTTTTTTGGGAAATGATTATCGTCCACAAGCTTTTTAGCAAATCGTTGAGATATAGCTTCGGTTGTTTCGTTTGAAGCCAAGAGAAGCTAATTTATCGTCGGGGTGTAGCTCAGTTGGTCCGCCTGAGGCGGATACATGATTTGGGAGGAATGAGTTATACTTACCCAAGATAAAATATGTATAGCGTTTATGTTATTTCAAATCCCAAAGGTATTCTCTACAAGGGGAGCACATCTCATCTAGAACAGAGGATGGGGGAACATCAAGATGGACTGAGTCCGTGGACCAAAGGGAAAGGTCCGTGGACACTGGTTTATCATGAAGAGTTCAAAACCCGTTCTGATGCGACGAAAAGAGAAAAGTTCCTAAAATCAGGGAAAGGGAGAGAATTCCTCAAAAATTTATTGTCGGGGTGTAGCTCAGTTGGCTAGAGTACATGGTTTGGGACCATGGGGTCGGAGGTTCGAGTCCTCTCACCCCGACCAGAAAAAAGCGAGTGTGTCTAAAGGGCATAGTCGCTTTTTTCACATGTGCAGAGGGAGAAAATATTCTCCTGCCTAGGGGAAAGGAGGAACTCAAACAAAACTTGATTTTTTGTATTCAATTCACCACAATCCTCGCCGATGAAGACTCAAACAAAAGTGCTCAAAAAATGGGATTTAGTAAGAAAGAATCCGATCTTTTGGATTGGCTTAGTAATTTTTTGTGTTGGACTTTTTGGGATTGGAACATTCGTTCGCAAGGCTCTAGTGGGAGAACTCGACAAGTTCTTTACCAAAGATGCCATTATGACCGCGGAAATGCGTTTAAATGAACCAACTTTGCAAAGACTCCAACAATTGTTTCCAACAACGGATCTTGGAACTCTTTTTTCCAACATTACTCAAGATAAATTTGGCTTAGATTGGGACGAGGATATTCAGCCATGGATTGGGTCAAATATAGGATTTGCTCTTTTTGATAAAGGGGATTTCATTCTTGCGGCAAAGTACAGAAGTCGCGCAAAAGCTGAAAAATTTCTTGATAGATTTCGATTGCCCGACGAAACTTTTGAAATTCGAAGTGTTGGAGGAGGGGAATTGTGGATACCAGCTTATTCCTCAAATATTGCACTCGGTTTTTATAAAGGATATGTACTTTTTTCTACTTCAGAAAAAATCTTATCAGAAAATTTTTTAGATTCAGAAAAGATTGCTGATACTGAAAAATATCAGGCTATTCAACGAGATATTCCAAGTCAGTGGGCATTTAATTTTTTTATAGATACCGAAAAATTTGCACAACACTTTTTTAATACGGGGCAGTATGCAGTTCAAAAACCAGTATTTCAAGCTATCACACAAGCTCTTCCAGCGGCAGGACTTGCTGTTAAATTGGATCAAGAAGCCTTTACAGTTCACTCGAAATTCTTGACTACAGAAGGAGTCTTTGCGGAACGAGAAATCCCTCATGATGCTAATCAGACTATGCCAGAATTAGCACAATTTGCTCCACAAAATGTGCTCTTTTTTATGAATGGAGCAGATCTATATCAGAAGTATGTACATACAAAACAATTCCTAGAAGGGTTTGATCCACAATTTTCTGTCATTTTTGATGGAGTGTTGCGTGGGATTTCCCGTCAATATTTTGGTGAAAAATTTGATTTCGAAAAAGATTTGCTGTCCCGTTTCCACGGGCAATATGCTATTCTCCTAGATTTCGAAGACGTGTTGTCTCCTTTTGTGAATTTTACGCTTATTACGGGGTTTGGGGGACCAGATATGGAACAAAACCTTTCTGAATTGCACGATGTTATTCATTTTGCTCAAACGCAGTTTCTGACCGAGAAAAAAGAAGTAAAACTTCCTGACGGAAGTATGCGCGAAGAGCTCGTAGCTGTCGATGAAGCGACTATCCCCATCCAAAAGAAAGAGTTTGATGGCGTAACATACTATACTGCAGAAAATGCTGGACAAGGAAAACAATTTTCTTATACATTTGTAGAAGGATACTTTTTGTTTTCTACATACGAACAAGGAATTCGTTCAATGGTTTCGGCTTATCAGGGGAAGACAGGAAACCTAGCTCAAAATGAAGATTTTCGGGAAAGTGTGCTTTTCCGATATTCTCCATCAGAAAGTTATGGATTTTTCAATGTCGAAAAACTCGCTTCAGCTCTTGAGTTGTTATCAACAACTGAAAATCCAGATAATCCGTGGATATCCGCATTCCGAGCGGGAATAAGAAACTTTACATTTGCAAGGAAAGTATTTCCAGAAGCTGTTTTTTGGACGGGTACATTGTTTTTGAGATAAGGGTTCTTTTCAAGAGATTGAATAATTGTGGAATAAAATTTTCAACAAATAAAAAAAGGTTGTACAATTACATGTGCCTTTCATAAAAATAAATGCAAACAAACACTCCTGCGCAAAGTTCTTCTCTCACCACGTTTACAAAGTTAATTATAATTTTCTTTTTCTTGGCTGTTTCTGGCTTCGTTATTCATTTGCTTCGGCTAGAAATACGGCAAACACTTCCAATGGAACAAGATAATCCATTTGGGACACCGACAGTGTTCTTGGGAACATTCACACATCCAGACCCATCGTTTTCTTTTCGTTATCCAACGGATTTTGACATAGATATTTTTCCTGATGGGAAGAGGGGAAAAGCGGTTCTTTTCCAAAATAAACGGACTGGGGAAGGATTCCAAGTTTATCTTACCCCGTTCGAAGAGCAGATTATTTTGACTCCTGATCGGATTCGTCAGGATATACCAGATGTTGTGTTAGACCATTTCCAAGAAATTCGTATATCGGGGGTATTAACACTTTTTTTTGCAAGTCAAGATGAAGTATTCGGTGATACGTACGAGGTGTGGTTTGTTCATCAAGGGACACTTTTTCAGATTACAGCTCCTTCCACTAGTGTAAACCTCTTAAAACAAATTCTTGTGACTTTTACGTTTTAGAAATGAACCTTTTTTTTGTTATCGGGAATAATGTCTTTCGAGACCGGTCTTGGGGGATTATCGTAATGAACAACGAATAATGAACAATGAACAATTTAAAATCTCCCTCTCTTCGAGTCCGAGCGAAGCTCGCCTCAGAGTCGAGGATCAACTCCCTCTTTGGCAAAGAGGGAGGGGGTTCTTTACCCCCTTTGGAAAAGGGGGAATGAAAAGGGGGATTTTGCTTCTTTCTTCTCTCTTTATTTTCTCTTCCTCTGCTCAGGCGGCGACGATCATGCGTCCACCAAATCATTTGGGACTCGTGGGGCATTGGGAACTGACGAGTGGGAGTTTAAAAAATGGGAAAGCCCAAGACACGGCTTCCAGCATCAATGATGGGACGATTTCTGGGACTGTGGATATGCGAAATCATGGATACAAGTTTGATGGAGTAGATGATTATATAAAAATCGGAGATAAATCAGAATTAGAATCAATGGGTGTATTGAGTGTTTCAGCGTGGATTAAAACAACAACTACTGCGACAAATAAAGGAATTGTAGCGAAATGGTATACAGGGACCGTTTCCTATTCACTAAGAACAAGTGTTAATTCTCCTGGGAAAATAGATTTTCATACTCAGACATCTGCAACAACCACTTCTACATCTACTAGCTCAATAAATGATGGAAGTTGGCATCATTTAGTAGGCATTTACGATGGCACGACGCAGAAACTTTATATTGATGGAATAGAAGAAGACAGTGACTCCCAAACAGGTACTATTAAAGATAGTGAAGAAGAATTTTGTATCGGTACTTTTTGTAATGGAACCACTACGGATGGATTTTTCGACGGCAACATCGCCGATGTTCGTGTATACAATTACGCTCTCAGTACCGCAGAAATATTGGATTTAAACAATAATAAAAATGCAGGGATCTCCGTCGGACATTGGCCACTTAATCGTAATACACAGGACGTTTCGGGGAATGGAAATCATGGAACGCCACTTCCCGATAATAAAGGTCCGTATTATACGACAGGGCCACAATCTCAAGCTAACGGAGCTATGGTTTTTGATGGATCAGATGATTATGTGCAAACCACAAATCCACTTTTTTCTGGAAATGATAACTTTACCTTTAGTGGATGGGTGAAGTTGGGGAATCTTACCAATGTTCATAGATTTTTCTCTCAAGGGAATGAAAGTGCTAACTCTCATTTTTGGGTAGGGGCGGATGCTACTACGGGGTACTTTCAGTGGGGATTTTGGGCGAATGATAAGACTACAACGACAGCACTCAGTGCTGATACATGGTATCACATTGTCGTTGTGAAAGATGGAGCAACTTCCTATGGTTATGTAAATGGAACCCAAATCGATAGTCTCGCTAGTGGAACACTTACTATTGGAAATAATGCTGCGTATTTGGGAGCCATCTCTGCTAGTCATCCTCATAGATTGGCTGGAAACCTAGCCGATGTTCGGATATACAATAGCGCTCTTACATCTACCGACATTACCAACTTGTATAATGGACAAAGTGTTGGCACGCCAGTAGGACATTGGTTATTGAATGGAAACATTCAAGATTCTTCAAGTAATGCAAACCATGGAATCGTGAATGCAATGAAATTCTATGATGGTCCACTATCAATAGGTGATTCTGCCTACTTCAATGGAGCAAGTTCCATAAGTATTAACAGCAATAGCAGTGCCAAACCAACAGGATCTCAAACTTTTTCTTTTTGGTATAACACAGATACTCATTTTCCAGTGAATTGGATGCAGATTTTCGGAGGAGTATCATTTTCAGGTAGTGCCAATGTGGGACATGCTTTTGGAATTACACGACAAGATCTCGGGGGGGCAATAGTCTCAGATCTACATAACGCTGCCACAACTGGTGAAAAACGAAGTATGGGATGGATTGGATATCCGGGAGAGGGTTGGCATTTTGTAACAAGTATTTATGATAGATCTGCTCCACGGCACATTGTTTACATTGATGGGGTCAAGGTAATCGATAAATATCCAGGGAATGCGACGAATTGGGATTCGGGGTACTTGGATGTCAGTTGGGGTAGTACACCATTAAGAATCGGATCAAATTCTGCAGGGACGGGATGGTTTTATTCAGGGTATTTGAGGGACTTCAAAATTTACAACCGTACGTTGAGTCAAGCGGAAATTTTACGTATGTATACGGCATCGGAAACGACAGGGAGTGCTAGTACAGTTAAACCTCCATCTCGTACGGGACTTGTAGGAAATTGGAAATTGAGCCAATCAGGGCAGGAAGGGGGGGCAGAATTAAACGTCAATTGGGACATGGAAACAGGAGTTACCTCTACATGGAGTTGGGATCCCAAAGCAAACGGGATCCGTTCAGAATACACAGTAGATAAGTATAGAGGAAGTAAATCAGCCAAACTCACAAATGCAACAGATAGTTCAATTGCCTTCTGGCAGCAGAGAACTGGTGTAACGGTAGGGACTTATTTTCGTGTTGGCGTATGGGCAAAAAACGTCGATTGTCCCACCACGCCTTATTGGGGGAATACTGGGGCGACGCTTGTTTCCAGTAATACTGGATCCGCGTCTTTTACGGGGATTTCTACGACTGAGTGGAAATATTATACGGCTTTGTTTAAAGCGACTGCTAGTACTGTAGATATTCATGTCCGAACCGCTAATAATGCGACTCAAGGATCTTTTTTGATTGATGATTTTACCTTCAAAGTTGTTCAAGAAGGCGATGCGAGTGGGAATGGAAATAATGGAATAATTTATAATGGAGTAGTCTATGCGACTGGGCCTCATGGAGAAAGTGGAGGAGCTATGGATTTTGACGGAACGGATGACGCAGTTTCCATAACTAATATCCCTGCTTCAGAGATTGTATCATCAACGGGGACCTATTCTTATTGGCTTAAACTTGATACTACAAATTCTCATCATGGACCTTTTCATTGGTATGATAGTGGAGGGGTTGGAACAGCAGATTATATTCGTAATTATATAAGTGCAGCCAATAACCAAATCGATTTAATTATAGAAGATGAAGATGTTGTAAAAGTAAGTTTAGCTTACGATCTAGATAATTTAGGTTCCTATGTCGGGCAGTGGCACCATTTCGTTTGGAGACAGGATGGAGGAGCTGATGGAGACGGAATAGATCTTTTTATTGATGGACAAGAAAAAACACTATCTGGAACAAATTCTACTGATTGGTGGACATCGCACCTAATAGAAGGAACAAATGTAATTCGTATGGGTCTTTCTTGGTATTATCTTGACGGGAAAATGTCGGATGTGCGTATTTATAATCGTCCTCTTTCTGGTTCAGAAATAGCAGGGCTCTATCGGAGTTCTAAACCCGCCACAATTAATTCCTCCCAAAACGATAAAGTAACGTCTGGACTCGTAGGATTGTGGTCATTTAATGGTCCAGATGTGAATGGAACAGTTGCCTATGATCAATCGGGGAACGGAAATAACGGGACCATTACTGGAGCAGTACCTGCTATTGGGAAGGTAGGGCAAGGAATGAGTTTTGATGGAAATGATGTTGTTAGTTGCGGTACGGATGTGACATATGCTTTTGGTAGTGGTGATCATTCATTTGCTGCGTGGGTAAATCCAAGTGCCTTAGAAACGAGCTCGGTCTATAATTATATTGTGGCAGTAGGAAATGGTTCTGCAGGTCAACAATCTGGGTTTGGAGTGAAGAATACAGCTAGTGGAGGGAATTTTTTCCATTCAGCTTATTCATCACCATTAATTACTTTTAGTGATACTATCCCTTTGGACGAGTGGTCTCATGTGGCACTTGTGCACCAATCGGGGACTAGTAAGCTGTATATAAATGGAGTATGGAAAGAAGATAAAGCTATCACTATGAATGTTCAAACGGGAAAGTGTTATATTGGTACGCATACTGGAGGATCTTCTTATTTTGATGAAGGAGTTTTGGATGAGGTTCGTATCTATAATCGAGCATTATCGGCAACAGAAATCACACAGCTTTATAATTTGGGACGATAAACACAATGAGCAATTAAGAATGAAGAATGAACAATTAGAAATCTCCCTCTCTTCGAGTCCGAGCGAAGCTCGCCTCAGAGTTGAGGACCAACTCCCTCTTTTCCAAAGAGGGAGAGTTTCCCCCTTTGGGAAAGGGGGAATGAAAAGGGGGATTTTTCTTCTCGTAATGATAATGATATCTGGGAATGCTTTTGCTCAGAGCACCATGCTCACTCCTGTGCAATTCGAAAACCAGCTTTCAACATTCTTTTGCCAGCCATATAAACTTTCAAAAGAAACGACAGAGCTTCGAAAATCTGATGTGGTTCAGGAAGTTGTAAAAATTCTTGAAACAAAAAATATTTCGTTTCCGGCTGACTGGAAAACGATTCTTTTTACTGATTTAGAAGGGGATGAACCGTATTTTCAGTCGGCACAAATTTTGGCATCGTTGAGAGTTATCCCCTTCGAGGAATTTGGAAATCAAGATGCTGTAAACCCACTTGTGACGAAATCTCAGGCACAAGAAGTATTGAACAATATTTTTGATCAATCGAAATGCGATTTTGCATTAAACTTGGATTGGGATAGAGACGGAATTTATAACTATAATGACCGTTGTCCTCGTGTTCCTGCACGAAATACAGAGAATGGTTGTCCATTGTTTTCTTTTCGCCCGTACTCCAAGATTCAGAAACCTCGAATCGTCATTAAGTCCAGACTTAATGATGCCAGAAGTCCGGACTTAGGGTATTATTTTTATGAACAGACACAAATAAAAAAGGGGGATAAAATTCGCGCAGTTATTTTGAATCCCAAGACCAAAGAAGTGCTGTCGGGGAGCGAATGGATGGAAGTAAAAAATTGATGTGATTATACTTTTCCCTCCCTTGGCGGGAGGGAATTAAAGGGCGGGGGAATTTACCCTCTCCCGCCGTGCTTCGCCATAGCGGCTACGCCCCGGTGAGTAAAGGGTGAGGAAACCAATCGAATGACAAAAGAAAAAAAATACATACAATTCTGCAGATGAAATTTACTGGTCGAGTTGTCCATGGAGCAAATGTTGGGGAGCATTTTGGCGTTGCGACTGCTAACCTCGAATTGGATCAAGAAATATCTCTTGATGAGGGCGTTTATTTTGTTAGAACCCGGGTTCTGCAGAACCCGGGTTCAGAGTATAATGCACTTCTTCACTATGGTCATCGCAAGACTTTTGGCGGGGAATTTTCGATAGAAGTGCATATCTTGGATTTTAAACAAGATTTGTACAATCAAAAATTAGAAGTAGAAGTATTACATCGAGAGCGAGATGTCCGGAAATTCGACAATGCAGATGCCTTATTTACTCAAATTGAGCAAGATAAAGTTCGTGCGCAGAAGTTTTTTCTTCGTCGAAAAATAGCACAGCACTGGAGAGATATTTCAGATGAAGAGAGAAGAAAACTTGATGAGCAGGCAGTAGAGCTTTTGGAGCAAAACGAGTTTTTCCTTAAAGCAACAAGGGTATTTGCCTTTGCTCCAATGAGAGATGAATTGCACTTTGTACAAAAAATGTGTTCAATATTCCCAGACAAAGATTATTTTTGGCCAAAAGTTGAGCACGATAAAATTCACTTTTTTCTCGATACATTTGAGAATCTAAAGCTTGGCGCTTTTAATATTAGAGAGCCAAAAGTAGCTTTTGAAGCAATTCCTAGAACGCAAGATGTTGTTATCGTTCCTGCATTGGCGGCGGATGAATGGGGATATCGGCTCGGACGAGGAAAAGGCTACTATGATCGATTTCTCGCAACGACGAAATCCCACAGTATTACACTGCTTCCATATTTTGCCATATCTCCCAAAAAAATTCCGACAGAACCTCACGATCAGATGATTGATGAGGTTTTGGTAATAAAAAAGTAGGGACGTAGCATTGCTACGTCTCTACAAATTAAATCTATCTCTTCAGATATTTCCCAACGGCCTTCACAACAGACTCAGCTTGCTCAATAGTAATTCCAATTTCTGCTAAGTCTTTTGCCTTTAGACCCTCGAATTGTTTGATTTGAGAAAGACCAAGTTCGGTAAGTGTCGCGATCACCGCTGCATCAACACCTTCCAATGAAGCAATAGTTACTTTTTCTGAAACTTCTTTCACGGTTTTTTCTTTATTGGAGGATTGGGTAACGGATTCATCTTCCTCAATGGGGCCATCAAAAGTGATAACATCGACCTGCATATTAATGAGATTTCCTGCCAAACGAACATTTTGTCCACCACGTCCGATGGTAACAGCTCGTTCCTCCTCTCGTACATAAATTTTTACACGACTCTCTTTTTGTTCTCCTTTGAAAAATTCAGTTTTAGAAATTTTTGCTGGAGCCAGAGCGGCAACCAACAATTTCTTTGGATCTTCGTAGTACTGGATGATATCCAATCTTTCATCACCCACTTCTTCCATAACGGTGTTGATACGAGAACCTCTTTGTCCAACAAATGCTCCGACAGGATCAATAGAGTTATCATCTGAGGCAACGGCTATTTTGCATCGGACACCAGCTTCTCGAGCCATCTTGGCAATATAAACCAGTCCTTCACGCATTTCTGGAATTTCCTGTTCAAAAAGAGCTTCAATGAATTCATTACTCGTCCGAGTAATTCGTAGTTGTGGTCCTTTGGGAGTGAGTTCTACTTTTTCCAAATAAACCTTGATACGTTGTCCAGTGAAGTATTTTTCTCCAGGGATTTGATCACGATTCGGGAGCATGGTGGTTACTCCTTCAATTTCAATGAGCGCACAATCACGATCGACTTTTTGAATTCGTGCGGTGAGAAGCTGTCCTTCTTTGTCCTTGAATTTATGAAAAAGCATTTCTCTTTCGGCTTCTTGCAATTTTTGGTTCATGACATGTTTCGCTGTTTGAGCAGCAATACGTCCAAATTGTTCTTGAAGTGTTATAGGAACAAATACGGTTTCTCCGATTTTTGCATCAGGACGGATAGCCTTTGCATCCTTTTCACTGATTTGTACTTCGGTGTCCTCCACTTTTTTGACAACTTCTCGCACTTCGAAGATTCGCATATCAGTAATGTCATCTCCCAAATGGATTTTTATTTGTTGACCGGCGCTACCAAAATCTTTCTTGTAGGCGATAGCGATAGCGTTTTCAATCGCTTCAACGACCGTTTCGTGGTCAAGATTTTTTTCAGCGCAGAGCTGATTGATGGCTGCTTGGAGACGACTTTGCATGAAGTTGTAAAAAAAAGAATCCCAAAAAATCGACGATTTCAGATTGAAATCATCAATTATTCTGGAAGTATTGTGGATTTTTGTGAGAAATTGTCAAATCTTTTTTAAATTCTTTGTCATCCCGCACTTGTTGCGGGACCTAACTTTTAGTATATATGGACGCTTCGCTGTGGACAAAAGATAACTTCGGGACGCTAGACCTCGGAATAAATCCGGGGTGACAACAAAGATAAAGGATTGTGAAAATTTTTTTAGAGTTCAAACTTTGCAAAGTTCAAACTCGCATTATACTTCTGACAGATGAATGAAATTATCTTCCTTTCTTTTGCGGTGTTTCTTTTGGCGTTGGGACTTGTCGCTTTCCGTCTTGGGAAAATGTATGTTTTTATTCTCATTGCTGTGTACAGCATCCTGATGAATATATTTGTCCTCAAACAGATGAATCTTTTTGGATTCGTTGTAACGGGGGGAAATGCTCTCTATGGGGCTATTTTTCTGATGACAGATATGCTGTCAGAACATTACGGAAAAAAAGATGCTTTGCGTTCAGTGTGGATAGGGTTTGGCGTGTCGGCAATTTTTGTTATGGCAACACAGGTACTCTTGGCATTTGTTCCTAATGAACTCGATTTTGCACAACCGCATTTACAAGCTCTTTTTTCTATTACGCCGAGAATACTTTTTGGATCAATGCTTGCCTATCTGATTGCACAGAGCTTCGATGTGTGGGCATTTTTGCAAATCAAAAAGTGGACCAATTCCAAATGGCTCTGGCTACGAAATAATGGTTCAACCATGGTTTCACAACTCATTGATACACTCATCTTCACGTCAGTCGGTCTCACCGCCTTTGAGTGGTTGCCGATAGGGGGGATTATTCCCGTGGAGGCGTTCTGGCCCGTTATGTGGGCAACCTATGCCATTAAAGTCGTTGTAGCAATGATCGATACACCGTTCTTGTATTTGAGTTACTGGGTTAAGAGGGATTGACATATTATACAATTTCCGTTAAATATTTATTCGTAAAAATGCTTTACTATTTTTAATAAATGCTTTTTTGCACGCTCTTTTCGGTTTCGGAAAAAATTATCAACTTATAAATTAAATTTATCACAAAGGGTAGGAGTTGTTATGTCAAAAAAACTATATTTATTATTTTTTATTATTGCAGTTATAGCTTTCTTTTTTTTCTTTGATAGGACGCCAGATTATGTCCGTCCTACAAAAGTAGAAGAGTTTACTCACCATCCTTGGATGAGAGAAACCTTTGGTCCTATTCAGGTGGATCCCGAACAAAAAGAAAAAAATGGCAGGAAATTTTTTCAGTTTAAACAGTATTTTTTTGTTCCAGGAGACCACAGCAAATACCGAGAGGAATTTGCATTTATTGTATTAGCAGACTCTCTAGACAATATAATAGTGTCATCGATTTATTCAGTAAAACATGAATCTTGGAGTGAAAATAATGAATATCCTCCAACTGGAGGGAGAAGTATTATGTTGGGATTTTTAAACAATGTTGGGTGTGTGAATTCAAATACAGTTAATAGTGGAATTTATACACGAGTTGAATCGTACATTGACAGCACGATTCACAAAAATAAGACAGAAATAAAAGATCCCGTCCTAGGAGACAAAACAGGATATGGATGGACTCCAAAGGAAGGATATTTTTTGGGCTTCACAAAAGATTCAATTATCCAAAAAATAGCCTGCGAGGTTCCTGATTCTACTAAACCAAAGCAATTGACTTTTTATGTGGATTCTTACACAGAAAATAGCGCCCAAATATTAAAAGAATATAAATACAAATCCTGTATCGATATCATTGTCGTTTATAAGTAATTTTCCGAAAATAGCTCCGGCAGCCGTATTTCCTACGGCTGCCTTATTCCCATATATCGCATAGTTCAGAAAAATGAAGCGATGTGTACTTCCAAGTTTCAGGCAATTCATGTTTGAGATAATTGTATGTAGTGTAATTCCAATGATGCTGTAAATCTCGTTCATCGCGAATGGCGTGGTCGTGAAAGGATGATTGCCATTGAAAACGAGGAAAATAACTTTGATTATATCCATGTTTTTTCACAAAATCATTTCGCCATATTTGAAGGCGAGAATCCATATTCTCCCCGATGAACAGATATTCAGGTTGTATGTAGCGACATTTACGAAATGATGGTACCTCTTTCTGAAGGCGGGATTGGCCAATCCCGCCTTCGTTTGAATACCTCATTATAAAATTTGCATTTCGAGCAAAATGTCTTTTCAAGAATTGCATTATTTGAGAAATATTTGCTTCTTTGCTCGGCTTCAACAATAAATGAAAGTGATTTGGCAATAAACAAAATGCATATAATTCAAACTGTTTTAACTGCTTGCATAGCCGCAATTCTTCCATCCATGGAGTAATATTTTTTGAGATTTATTTGTGTAACAAATAAGTCCAAAAAACGACATCCCGCTCAGCGGGATAACTCGCATAATATTTCGTCCTGAAAATATGGAAAACCATCCTTGGTTTTTGCAGTCACAAAATATACAAAATCTTCTTCGTGAATTCGTGATTGGGAATTTCTGTGCTTTTGCATATCGCAAATAAAATATCTATTCGCGAGAGAAATGGCACATTCGTATTTTATAAAAATTTAATTTTTTATTTCTCCAAGAAATTTTTCTGTTCTTCCAATGCCAAAGCGTCCACAACCTTATCGAGGTTTCCTTCCATGATATGAGGAAGATTTGAGAAATTTTGTCCAATTCGGTGATCAGTGACGCGGTCTTGCGGGAAGTTATAGGTTCGAATCTTATCTGACCGATCTCCGGATCCTATAGAAGCCAGACGCTTTTCGCCAAGGGCTTCTTGACGTTTTTCTTCTTCAATAGCCGCGAGGCGTGACCTTAATACCGAAAGAGCCTTCGCTTTGTTTTTGTGTTGAGATTTTTCATCCTGACACGTCACCACGAGTCCCGATGGAAGGTGCGTAATGCGGACCGCGGAATCTGTAGTATTGACACTCTGTCCGCCACATCCCGATGAGCGGAATACGTCAATTCGTAAGTCTGCATCTTTGATTTCCACATCTTTTTCCTCGGCTTCGGGCATCACAACGACGGATATGGCAGAAGTGTGAATCCGCCCTTGGGCTTCAGTAGTAGGAATGCGTTGTACACGATGTACACCCCCTTCGAATTTAAGTTTCCCATAAGCGCCAAATCCATTGACTTGAAATATCATTTCTTTGATTCCACCACCTTCGTTGGCCGCTTCAGAGAGAAGTTCACAAGAAAATTCATGCTTTTCAGCGAAACGCATAATCATTCGAGCAACTTCATCTGCAAAAAGGGATGCTTCATCTCCTCCCACTCCAGCTCGAACCTCTACGATAGCATTTTTATTATCATTGGGGTCGGTAGGAATAAGGGCCACCATCAAATCTTCTTCTGTGTGGGGGAGCTCTTTTTTGGCTTGTTCGAGTTCAAGTTTTGCCATATCTCGCAATTCCTCATCATTCTCATTTTCCAAAATCTCGGTGGCATCCTCTTTCTGTTTCAAAAGTTTCAGGTATTTTTGGGCGATAACAACCTTTGGCTGTAAGGTTTTTCGTTTTTGTCCAAGACGCGTTGATTTTTCTCGGTCAGCATATACCGAAGGGTCGGAGAGTTGTGTCTCTACTTCTTGGAATTCTTGAATAAGCGACTGAGCTTTATCCTTCATCGTGGGGATTGTATTGTTTTTTGCCTAATTCGCAACGATTGTATACTATCCGCGCGCTCATGGGTTACGATGTCCAAAAACCTCTTCCATTATTGCAGGATATTCTCCGAGAAATTCCTCTTGTACCCAAATTACTTCAACAGGTGTCTCAAGATCGTCGGGAAATCAAAAACATCCTTTTGGGAAAAGATTCTCGGAAACTTCTTATCATCGGACCTTGTTCTGCATGGCCGAGTGAAGCGGTACTTGAGTATGCACGAAAACTGAAATCTCTTTCAGAGAAAGTTTCTTCTCATTTCAAAATAATTATTCGTTCCTATCTCCAAAAATCCCGCACAAGTCTTGGATGGTTGGGCCCATTGCACCAACCGAATCCTTTCGCTTCGAGTGATATAGAACAAGGTATTCGAGAAGGGAGGGAAATGTTTTTAGAAATTTTGAAAATAGGGCTCCCCGTTTCTGATGAAGCGGTATTTTTAGATGTGTATCCATATTTCGAGGATATTCTTTCATGGGTAGCAATTGGAGCTAGGTCTTCCGAAGATCCGGAACACAGGATTTTTGCTTCAGGATTAGATATCCCAGTTGGAATCAAAAATCCGACATCTGGGTATCTCATTTCTGCAGTAAACGCTGTTCAAGTGGCACAGACTCCGCATGATTCTATTATCGGACAATCACAAGTGCATACACACGGAAATAAATATGCACACTTGATTTTGCGAGGGGGTGGAGGGCACGCGAATTATGATATAAAAACCATCCAAGAAGTTATAAATATATTGAACAATAAATGTGTTCAAAACAAAGCTATTATTGTGGATGCGAGTCATGAAAACTGTCGTGATGAGGATGGAAATAAAGATCCCCATCAACAAATTTCAGTGCTCAGAAAAGTAGCTCAGTCTCTTCGAAAAAACACAGAAATAGCGCCTTTTGTCAAAGGGTTTATGTTTGAGAGCTTTCTCTCCACGGGAACGCAGGAAATCATTTCTTCGGAAAAAATTCAATACGGAGTATCCATCACCGATCCTTGTTTGGGATGGGAAGCAACAGAAAAGTGTGTGTTGAATTTGTCGAGAATGTTGACAAAAAAGTAAAGAAAGTTCAAATAGATTTTGCTATGGAAAATGAAATATTAGAAGCATTAAGACAGGTAGGGATTGATACTCAGTATTTAGAAATACAAACAGAGAAAAGCGAAGCTCCAGAAATAAATATACACTGCCGTATAGGATGGTTATCCCAAAATCCATCAAACACTGAAGCCGATAAAGCAAATATTCTGAAATCACATATAGGAAATACTATTCGAGAGATTCTTAATAAAAACCCGCTCAAAGTGACCGTTTTGTACACAAAAGATCCTTATCATTGTGAAGAATGTCATTCCTGTGGATCTATGGCGCAATCCTGGGATATTTCTGAGTGGGGAAAAAACTAAACCTATTCTTCCCACATCTTCCGTATTTCTCTCAGTGCTCGGAGTTGTATTACACGAATGTTCCCTTCGTTTTTTCCAGTGATTTCTGAAATTTCGGAGTTACTCATGTCTTCAAGATATTTCAACTCTAATATTTCTCGTTGAAGGGGGGGGAGTTTTTTGAGTATTTCATACAGTCGTTTATTCGTTAGTATCTGATTGACCATTTCATGAGGAAGAGGATTTTCATCGGGAATCTGAATGAAAAAATCTTCACTATCCTCATCTTCGAGTCCCAAGAAGTCCTTTTTTCGACGATAAAAATCAATAAGAGTATTGTGAGCAATTCGGAATATCCAAGCATTAAAACCGACCTTTGGACGAGCGTGATAAGAATGTAAACTTTCTACGACTTTTAGAAATACATCAGAAACAATGTCTTCGGATTCTTCCTCTGCAACACGGAAGCTGACATAACGAAAAATTTTATCGAAAAACATCTCAAAAATTTTTTCAAAACTCCCTTCGTCCCCAGTTTTGGCACGATCAACAAGCTTTTCGATTTGATCCCTAGTTATTTCTCTCGTCATAGTGCGCGCATTGTATCACATCAGATTTTTGACAGATAGAACTCCAAAATTTTAGCGGCAGCAAGATCATCCTGTCGATTTTCCTCTTGGGGAGCAGAAACAAACTTCGAAGAGAATCGTTCATTTATAAATTCTACAGGAATGGGCGAATGCAGTTCTTCAACGAATAATCGTATTTGCGCACAAATTTTATTTTCACCGCCATCGGGTTGGAGAGGGAGCCCCCAAATCATCTTTTGAACACTTTTTTTGTTCAATGTATCTCGTAATTCCTTTTCTAAATTTTTTGTAGCAACAATTGAAAGAGGAAATACACATATCCCATCTGGAGAAAAGGCAAAACCACAAAATTTTTCTCCATAATCTACCGCGAGGAGCCGACTTTCTTTGGCAGGAGATATATTATTATTGCGGAGCTCGAGATCACGAAGAATATGAGGTCTAGGATGCTTCATGAGAGGGGGAAGGAATTGTATCGGTACCAAACATCCAACGAATAAATCCCCAAAGTTTGGATTTATTTTCTAACCAATCCCAGTCGAGTTTTTCAAAGAAATACCAATTTTCGATGCCAGAAAAACGTTCACTATGAGATCGGATTTTTCCAAAATTTTCAGAAAATCCTTTGAGGTCCTGAGAGACGAGAATATTGTATTGAGGGGTGGCCAAAGTAACCGCTGGTATGATTTCCTCGAGTCGGTCATTGAGAGCAAACAAATCACTTTGGGCACCAGAAAAACGAACTTCATCGATTAAAAAATCCAGATCATCATGAGTAAGATTCGAGAGATTGAGTCCTCCCGATTGAGAAGAATGCCATGTCGAAAGAGAATCAAAATTTTTTGAAAAATTTTGCCCAAAGAGAACAACATCATAATCTCGTTTTTTGAGAGCCTCTTGGAAATCTGCACTGTCAAGGATTTCGAGTTGTACTTTTATATTCAATTCTTTTTCCCAAGTGCGGGCAATGCTTTGTGCAAAACGAGAATAGACTGGTGGAGCTGTTGCCGTGAGGAGGGTGATCACGACAGGAGATCCATCACGTCCTTGAGTCCTAGTAGCCAAATTTTCATTATAAGGGAATCCTCCATCACGCAGATCAACTCTAGCCTGTGGAAAGTCCGCTTTATGCCAACTATCGATTCCTTCGAAAAAGAAAAATGAATCAATTTGATTCCAACCCTTTTCTTTTTCCAAAATTTTTGCTTTATCGAGAGAATCTTTGAGAGCCGATCTCATCCCAGGTTTTGAAGTAAAAGGACGATCAAGATTGAAAAACAAAGCGGTAAATCGCGGCAAAATATATTCTCTTTTTTGGTATATTTGAGAAGAAGATTGATTTAATTTTTTTTCAAACTGCTCCATGAAGACAAAAGGAATTTTAGAAAACAGGGTTGTATCTCCAGAAGCAGCGTTTAGATGTTGGAAACTCGGATATACATAGAAAACCATTTGTTCGATATTTGGCTTTCCTGCGTAATAATATTTATTGGCGGTAAGAAAAATACGAAAAGATCCATCATCTGCTGGGATGATATTTTTCAATTTATAGGGTCCAGCGCCTATAGGGTTTTTATTAAAAGGAAAATCCGGATCGGTAACTTCCTCGATAAGCGCATTTTTGAAATATTTGGCAGGTAAAATGGGAGTGGTAAGAAGAGAAAGAAAAAAGACATTCTGTTCGGGAAGCACAAATGCGATAGTGGATTTATCTACAATTTCTAAAGAAACGTATTCAAAGGCATCTTGTAGTACTTTATTAGAAAATGCGGGATTCTGAATAACAGATTCAAAGGTAAAAAGAACGTCATCAACCATAACTGGATCACCACTTTGGAAGCGGGAAGATTGTTTCAAGGTCAAGAAGTACGTTTTGGAATCTTCCGAAATTCGAAATTCTGCTAGAGCATTTTCAATCTGTCCGGAAGCAGGATTATAGCGGAGCAGTCCTTCGTATATCAATTGCGACAAATCTTGATCAAAAAGTGACTGATTGGAGGCAAGGGGATTGAGATTTTTAATAGTACCAATAGTTGATTCCGTAAAAATACCTCCAGTTGTTGGTACGAGATGGGAATGAGCAATGAAAAATTGGTGGTATAAAACAAGAAATCCAATGATTATCACTCCCAAAACCCCTCCCACGACGTGCCACATCCGTGGCGATCGGAATCGAGAGAACGTTCGATGCATAAGAGTGATGTTTAAGCAAAAAACATAGCATATATGCCTCCCCCAATAAACAAAATGGACAAGACAATAGTCGCCTGATGGAGAAATTTATCAGCTCCTCGGCGAGTTTGTATAATATCATCACCCCCATCTCCCCCCATCATAGAACCAAGTGTAGCATTTTTTTGTTGGAGAAGGACAACACCGATAAAAAGAATAGTAACGATGACAAAAGCCGTTTGAAACATAGACTGGATTTAATAAATCGGGTGGATTGTAGAAGTTCAAACAGAATTTTCAAGGTAAAAAACATATTCCCCAGTTCCTTCTCCAAAAATCAACAGAAAGACTATTTTCAAAAAGAAGGGATTTATTCATGAATAATGTGCAAAAGCCAGTTGAGAAAGGACAAGAAAATTCCAGAAATAACATATGTCTGAAAACCTTGGATATGGAGTGATGTATTGAAAAGATCCAAGAGATTTACACTGTATTGTAAGGCCCAGAGTAAGAAAGCGTTTATAATAAGACCAAAAAATCCCAAACTCAAAATACGAAGAGGTAGGGTAATAAGACTCACTAGGGGACGCAGAAAAATATTGAGAATTCCAAACACGCTCGCAATATACAGATAAGCATGAAGTCCACCTGAAACAATGAGTTCTCCCGTGAATAATTTTGTATCCAAAACCCAAAAAGCTACAGCATTTACAGCGATAACGAAACAGATTTTGAAAAAGAAACGCATAGGATTTAAGAGAGGCCTCACTTGAATTATTTCTTCTTTGGCAAAAAAGTCAAAATCTGCTACAACAAGATCCGATGAAAAAGGTTCTCGTTCTCAAGGTCGGAACAGCCGCTATCACTAATGGCTATGGGGATATCGAAGAGGTTGTCGTTGAAAATATCTGTCAGCAGCTTTCTATTTTGCACAACAAATATAATGTTATTCTCGTATCTTCAGGGGCAGTAGGGGCTGGAAAAAAATACCTTCAGAACTACGCGGGGAGCATTACCGAAAAAAAAGCTGCTGCAGCTCTTGGAAATCCACGACTTATACAGAAATATGCCGAATTTTTTCAACACAGCCAAGTGGGGGTAGCACAGGTATTGTGCGAACGACACCATTTTTCTAATAGAAAACAGTTTCTCCAACTTCGTTCAACATGTGAAGCACTGTGGGAAAATAATATTATACCGATTATTAATGAAAACGATGTTATCTCAGATCATTCCCTGAAATTTTCTGATAATGATGAGATGGCAACACTTTTGGCGATAGGATTTTCGGCAGAAAAATTGCTTTTTGGGAGTTCGATGCCAGGGTTACTCGATGGAGAAGAGGTAATTCCTCGTATTGAAAAATTTAGTGCTGAGATTTTTTCTTGTGCCAAACCAGGAACATCAAGAGGAGGACTCGGGGGAATGATTTCAAAACTCTCTTGTACTAGACTTGCAACAAATTTCGGAACAACGGTTGTAATTTTTGATGTGCGAAAAGATGGGAATATATTGCGAGCAGAGCAATTCCAAACGGGAACTGTTTGTTCGGCGCAACTTTGTAATATTTCTGCTCACAAAAAATGGATGGCGACTGGTAGTCTTCCAACGGGAAGAGTTGTGATTGATCTAGGAGCTGCTGAGGCTTTGAAGAAAAGGAAAAGTCTTCTTTTGGTGGGAGTCAAATCAGTCGAAGGGGATTTTGAAAAAGGAGATATTATAGAAATCTATGTAGATGGTATGGAAGGGGTAGAGGATGTATTTGCGGTAGCCAGAGCGAAGATATCCTTTAGTGATTTTGAATCGAATAAAAAGCAAAAAAATGTCGAAATTGCCCATGCAAACGAAATTGTCATATTCTAGTCCAGAGGATTGAGCGAAATATGAAAACTCGCGTAGAACCAGTCTTGTTCTATCCGTAACGAAATTATGTTTTACCGGATTACATTTAATATATCCCTCAATATTTTTTAAATATGCTTTTTTCGCAATTGCTTTAGCTTTAAACCTCCCTTAAAAAACGGGATATTTGAGTCCGGACTCAAGAACTCCTAAAAGAATGTAGAAATGGTTTGGAAAAAGAGAAAAAGTAAGAATCTTTCTACTTGGCATGATTTCAATCATGATTTACATTACAATCGCTTTGTTTTGAGGACAAACGAGGATTTAAATAAAATTTCATCATGCATTCTATTCAACCACTTCTTCAACAAACACATAAAGCATCTCATCAGATTGCTCAGCTTTCCGATGAAAAAAGAAAACAGCTTGTCGAGGCTATTGCTGATGCAGTTGAAAATGGGACGAAAGAGATTCTGATTGCCAATCAGAAGGATGCTGCAAAAATGGACGATAATGACCCCAAAAAAGATCGATTACTTTTGAGCGATGAGCGGATTAAAGGAATCGCTCATGATGCGCGTACTGTTGCGGGGTTACCTGATCCCACAGGCAGAGTTCTCGTAGAGAGAATGCTTGATAATGGAATACAACTCCAAAAACGAACAGTTTCCTTGGGCGTTGTGGGGGTGATTTATGAATCTCGTCCCAATGTAACCCTTGATGTGGCGGTTTTGGCATTGCGATCAGGAAATGCGGTCGTGCTCCGAGGGGGATCTGACGCGGAAAATTCCAATAAAGCAATCGTGAAAATAATTCATAAAGTGTTGGAACAATTCGCATTGAACACAAATATTGTTCAATTATTGCCCACCGATAGAATCTTTGTCAAAGAGCTCCTCGAAGCGGAAAAATACGTAGACATTATCATTCCTCGAGGAAGTGCGAACCTTATTCAATTCGTTCGAGACAACGCAAAAATCCCGACTATTGAAACGGGAGCTGGGGTGTGCCACACATTTGTGGAGGCTTCAGCAGATTTAAAGAAAGCAAAAGACATTATTCTCAATGCGAAGCTTCAGAGACCCTCTGTCTGCAATGCGTTGGATACAATTCTTGTTCAGAAAGAAAATTATGCACAATTTTTGCCCATGCTGGTTGAAGAATTTTCAAGAAATTCGGTTGAAATATTTGCTGATGAGCAGTCTTACGAAGTTTTGCACAAAGCGAAATACCCATATTTACAAAAAGCAAAACAAGAAGATTTTGGACGAGAATTTCTTTCGCTGAAATGTTCCGTAAAAGTGGTGAATAGTTTTGATGAGGCTCTTGATCATATTGCTCGTTATTCATCAAAACATTCAGAAGCAATTGTTTCTGAAGATAAAAAACAGTGCGAGCGTTTCTTGGCAGAAGTGGATGCGGCAGCGGTGTACTCTAACGCTTCCACTCGATTTACTGATGGGGCAATTTTTGGTCTGGGGGCAGAGATTGGTATCTCAACTCAGAAACTCCATGCGAGAGGTCCTTTTGCACTCGAAAAACTTACGACAGAGAAGTGGGTTTTGAGAGGCGATGGACAAGTGAGGCAATAAATAATGAATAATGAGCAATGAGGAATGAAGAATAACAAAATTCTCTCTAAACTATGAACTCTAAACTATGAACTCTAAACTCTAAACTACCCTCAATGAAACTTGGATTTTTCGGCTGCGGAAATATGGGAGAAGCATTTCTCAAAAGCATCCTCTCTCAGAAGGTTTTTGAATCTCAAGATATTATCGTTTGTAATCGTGAAGCAGAAAAAAACAACCGTCTTGCCAAACAATATAATGTTAAGACAACCCTTGCCCCATCAGGCTTGCAAGATTGTGATATATTGATGGTCGCATTTAAACCGCAAAATTTAGCCGAGATATCTTTTGTTCCACGAAAAGGAATGGTCGTCGTCTCAATGCTCGCTGGCAAAACCATTGAAAAAGTTCAAGAAAAATTTATGAACACAAAAATTGTTCGTATTATGCCAAATCTTGGTCAATTTGTTGATTTCGGTGTTACGGGAGTGGTCTTCGACCCTACTACGAACTTTGAAGATGTCGAGAGAGAAATCGTCTTCTTGATTCTCGAATCAGGTGGGAAAGTCCTTGAGTTAGAAACGGAAACAAGGCTTGATCAATTGTCCACGATTTCCGGTTCGGGTCCAGCGTATTTTTTTCTCTTTGCAGAAAAGCTTGTCGAAGCCGCACAGAAGTATGGATTTTCTGAAGAGGAAGCAGATTTACTCGTGAGGCAGACTTTTTTGGGATCCGCAGAAATTGCGAAACAGAATCCCGATAATACATTTGCTCTCTGGCGAGAAAAAGTGACTTCCCCCAAAGGAACCACCGAGCAAGCGATTCGAGTATTTGAAGAAGCAGATTTGGGAAAGATTGTTGAGGAGGCAGCTTTCGCCGCACTCAAACGCACCCAAGAACTCTCTCAAGAACAATGAGTATCAAAGAACTTGAAAGTATCAAAAATATTGGACCATCTTGTGCTCTCAGGATTCATAGAGCGGGGATTGAGAATTTGGATCAGATGCAACACTTGGGGACGGAAGAAGTATTTTTGCGTGTTTTTGAAGCCAATGGCAGGGGATCCATTATGTGTACTTGTTTCCTTTATGCCATTGAAGGAGCCATTACCAATACCAAATGGCACGAAATTCCAAACACGCGAAAAGCCCAGTTGAAAAAATTCATGAAAGATTTTCGGAAAAACTTGTAATATCAACTCCACACTAGTTCCGAAAAAAGAACAACAATGATTAATGAGTAATTAATAATGAGTAATGTGGAAAAGTATTCTTCCTCTCCCTTGGGGAGAGGAGTGAGGAAAGGGATTTTTGCTCCTTGCAAGGAAAAAGTTCAAACTCAAAGTATCCCCGAGTTCGAACTTAAAAAAAATTCCCTTGTAGGAGCGGGTGTTCCGTAGGACACATGGGTTCATGACATTTTCTCCAGAGAAATGTCACCGAACCAGTGGGATACTCCACACTAGTTCCGACAAAGTTTACAAAACACGAGAAATTGAAGTTTTTTGCACAAGTGAATAAAAATCCTCCTTCTTTTCGCGATGAGAAATTTCCTCCCCCTTTGCCAAAGGGGGAAGGTAAGGGGAATTTTGTTTCCTAAATATTGTCTTTTCCCAAGTCTTTAAGCTCTTTACTCAAGAAATAGGTCAGGATTATTCGAATAATTACTACAGTAAAAAGTCCTGCCAAATCTAACCAAAATTCATCTTTTTTATCCAAAAGAATTGTGTCGATGATGTCTTTCCCCACCAAAAAATCTAGTCCGAGGATCAAATGAGACCCCAATGTCGCACGAACGTGTGGATACCTCTTTGTATGATATTCAGCGAAATATTCCCAAGCACCTCGTAAGGCTCCTATAAGAATAATAGAAATTCCCATAAGGCCAATGCCGAGCGACATCCACCGTACTGATTCCAAAATCATTTCACGCATCAGATTATTGTACCATAAAATAGATTTAAAACAAAGTCATTCTGGCTTGACCAGAATCCTGAGCGTTTAGCAACTCTTCGCAGAGTCATTAAGAGGAACAAAAAGATAGTTCGTTTCACTCAGCAAGACATAAAAGCGGACGCTTCTGATCCTCGACACCCTCTACGCCATAGCTACGCAGCGGCGAAAGCGAGAATGACTACTAAAAAATTATTCACACTCTTTTTGACACGCTTCGAGCGACGGAAATGGAATTTCAGCGTCACATCCAATAACATTTTTTTGAGCACATTTTTGTCCGTCGAATTCATATCCTTCGAAAAATGCTTCACAGTTTCCAATACTTGTAACATGAGCTTGGCAGTTTCCAGTGACGGAAGTATCAGGCTTGCAGAATCCAGCGCCTATGATTTCGGCTCCGTGTCGACGAGCTTCGCACTCATTTAAATATCCATTTTTATTATCTCCCTTGCGTCCACAAACAGGAGCCTGAATGGGCTCACAGATGAGGTTTTTATCAATCACAGTTTCGACACATTTTCCACTAGAATCAGGGTATGTACCATCAAATTTACATTCAAGTCCTGCACCACATCGGATATTGGCAATGCCTCCACACATCTCTCCAACCCCCACAGTATCTACAGGAGTTCCTTCTACATCCATGTGATCGCCAACATTTGTACATCCACAAAGAACTAACGCGAAAGCAATGATATACAATTTTTTCATCGAGAAGAGTCTATTCTGTGCAAAATATAAATCAAACAATTATTGATTAGGACTATATTCTCTTCCCTTGAGTTTTCGAACTTGTTGTTTGTAGGAAGTTGTGCCGGTTTGCCTATCAGTACTGCGACGGATACTGTTTGTCCCATCAGCCTTTTGATCAAGTCGATTTTGCCCAGAAAGAGTTGTATCGTTATGTCTATCAATACCAAAACGTACTCTTGCAGGACCATATATTTGAGCATCACTAGGAGCGATTTGAGTTTCTGCCTTCTTTCTTTGAATTTTGGTATTGTTACTTTTTCCCTGAAAAGCACGAATACCAAATCGTTGTTGTCGATTTTGTCTCACCGTATCTGCTTGTGAAGAACTCATAACATTGTTTTGTATAGCATTGCTAATGAAGATCGGCACCAGAATCATAAATGCCAGGAAAACGGAAGAAATAATTTTCATGGGGAACAAAGAAAGAAATAATGAAAAGCGTCCTTCACCCTAGAAATCTTGAACAAAGAAGTCAAAATTTTTTATAAGAGAACCTTCCAGATTCTTGGTATAAGTTATTCTTTTCTTTTGTCAAAAATTATTGTTTTAATATTTCTTTTCCGAGTTCTTTTGTAATATCTGACTGAATTTTGTACAAATATAATTCGATAATGGGGTCTGATTTTTCAACCATTTTTTCGACAAAACTCACTTCACTTAATTGGCGAATACTCGCTGAAAGCAAGAAAGAAACTAGCGATATTGCTATGCCAGTAAGAAGAAGAAGTCCCCACACATAAAGTACGAGTTTCAGAACCGTCACCAATGCTTGCCAAAAAAGGTTAAATAGAAACCCAATACCTTTCCCTATGCTTTTACAAAGCACATTGAGTCCGTGCCAAAACTCACCCCAAAAGCTAAATTCTGTTTCTGATACATCTTTTTTTACCATCGAGAGGAATTTTAATGAATAATAAATAATGAGCAATGAATATTTTTTTAAAAAACGAAAGGGTACAATTTCAATTGCCGCTAAATGAGATTATGAGATCTTGCATTTAAAAATTAAAATACCAAATTTCTATCGAGTTTATTTTTGAGTCGTTTTCCCTGATTTTGTACTTTCCCATGTCCGAGACAAAAATTTTGAAAGTGGACAAGTACTTCACATCCATCACGGAAATCTGCCTCCAACTCCCTCTTTTCCAAAGAGGGAGAGAATACAATGTCATATCCTTCCATCCAGCGATCTTTTTGTTCATTCGTGAGTTCAAGTACGTTTGTTGTTGCGAAGTGTCCAAAATGAATCGCAAAACTAGATGTCATATTTCCATGTTTATCGGCGACTGGAAGACCACATCGACGATGAGGGTGTTTACTAGCGAATGTTCCCGCTTCTGGAGAAATGAGAAATATCTCTCCATTTTTTTCAATCAAAGATGAATCTTCAAAAATATCTCTATTCAGTCCAAATGTTTTTTGCCATCGAACGAGAATTTCTGCCGTTTGATTTTTTCTGAGCACAACGGGAGCATTCTTAATTGGCGGGATCATAACCCTGGTTCGATCAAGCGGCTTTGTCTTGGTTATTTTGGCTAAGAAAAAACATTCAGAATTCCATTTCTTATTTCGTAAATGAGGCCAGATACGTCTGGTATGTTTTGCTATTCTTGAACAAAATTTTTGTTCAAAAAACCGATCTAATCCCTCTCGCATGGGAATCTCTGAGAAATCTATAGGAAGTAGATCTGCTTCTGGATAAGTATCGAGGAGATGTTGCACGACAGCTTCGTTTTCTTCGGGTGCTGTTGTACAAGTAGAGTAAATGAGGGTTCCTCCAACTTGTAGCATCTCAAAAGCACTCAAAATAAGTTTTTTTTGAAGTTTTGCAGCTTCAAATATATTTTTCTCCGCCCACATCTTTTGGAAAAAAGAAGAGTCTTTGCGACCGTAACCTTCACTACTACAGGGAGCATCAAGGAGTATCTTGTCAAACTCTTGATTAAAAAAATGATAAAGACTTGTGCCGTCATTTTGCATCATTATGGTATTTATAATGCCCATTCGTTCGAGATTTGATGCGAGTTTCGCTGACCGAGAAGAGCTTGGTTCATTGGCGACGATGACACCAGTATTTTTCATTTTTTGGGCAATGAAGGTCGTTTTGGACCCTGGGGCGGCAGCAACATCGAGAATGATTTCGTGTGTTTGTGGATTGAGAGCGAGAACGGGAAGCATCGAACTGAGCGACTGTACATAGATTTCTCCCGAAAAGTGTTCCAGAGTTTTCCCGAGCGGGAGCTCGTGTTGATCGTCTCGTTCTATGAAAAATGCTTCTGGAATGGCAGTAGGGGAGAGATGCCAAGAGGGGGGGCACTTCAACTGCCAATTGTCAATTGCCAATTGCGAAAGGCGGATTGTTTTGGGCAGAGGTTCTGTGGCGGACTGAAAAAAATCATCCCACTCATTTTCGGGGAGCAGGGCTTGTATTCGTTCGATAAATCGAGAAGGGAATTTGTCTTTCATTTTCTAATGAATCGGTCAGTATGTTCTAATGGGAAGTGAAAAAGTTTTGAAATATCCACATACTTTTCCAGTTCTCGAGTTTCGAGGGTATTGATAGCCTCAGTCGTGGTATTTTTATGAATTGCTTCCATTATTTGATCTTCGATGTTATCAAGAGGATGTTCGGATGCGTATAACTGTAAAACACCTTTCACTCCCTGCACTTTAACGTACGAGAAAACAGATTTTAGAGTGTTATAGAGAATTTTCGTAAATTCAGGTTGATCACTTCGTACAGACCATAGAGCAAAGATTCCATCTTCCTGAAGTTTTTCCTTCATAATTTGTATATATTCTTGCGTGAAAAGTGGGGAAGATTGAATGATGCCTGGTTCTTCAACGTCGATAATGATAGCGTCAAATATTTGATCTGTTTGTCGGATAAAATGAGTACCATCCTGATTGAGAAGCGTTACTTTGGGAGAATGAGTAACGTCTCCATTAAATTCAGCAAAAAATTTTTCTGCTGCCTCAATTACCATAGGATTAACTTCTACAACAGTCAGTGTTTTTACAAAAGGATCTTTTTCGACAGCATGAGCAGTAAAACCACACCCCAATCCGATATTGAGAATGTCCCCATTTCCAAGAGAAGGAATATTTTTGACAGTAGTTTCTCCTATATCGAATTCAGCTGTTGTTAGGAGCGTATTGCACATATCTCGATAATTAATAAAAAGTCCTCGATTTCCTTCCATCCCCCACGCATTATCTCCTACAGTTACAGCGCCAAAAGGAGATGATTTAGAAAAAATAACGTTTCCGAACCTTCGCTTATCGATTTTATGTCCACCGAGTTCAGGGGCATAAATACTCCCACTCTTTATGGAAACATTGGGAGCATTAATATGTGGCTGGTCTTTTGAAATAAGTGAATTTTGGGAATAGTTATAATAAGAAAAAAAAAGGAATACCCCTGCTATCAAAATCAGAGCAACACGCCAGATGTTTTTTTTCAGAAAAAAGAAAATAACGAGCATATTTGCAAGAACTGGGATGAGGAGAGAATTAGCGAGTCCCATGAATGGAATTAGGATAAATCCGGAAATCAGAGCCCCCAGCACCGCTCCCATGGTATCCACGAAATAGACAAAACCAGTATCTTGGGTGCGAGAAGTAAAGTTTTTTTGATACAATCCATTAAGGATTGGAAAAGCTCCTCCCAAACAAAATGCAGGTATAAAAAGATAAATCCCAACGAATAAGAATTTTAAAATATTGAGAACATATGCGTTCTCATTCCAGTTACTTATAGAATCTATAAACAATGGAATAATTTCATGATGTTGAAGGACCCCTATTGCGTAGAGAACAATAAAAATCTGCATCCCCACAAGTACCTGAATGGAGCGTGATTCTTTGGATTTTACGAAGTGCGCGAATACAAGGCTTGAAAGAGCCAACCCCAAGAGGAAGGCCGATAGCGTGATAGCAGCAGCATGAGTATTTTCTGCGAAGTACAAAAAAACAACCTTGAGGCTATACATCTCATAAACAAGCGACGTAAATCCAATGAGTGCCGCAGACAGAAGAATGACTTTTTTTGTTTTATTTGGCATGTGCTTGAAAATTGTGAGTGACCTGTTTCCACTCGTCAATAGTAAGTGTTTCGGGGCGTCTATTTCCATCAATAGATCCAAGGAGAAGTGTCGAATCTGTCCCGAAAAATTTCCCCAAACTATTGCTCAGTTTTTTTCGTTTTTCACTAAATCCAGCGTTTACTACCGTGAAGAAATCTTTCAGAAGATCTTCGGGGACAAGTGGTTCGGGGCGAATATCGAGTCGGATAACGGCGGAATCTACTTTGGGAGAAGGGGAGAAGCAAATGCGAGGAACTTGGAAGAGAATTTTGCATTCTGAGAATACCTCCACGGCGATAGACAAAATTGATCTTTTGAATTTCAATCCCGGGATCTGGGGATCTTTGATCCCGGGATCTAGGCTGGGAGGAGAAATTTTTTGAGCGACCTCTTTTTGGACCATAAGAATTGCAAATTGGGGTTTATGTTTCGTCTTTTCAAGAATTTTTCGCAAGATTGGGGCAGTAATGTTATAGGGGATATTGGCGACTATTGCGTAAGGAAATTCCAATCCCGGGATCTGGGCATCTTTGATCCCGGGATTGGAAAATCTAAGAGAATCCAAATCCTGATCGAGAATATCTCCTTGAACGAGATGGAAATTTTCCTTGTGTCCGAAGTCTCTTTTTAAGATCTCAACAGCCCTCGGATCAAACTCTACAGCAGTAAGATTTGCTTTTTTTTCGAGTATTTTGCTCGTGAGAAATCCGAGCCCGGGACCGATTTCGAGGATATTTTTTCCAGTGATATTCCCTGCTGATGCAATAATTCGATCACGAATTTCCGTGGATTGTAGGAAATTTTGTCCGAGAGATTTTTTGGCAAAACGTTTTTTCATCATTTCCTTCCCACCATACTGTATTTCTAAAATGGAGCCAAGGAAGAAGAAAATGGTTTCCTAATATTTAATAATATAATTCAAAGTCAAAAATGGTTGCATGACATTGTGAGCAACGCCACTGCCGTTTGTATTAGTTGCTCCACTAATTGTGGATACTCCTCCGATGAAATCACTAGAAGTACCTTCACGAAAAATAGATTGCATACTTCCACCTGTCCCTAATACATTATTTCCATAATCTGATTCGTTCGTCTCATCTTGATTGTCAGCCGTATGAACAACAGTACTAATAGTGACCGTTCCATTTGTTAACGTATGTGAATGACTGGAAAGCTCTGCAGTACTCAGAGCATGAGATTCTTCTCCGCCCGTTGCTCCCAGTGTCCGATTCGTAAGACCAGATCCCTGTCCTGCTCCGATCGGGGTACGACCACGTAAATCTGGTACATTAAATGTCGTTGATCCATCTCCCGTCCCGTAGGTCGTGCTGATAGTGGTAAAAAGACTTGCATAAGTCGTTCGACTTACTGCCGATCCATCGCAGAGGAGCCATCCACTGGGAGCGGATGATCCAGCAAAAGGAAGAACTGTTCCCGTCGGCATGAATCCCGTAATTCCCGATCCATCTCCGATGAAGGCAGTAGCGGTAACCGTTCCATTGACATCAAGTTTGGTTGCAGGACTTGTTGTTCCGATTCCGACATTGCCATCGTTTTTCAAAAACAATTGATTTCCACCATCACGGCTACGAAGCAAAAGACCATTACTTGTTCCTTCTGCTGCGATAAGTCCATAAGTAGAACTTCCAGGAGCACTAATTTGAACCATTCTTCCGGCACTGTCTCTAAAACTACCTAAGGCTGTACCTCCAACAATATCTGTTCCTGAACTGACATCCAATTTGGTTGCAGGCACTGTGGTTCCGATGCCGACGTTGCTGGAGGAACTGATAGAGATTGAACTATTTTTCTCCCATTTAGAAATGGTTGAGTTGTATGCCAAAATATCACCTCCGGTAGGTGTCACAATACTTACATCCGATAAGGTAGAGAGGTTTA
>JAIPGI010000001.1 GCA_021736215.1 Candidatus Altimarinota bacterium
TGCAAACTCTTCTTTGAACACCAAACTCCACACTCCAATTCTTTTTGTAGTGTGTGTTTTTCCTCTTTCGTGTTCTGCCAAACGACGCTCTAGATCAGTCGTGCTTCCAACATAAAATCTTTCTCCTTTGAGGATATAAGTATATGGCATTTTGTAAACAAAAATTGGTAGGTGGGGCGGGGCTCGAACCCGCGGCCAATGGCTTAAAAGGCCACTGCTCTACCACTGAGCTACCCACCCGTGGTTACCAATTTTTTATACACCTTTTTTTGGTGGAGCCAAAGGGACTCGAACCCTTAACCCCCTGCTTGCAAAGCAGGTGCTCTAGCCAGTTGAGCTATGGCCCCATGAATATATGTAACACAATGTCATGAGTGTCGGGCATTGCCAACCCCGCTTTAGCGGATTCCGTAGAAACGGAAGTAGTTACGCGATGGCCCCCCTTTAATTTACTCCTGGAATAAACTTACTCAGCATTCCATGTAAAAATTCTGGCAATCCTCCAGTGATCCACATAATTGAAAACAAAGACATTAAAAGCCCTACTATCTTGATCAGGGTATATGTTCCTCCTGCTCCAAATATTTTTTCTCCAAAAGGAATTTCTCCAGTAAGTACGCCAATCTTTTCTGAATAAATTATAATCAGAACCCCTGCCGGTACCAAAAGCCAAGCAATCATGAAAAGACGAAAAGAACTGTAAACGCGGCGATTGTATAAATCAAGGCATTTTTGTCAAAAAATATCTTGAGAAAAAGCTGTTTTTCATGTATAATAAAGGGAATGAGAAATTTACTCCTATCGTTTTTCTGCGGATACCTCGTTGTTGGGGGAAGCGTGATGGCGCAAACAGCACCTGTTATGAGTAATACCGAGCGACTTTATTTACAAGATAAACATTACGATCCCGTAATGAAAAATAACATCCTCAAAGATCAAGTAGATCAATTCACAAACGGAACCGAAGAATCTCTGGTGAAAATTTTTAGAAAAAATCAATCGGGTATTATTGAAATTTTTAACTATGTCATTGGTGCTATTGCTATCCTGTGGCTTGCTGTTTTGGGATCTAAATTCGTGTTCTCTCAAGGAGAAGAAGACAAGATAACCAATTATAAAAAAGAATTTGGATGGATTATATTGGGACTGGCAACCGTCGCTATAGGAGAATATGTTGCTTTTGAAGTCCTCTCCCCCACACAAGATATTCTCGGAAGAAATAATTCATCGGTGATTGCCCTCTCAAACAAGATTGATCAAATTGTTCTCTTTTTCGAAATATTTGTGGGAGGCATCATGCTTATGAGCATGATGATGTCTGGATACAACCTCATCACAGGAAGTGAAGAAGATGAAAAAATCGAACAAGAAAAAAATATTTTCCAATCATTTTTTATTGGATCATTTTTGATTTTGACAGCAGAAATTTTTTCCCGTGTATTTGGAGGAGCGAAAGCAACTGGAGATACTAATAACCCCATTGATTACCTCACTCACCCTGGAGAAATGGTGGATCAAGGCGTCAGTGAGATTGTAGGGCTTATTAATTTCGCGCTTACTTTCGTCGGCGGAGCCGTCCTGGTAATGCTTATTCTCGCCAGTTTGTACTACATTATTAGTTTTGGAAATGAAGACCAAATGGGTCGTGCCAAACGGATTATCATTGCCTGTGTCATCGGTGTGATTGTTGTGGTTTCGAGTTACACTATTATTAGATTTATGATTGCTTAATGAAAAAATTTCTTCTTATTCTCCTTCTCCTCGGTCTTCCGATATTCTCGGAAAGTGTCTCTGCACAAGAAACAACTCCAAAACCTCCAACAACTCAGTCTCTTTTTGATCCCGAATCAGGTTTTTTTAAAACAGATTTAAAAGATTACACCAATGAAGTACTTCCCGATGGAATTTCTGGACCTGAAAATAGAGAAACAAAAGGGGAAAAACAATTTAAAAATGTCGTCACAAGAGTAAAGGATTATCTGCGAAAAATCATGATTCCTATAGCTGTTCTTCTGACAGTCTGGGGAGGATTTCATTTGATAGTAAGTCGTACTGATCAAGAACTCTTGGCAGAAAAAAAACGATATATTTATACCACAGCTATTGGGTTTATCGTGCTATTTCTCGCAACAGTTACCGTGGACAATGTCTTTTTTGGAGAATATGGAGAAGCTCTTGATAATCGCGAAATCACTTCCGAGTTTGCGTATCGGGGATTCGCCGAGCTTCAAGGACTTTTCCGTTATACAACAACATTTGTTGTGGCTATTGCTGTCGGATTTGTTATTTTCTCTGCCATTAAGCTCATTATTGCTGCTGGAGAACGAGAAGAGGAAGTTGCTAATCTCAAAAAACGACTTGTTTACACGCTCATGGGAATGGCATTACTTGTTTCGGCACAATCTTTCGTACAGATTTTTATGAAAGACGGTCGACTTTCGGTTCCTGATATTCCGCAATCCCTCGATCTTTTGGTCCGCTGGGGAAACTTCATTCTAGGATTCCTTGGCATACTCGCTGTGTTTGGAATTGTATATAGCGGCGTCCGTCTTGTTATGAGTATGGGAATCGATGAAGAAGGAACTGAAGATGCAAAAAACATCCTCAAGGCCTCTGCTATCGGTCTTGTCGTTGCCTTCTCTGCTTGGACGCTAATGTATTATTTTGTCGTTCCATACTAAAAGGTTGATTTCGAAAAAAGTTTCCGATACAAACAAAATGAATAATGGTTGATTCTATCCAATTCACCCAATCGCTTTTGAAATGGTTCCATATACACGGAAGGGATTTGCCGTGGCGACAATCCCATGATCCTTATGAAATTTGGATTTCAGAAATAATGCTTCAGCAAACTCAAGTCCCTCGAGTAGAAAAGATATTTTATCCACAATTCTTAGAAAAATTTCCGACGATCCAATCGTTAGCTTCAGCCTCATGGGAAGATGTTTACCCTGTTTGGAAAGGTCTTGGTTATTATAGTCGAGGCAAAAACATGCTTCGAACCGCGCAAATCATTGTCCAAGAATTCAAGGGAGAATTTCCTAATAATGCTGATATACTCGCAACTCTCCCTGGGATTGGACAATATACTGCCCATGCGATACTTGGATTTGCTTTTGATCAAAAAGTTCCAGCGATAGATACAAATATTCAAAAAATTATTTCCATTCTTTGGCCCAAAAGCAATATCGAAGAAAGAGCGAAAGAACTGATTTCTTATAGTAATTCTGGAAGAGATTGGAATGGAGCAATGATGGATCTTGCATCAGCACTACGAGCTGGAGAAGCTATTCCTGGGCAATTGGGAGAATATTTCCAAAAAAATGTGCAACAAAAATTTGCTCCCATACGAAAGAAAGTAGTTATCACTGAAAAACGGAAATGGCATATTGAAGTCGGAATTGCTTGTATTCATCGTGACGGAAAATATCTCATACAAACCCGTCCCGAAGGAAAAAGTTTTGTTGGATCTTGGGAGTTCCCAGGTGGAAAAAGAGAAACCGGCGAAGATTTGAGGGCTTGCGTAAAACGAGAAATCCAAGAGGAATTAGGGATTGAGATTTCTGTTCGCCCACACTTTTACGAAGAAATGTGTCAATTTAACCGAGTCAATCTTAAGTTACGGTTTCATCGATGCCAAATACAAAAAGGAGAGCCATCCCCTCTTGAAGGACAAAAACTCATGTGGGTTTCACCAAAAGAATTCGATAACATTCAGTTTCTAGAGACAAACGCAAGGGCTCTTGAAAAATTAAAGGAAATGAAAGTCTAGATATTTTCTGTATGTCATCTCTTATATAAAAAATAAAGAAAGAATATTTTTCAGAAAAATATTTTCAAGTCGTAAAACAAATTATTGCTTCACAAACTCTCACTTTTGAGCTAAAATTGTGAACGATGTTTGGAAGAAAAAAGAAACCTTCTGTGCGTATCCCTTCGGGCGTTCTAAAAAAAGAAGCCGAGCGAATGGCTCGGAAGATTCTTCAAAATGATAAAAAAAAGGAAAAAGAAAGGGAGATAAAAGAAAGGGCTCGTGCTCATGCTACCCAAAAGGTAGAACGACGAAAGGAGCGGGACGCCAATTGGGGAGAGTTTTTCAATGATCACATGCGGCGGGAAATTTGGGGCGGCATCTGGATTGTTTTAGCTGTTTTCTTGACAGTCCTTTTCCTAGGCTCAACAACCTTCTCGCAAGAATTCTATGGTCTTTTCCGATTTTTATTTGGAATCGGAACATGGATTATCCCATTTTTCTTCATAGGAATAGGTATTATGGTCTTGACCAAGAAAGACATTGTTTTTCATCCCACCCGAATACTGGCTTTAATTTTTTTCTTTGTTTCAATTTTGGGAAGTATTAATTTATTTGTTCCCCATGCAGACTCTCATGCTCTCGCGCATAAATATGGGGGGGCTCTTGGGTTTGCTTTGGATTTTTTTCCAAGAGAATTCCTTGGTGATGCTGCTACAGCTGTTATATTGGTTGGACTTTTGTGGATTTCTGTTGTCGTTGGATTTGGAATTCGAATCTCTCGATTTTTTATCAAAGGGGATGAAGAACCCCTTATTCATTCTGAAAAAGGAAATTGTCATACTTCTTCCATATCCGAAGGGAAGGATGACTCCTTCAAAAAGAAATTTCGAAATGAATTGGAAATCATAGATTCTAATGCAAAGGGAAAACGCATCAAAAACACCATAGAGCTTGAAAAGGAAAAAGAGACTGATGAATTTACTGCTGCTAAAAATCGTCCTCTCAGCGGACAATGGGAACCTCCTCAATTAAACTTACTCAAAGATGGAGTGGCGACGATTGTGGTTGATGAAAACGATTTGCGACATAAAGCCGATGTTATACGAGAAAAATTAAATCAATTTGGCATTGAAGTAACAATGAAATCGGTACATGTAGGCCCTACCGTAACACAGTTTACGCTGGAACCAGCCGCCGGAGTAAAACTTACAAAAATTACCGCTCTCAAAAATG
Source organism: Candidatus Altimarinota bacterium (assembly GCA_021736215.1). GTDB lineage: Bacteria > Patescibacteriota > Gracilibacteria > UBA4473 > UBA4473 > JAIPGI01. The sequence goes on from JAIPGI010000001.1 coordinate 4,988, forward strand.
ATATTGCTCTTGCCTTGGCGGCAGAAAGCGTTCGCATTGAAGCTCCCATTCAAGGAAAATCATTAGTAGGAATTGAAATCCCGAATAAAAAAAGAGCCATTGTTGGTATGAGGGAAATTCTCGAATCTGAAGCTTGGGCAGAAGAAAAATCCGGTCTCAAGCTTGCTTTTGGACGAGATGTTGCAGGGAAACCCATCATAGCGGATTTGGCAAAAATGCCGCATCTCCTTATCGCGGGGAAAACCGGTTCTGGAAAGTCCGTAGCTATGAATGCTTTTCTTTGTTCTCTACTTTGGCAAAATTCGCCAGACAGACTTAAACTCATATTAGTTGATCCCAAACGCGTCGAGCTTTCACTCTATAATCACCTTCCCCATCTTCTCACTCCGGTGATTGTCGAACCAGATAAATGTGTTTCCGCTCTAGCTTGGGCTGTCGCGGAAATGAATCGTCGATATAAAACTTTCTCAGAAAATAAATGTCGAAATATTACGGAATATAACGAAAAATGTCTCGATAAAAAAGAACCATTTATTGTTATCGTCATTGATGAATTAGCAGATTTAATGATGGTCGCTGGAAAAGATGTAGAAGCCGCTATTTGTCGTATCGCACAACTCGCCCGTGCGGTTGGAATGCACCTAATTGTGGCCACACAGCGTCCGTCTGTTGATGTTGTGACCGGTCTCATTAAGGCTAATCTTGCTTCTCGTATTGCATTCAAGGTATCTTCTGGTATCGATTCCCGAACAATTCTTGATGGACAAGGCGCTGAAGATTTACTGGGATTCGGAGACATGTTGAGTTTGGATGGAAACAACGGTCGCATCACTCGTATCCAAGGAATTTATATATCAAATGAGGAAATTGAGCGAGTAACAAACTCCATTAAACTCCAATTTCCAGAAATGGTGGGAAATGACAAAATTCATGATGAAATCACCCATCAGTCTATCGAAGGTATGGCTAAGGGGGGTGTTTTGACCGCTGGAACGGGTGATGATGAAAAACTTGACCCTATGTTTGAAGAAGCAGTAGATATTATCATTGAAACAGGAAAAGCCTCTGCTAGTTTTCTCCAACGAAGACTTGAGGTTGGATATGCACGTGCAGCACGATTATTAGATCAAATGGAACATCGAGGAATAATTGGTCCCGCTAAGGGAGCAAAAGCTCGAGAAATATACGGGAAAAAAGAATAATTTTCTTTATGCAACATGAAATCCTTTTTTGACATTCTCTGTTTCGGATCGGTCACGATGGACATGTTTATGACTCCCGACCCACAGGAGACCCCTCTTCTTGAAAAGAATGGTCGTGATGGATTTTTTATTCCACTGGACGAAAAAATAAAGGCTTCTAATGTTCTTCAATCGTGTGGAGGAAGTGCTGCTAATACAAGTGCTGGATTTTCTAAATTAGGATTTCATACTGCTCCCATAGGATTTGTTGGTGATGATGAGGCTCGCATATATATATTTCATGAACTCGAAAGACTTGGAATCCGTACTGATTATTTATATCCCAGTAGTCATTCGTTTTCGAGTTTCTCTATTATCATTAACGCAAAAGATGGACGCCGAACAGTCCTGCACTATCGAAATAGTCAAGAAGATTTTAATCCCGAACACTTACTTGGTGCTCCTCAAACAAAGGCTATTTATATCGGACATTTATACGGGAAATCCGAAGACATGCTTGAAGCAGTTCCACAATGGAAGAAACAAACCAAAGGATTCATTGCTTGGAACCCAGGAAAAACGCAGTTTCAAAGAGGTATAACTCCTCTAAAAAACGTTTTTCCTTGTGTTGATATTCTCTTTCTCAACGTAGAGGAAGCTGAATATTTCACTGGACTAAAAGCAACAAAATTACAATACAAAAGTGCTTCCGAAAAGATTATCGGGGAAACTATTTCCATATCAAATAAATATGTTGCGGATACAGTGAACGACATCCGAGAGATGGCAAAAACATTCCTTGACTTAGGTGTTCGCCAGATTGTCTTCACCGATGGAAAGCGGGGCGCTCAGTCAATGACAACAAAAGAACATTTTTTTGTCCCTTCTCTCGATGTTCGTATCCAAAGCACACTCGGAGCGGGAGATGCTTTTGCTGTAGGAGTTACAGCCGCTTTTATTAAGGGACACCCTCTTCCAACACAACTCCTATGGGGATCACGAAATGCTGGTTCAGTTATACAAAATCTCGGTGCTCAAACGGGACAACTCTCTTTAAAGAAAATACAACAAGATCGATGAAATCCCTCCTTTGACAAAGGAAAATATAATTAAAGTTTTCTATATTACGGGTGTATAAAAAAACCCCCATCTTCTCGACAGGGGATTTTTCGTATTGAAAAAAGAACGCTCCTTAGGCTCCTCCTGTTCCAACTTGAGGATTGGTTCCGATTCCAGCAGAGATGAGAGCATTGACGATAGCAAATGAAATCAAGATGATGATAATACCAATTGCTGCGTAGATAAGAATATTTTTTCCTTTTTCCGTCTGAGCATCATCTCCAGCGGAAGTGACATATAGAAACCCTCCATAAATCACCATAATCGTAGCAACGATTCCGAGGAAGAAGAGAAAGTAATTAATAATCGTTCGTAAAGCATCTCGGAAAGACCCTCCAAAAGAAGTAGCATCTGTAATATTTTGGGGATTATCTCCCACATCAATCAATCCAGACGGAGAAACCGTTTGCGCAAAAGCTAACGGACTTAGTCCGAAAAAGAACAAACCCGTGACAGCAAGAAATCCGAGTGCGGGAGCGATGAATTTTTTCATTGTGGTGAACGTTAAGTTCTAAAATTGTTTTTGCGTCTGCTGGATGGTATCACAGATTGAAAAACAAAAACAATATTTTTTTTAAGATTTCCTTGATTTTCAAACAATATTTTTATTTTTGCAAATTTTTTTCTTTTTTTTGATACAATTTCGAGTGGCATGCTTAAAACATCTCTCTCCCAAATACTGAAAACTACAAAAGCTCATCTAACAAAATTAGGGAAGTTGGAAGTATATTCCGTAGAAGATCTCCTCAATTTTTTCCCGAGAGCCATTGAATCAACGGAGATAACATCTCATTTTGCAAATATTCAGTTGGGAGCCAAAAACACTATTTCTGGCCGTTTAACTGATTTCCGAAAAGAAAAAACTCCACGAGGGAAATCTTTAGGAAGAGCCGCATTAATTTTGGATGACGAATCAGTGATCGATGTTATTTGGTTCCAAATTCCCTACATTCTTAAAAACCTAAAAGACGAAACTCGCGTTTTTCTTGTAGGGAAAATTGATAGAAATTACGGGAAAATACAAATCTCAAATCCGGAAATTCACCTCGATGCCAATGTCCATGTAGGAAAACTTCGTGCCATTTATCCCGAATCCCCACCAATTACTTCCAAATGGCTTCGAGAAAAAATATCTGGACTTTTGTTATTGGCAAAGGATTTTCCAGAAACACTTCCTCCACAAATCCGAGAAGAAGAACATTTCTTGGGAAAATCAGACGCTATTCTTACAATTCATGCACCAGCTTCCGCAGAGATGTGGAATCAGGCACGAAAAAGACTCGGATTCGAGGAAGTTTTTGAGATTCAGACCCGTGTCATGCGAGAGAAGTTCTTACGTGAGAAAGAGATAAAAAATCCTCATAAAATACAATTCGATGCTGAAGCTACGAAACGAAATCTTGAACTTGTGCCATTTACACTCACTCTTGCACAAAAAAAAGTTCTTTACGAAATACTTAAGGATTTTGAACGCGATCGCCCTATGCATCGGTTAATGCAAGGAGATGTTGGAAGTGGGAAAACGATTGTCGGTTTCTTGGCAAGCCTCCCCATTGTTAAATCGGGAGCACAGGCTGTATTCCTTGCGCCAACAGAAATCCTAGCCAAGCAACATTTTACAAATGCTCTTAAATTTTTCCCTTCACACATATCTATTGAACTCCTTACGGGTTCAGTAACTGCTGGAACCAAGAAAAAAATAAAAACACGACTTCATAATGGAGACATCAATATTCTCATAGGAACCCATGCCGTCCTCACTGAGGATACAGAATTTCAAAATTTGGGATTTGCTGTAATAGATGAACAACATCGGTTTGGTGTCCAACAACGCACCATACTTGCACAAAACCAAGCACATGTTTTGGCAATGACCGCAACACCAATCCCACGGACATTGGCCTTAACGATTTATGGAGATCAAGACATCTCTGTTATTAGTGAACTTCCGCCTGGAAGAAAGTCCATTATCACTCGAATAGTAGCCGATCCTAAGACAATTTCTCTTTGTAACCATTTTATAGATGACCAGATTACTAAGGGACGACAAATTTTTTGGATATGCCCACTTATTGATGAATCAGATAAAATCGAAGCCAAAAATGTGAAAGAAGAATTTGATCGGATCGCCCATGAAACTTTTCCGAATCGAAAAGTAGAATTTCTTCATGGAAAAATGCGTCCCAAAGAGAAAGACTCTATTATGACGCGCTTCCGAAACCACGAATTTGACATCTTGGTGTCTACATCGGTGATAGAGGTTGGGGTAGACATTCCAAATGCCACCGTTATGGTTATTGAAAACAGTGAACGATTTGGACTTTCACAACTCCATCAATTTCGAGGACGCATCGGAAGAAATGAATTCCAAAGTTATTGCTTTCTTATGGTTGGAAAACCTGATGATGCTAACAAGCAAAGGCTACGTGCTCTGGAAAAATCGAATAATGGACTTTTCCTTGCAGAAATAGATCTGAAACTACGGGGCATGGGAGAGTTGTATGGGGTTCGTCAAAGCGGTATTCCCGATTTCAAATGTGCTGATTTAAACGATCTCGAAATGCTTCAGAAAGCTCGTGACTGGGCCATAAAAATACTCAAAGAAGATCTTAATCTTTCTGCATATCCACTCCTCAAGAAGAGAATTGAACAAGAAACAGTATATTTCTAGAATGGAAATTTTTCTTGAAGTGCCGGCAGGAGTTGTTCAGAAGCATAATATTTTAAGAAAAACATCAGCGGCGAAAATCCCTGATAGGAAAATTCTCCACTCCAGCGTATTTTAGCCTTTCCCTCTGGAGCATCTTCGACATGAATCTCTACGTGCCCTTGGATAGGATTTTTATCTGAAGTTTCATACACAATTGATCGTCCTGGCTGAAGTTGCGATATTTTGTATTCCTGTACCTTTTCTAAAAAAAATAATTTATATTTCATAACAAGTGCGCCTCCCTCTGAAAGTTTTTGCGATGAAAGCTGAACAATCCCATGTGAAGACGAATCAACCTCTGAGGCAAGACTCCCTGATTGAAACTCCTGGGAAATTTCATCCCAAGCCTGATCTCTCGTCATATTTGTCACTATTTCGTGGGAAAAAGAAAATGTTCGAGTTTTTTGAAACTGGACATATAAAAGGTAACTCACTCCAAAAATTAAGATAAGTATGAGTGGTGCGATGTTTTTGCGATGACGTATAAATCGAAATCTAATCCACATCTTCTGTAATATTTTCTTCCGCCCCGCCAGAAATCGCAAGCTCTTCTAGGGGAGCTAATTTCTGTGTTCGTGCGAGTTGCGGGTTATAAACTTGATAAAAAAGCTCAATAATTCCTTTGGTAGAAAGTCTTTTCGTAGTAAGTCCACAGTTATCAAGTGAAGTTTGTATAACATTTGCACGAGAATCTAATTCTTTTTTGAGTTGTTTAAATTCTTTGCGACGAGTGATGATATCCAGAACCGTGTCATCGGGTTGAATATATGATAAAAATTTAGAAAAAATAGATTTTTTTTCTGCTCTCAATGGAGTTGCGGGAACAACTACAAAAAATCGTTTCTCCATGATGTCCGAATACTCCACGAGCTTTTGAATATACTCGATGTACTCCGCCATTTGATTTTTGAGCAAATCATTCTCGATATTTTTCATTCTTCGTTTCAAATCTTCAATGTAATTATCGATATCAAGCTTTCGAGACCGAATAAGGATTTGTGTTGGAAAATTGAGTGAATTTAAAAACTTTTGATATGAAGAAATGATGGCATTTTTTTCCTCTTCTGATTTGAGATTAAAATTGATAGATGAAACCTCAAAAATTGCACGGAGACCCCCGTCACGAAGGATAAGTGTATCATCCCTTACTCCAGCAAATTGCAGGTACCTCTGGGTCGAAAGCGATTTGTTCCCACCTTTTTTTACTACTGGTTCTGATGAAGATGTATTCATGCGTTTTGAGATTTTTGTTTTTGGAAACTAGATTTTTCCTGATCGAGAAATTCTGCAAGTTGTTCTGCTTTCTGTGAATCGAAAGTTTTTTCAAAATTTTCTTCTACATTTTTTTTGTTAAGCGATTTAACGGAAACGGTCGTCGAAACAAACGGTTCTCCCGCTCCAGCGATCCAATATCGTTTACCATTCCGAAAAAATATTTGTTCTACAATCAATGATACAAAATGAAAAAGTTCTATCCCTTTTATTTTAAGAAAAGCAAAGGCAGCCATAATTGCGGCGGGAAGCCATATAAAAATCATTTCTACTGTATTGAGATCGTATTGTTGCTTCATTTTTACAAAAATCATATACGAAATACCGAATCCCACCATCAACATGATGAGTTGACGCAGTGTGATAAACCAGAGTATTTGGTCTTCTCGTTGGACATCCTGAGGAACTTTGTATTGCATGATTTCTTACTTCTCCTCATTGTACCACAAATAAGCCCCAAATACAAGTGGGTGAGAGAGGAAAACGCGGTTATGATTGTGGGCGCAAAAAGGGAACTAATACCAATACTGAAGAAATACCTTCACTCTTTCGCCACGCCTATTCCCAAAATAAAACTTTTCGTAGGGACAGGTTTAAAACCTGTCTCTACAATAAAAAATACAATTATATTCATTACTCATTACTCACTGCTCCGCTCCTCCCAAAAAGCACAACGAATACTTCCAAATTTTCTGAAGTTTTGCTAATCTGCATGCGATTTTTTAGATTTTTTTCATGTCTGAAGAGAACAAACTCATCACCGAACGAAAACAAAAATTTCAAGAATGGCAACGATTGGGATTTGGCTATGCATCAAAATTCGATCGAACTCATACCAGTGCTCAAGCACGAGTAGCGGTAAGGAAAGCGAAGCTTCGCGATGTTCCCGATATTCTCAAAAAACCAAAAAATAATGCTGCCTTATGTGGTCGCATCATGAATTTGCGGGATATGGGAAAGTTAACTTTTCTACGAATCCGAGACAACGATGGTGATTTTCAAATCTGTCTTGCCAAAGATGTACTAATGGAGGGTTACAAAACATTCCTCAGTATTATGGATTTAGGCGATTTTTGTGGATTTGATGGAGAGTTTTTTGTTACAAAACACGGTGAACCGACACTTTTGGCCGCTACCTACACACCACTATCAAAAACCCTCCGTCCACTCCCCGAGAAATTTCATGGCCTGAATGATCAAGAATCTTGTTATCGACAACGATATCTAGATTTAACTACAAATCAGGAAACTCTTCGACGATTTCAAATTCGATCACAAGTTATTCAGGAAATACGAAATTTCTTCCTCGAGAAAAATTTTCAAGAAATTGAAACACGATTGCTCCAACCACAAGCAGGAGGAGCTATGGCGAAAGTCTTTTCAACTCATCATGAGGCATTGGATCACGATTTCGTGCTTCGCATTTCCCTAGAGTTAGATCTCAAAATGGCGGTTGCGGGTGGTATGGAAAGAGTTTTTGAAATCGGAAAATGTTTCCGAAATGAAGGCATCGACCCTTCTCATCTCCAAGAATTCACTCTTCTTGAGTGGTACGCCGCCTATAAAGATATGGAAACGAATATGGATTGGACAGAAAGCATGATAAAAAATATTCTTAAAAAAGTACTTGGGACAACTAAGCTACAAATTTTGGATAAGAATAATAAGCCTGTCATGGTCGATTTCGGAAAAAAATGGCACAAAGCCCGATTTCCAGAACTCCTTAAAAAATATGCACAACTTGATATGTTTTCCGCTTCTCGAAAAGAGATAGAATCTGCCGCCAAGAAATGGGAAATGGAAGATAAAGACATTAAAAAAACATCAACGGGGAACCTTCTTGATCACGTGTATAAAAAATCTGCTCGTCCTCATTTGGTAGAGCCGACATTTGTATTGGATTATCCATCAGAACTCAAACCCCTTGCTCGCCCACACGGAGATGGTACTGCTGAATGTTACCAACTACTCGTAGCAGGCTGGGAAATCGTAAATGCTTACGGGGAATTAATTGATCCTCAAATACAAAGAAAGCTCTTGGAAAATCAAGCACGTGCTAAACTCGCTGGAGATGCCGAAACGATGGATGTCAATGAAGAGTTTTTGATAGCCATGGAACATGGTATGCCCCCTATGACAGGATTTGGACTCGGGATTGATCGACTGGTAACCCTTATCACCGAACAAACAAATTTACGGGATGTGGTTCTCTTTCCTCTTATGCGACCTGAAAAATAAAAAACCCCCAAACTTACTAGGGATTTTTTAAATCTGATTTAAGAGAAAATACTGCTTTTTTATTTATTCAGCAGGAGTTTCCATTGGAGCACCCTCTTCCATCATGCTTGGGTCTTCCATTGGAATATTTTCCTCTTCCATCATACCTTCGTTGTTCATCTCAACTTCCATAACGGGAGTTTCAACTTCCACAGCAGGAGTTTCTACTTCAACGGCAGGAACCTCTACTGGGACAGGAGGCATCATTGTTTCTGTTTCTACAGGCATTGTCTCGTCTGTCATAACTTCATCATCTGTGACTTGAGTACATGCCATCAAGACGAAACTGAGAACAAGAATAAGAGCGGTTTTCATCGTGAAATGGGGATTATGAAATAATACGTCGGCAATTGTAGCCAAGATTACATTTTATTGTCAAGGGTTTCGCGAACAATTCGTCGGTTCTTTTATTCCGTGACAAATGGAATACAAAGAGGGAAGAAAAACGAACTACACTCTTGTATTGGTAAAACTTCAAAGGTACATCCTAACTCTCCTGCCGATCGATCATACCATCCGTGTTCGACAGCAGACACTGCACATCGCACTCGTCTCGTGGCACATTCCGCTCCATCAAAATAGATATCATTTCCGATTTCTGGTCCACAGGCATTCGTATCAAAAATTATCTCTGTCATTTCTGGATCAACAGGATTCTGTATTTCCGCATCCAATGTTTCATTAGCCTCCAAAGAAGATCCTGTTCCAAAAGAAAAAATGTCTCTAAGTAGTTGAAAACCATCAAATTGAGGTGGCTCTGGATCAAAAAAATCAATAATTAACTTATTATTTCCTGGAATGGAACAATTTCCAACCTCATCACACACGGAAAACCCTCTTGCTCCAACGGTATTACATATTTGAGCATCATTGCAAAAATTTCCCGTAACAAAAAATGGCGTTACGGGGCTAGGATAGCACCCAGAAAGATCGTTTTCACAGGTAATAGTCACTCCAACTGGTTGATTTGTCCATGAGCTGGGAGTGTATTCAAAACTCAAATCAGGAGGAGTTATATCCATCGTAATATTTCCCTCCCAAGAGGTTTCTACATCTAACTGCCCACCCTTGGAAAAAGTAATTTGTGGTGTATAAAATCCATCCGAAAGAGTTCCTGGAATTGTTAATTCAAACGCATAATTTTCACTAGAAAAAACTCCTGTAGCCGGATCCACATTCACCGTTGCGAGAGAGGATCCTCCGGATTCCGGATAAAAATCTACCGTGATAGAACTTGGAATTCCTCCCCAAACGGAAAAAAGTCCCATACTGGTGCCATCATCCATGACAGATCCCTGAAAACGAATTTGTTCAAATCCAGTTGTATCCGTAGGATTATATGCCCATCCATCCTGTGGATAAGTCCATTGATTTACCCATGCTGCATGAACATTTCCCCATCCCCCCAGTACGCATCCAATAATAAAAAAGCCAATTATTTGAGAAAATTTATGTGATTTCACAAGCCAGAAGATAAGTCCAACAATAACAATAAACCCAAGAACGTAGAGGTAAAGATTATCAGACATAATTCCATAATACAATTTGTAAGCAGTAGAATCATATTTGAGATGCTCAGTGGTACGAAATTCTTTTTCTTCAATGAGATACCCCTGTCTTAGAAGTTGTACTTTTGCGACTAATTGAGAAGCTCCTGGTTCAGGAAGAATAAAGGAAAATTCCTCAGAAAAGTCAGGGGTACTCAAAATTACCATTTGCTTTTCCTGGGAAAGAGTATTCTGAATCTGTCCACGATAAAGTTGATCCAATACGACCTTTATGGTGAGAGGATTTTGATTTCTCCGAGCCATTCCCGCAACGGAAATATTGACTGTATCACCAGCGTTTAAAAACCGCTTCGGAGTAGTCTCAAAGTAGTCGATTTCCCCGAAATCTCCATCTACAAATAATCTCTGCCGAAGTGTCCCCGTAATGGGTTTTCCATTTTCGTCTAAGAGCCTTGCTTCGATGACATATGTTTCTGGCACCTTTGGTACATCAAAAAGAACGTTTATATTTGTTTTCTGATTAGAAATGATTTCTTGTGATTTTCCCTTTTGAGAAGAAACGAGCGCTCCTCCTGATACATGTTCAAAAACATCGATTTGCGGTTGCACTCGAATGGTAATTTCCGGTTGTACCATCTGGGTTTCCGTTCCTTCATAAAAAGCGACAAAATTTACACTTCCCTGATCTTCTGTTTTTAATTCAAGATTAGCTATTTTGGTAACCGATTCCTCTTTTTGAAGAGTGAACTTTCGTGATCCCCGAGCAATAAGTTTTCCTCTCTGATCTTCGAGGAAGACTCTTAATTCGAAAATTCCAGATAAATCATTTTTTACAAAATCATGAACAAAAGGAATAAGTACCTGATTATCTCCTTGCGAAGTAGAAATAACAAAATCTTGTTTCCAAGGAATTTCTTGTGAAAAAACTTCAGCATCGTAATTATCAATCACCTGAAATGAAACTTTTTGGATTGCTTTTACTTGATCAGGCTTAAGTGATTTTCCCCAAACATCCGCCTTCATAACAGAATCTTTTATTTCAACACGAACATCTACAGGCGAGAGATAAACTGTTTTTATCTTCTCCGCAAAAGCCCCTCCTCCAAAAACTCCCAAGAAGGCCAAAACAAGGAAAATAACAGTTGAACAAGTCTTTTTCATTTTGATTTTGATATTACTGATTTGCAGTGTAAGGCTTTTCCAAAAAAAATTCAAAATTTCAAAATTAAGAAAAGATTTGCCAATTTTCTAAAATTCTTCAACAATACTCTTCGTCATGAGAAGGCGCTCTAATTATCGTCGTTCATCTTTAGTCGGGCGTCGGCGACGCAGGAATGTAATTCCACTCCTTACGGTCGCCCTCGCTTTCGTTTTGTTGATGTGGATTGGGGGAAGATTTTTAGGTAGACTTTTTTCAGACACGAGATCGGAAGTCGCTGCTGCCTCTATCCAAATCCAAAAGGGGCGTACGGAATTTTCTCTCCCCGAGAACGAACAATGGACTCCTGCCTATAGCGATCAAGAGTTTTTGAGTGGCGATTCCGTTCGTACCAGTGGAAATTCCCACGCATCTTTAGAATTTTTAGGCGGAAATGTCGTTTTCCTTGATCAAAACACAGAAGTCGTTCTTCAGGAAATCGAAGAATCCTCCTCTGGAGAAAAAACGGCACATCTAAAATTGGTTCAAGGAAGGCTTTGGGCACGAGTTTCCGAAGATGATTTTGGAAATAACGCCGATTCTGTATTTACTGTTGAAACCCCTCGTACGCTTGTCCACGTACGAGGGACTATTTTTGATTTAAGCACGAATGCTGGACAAGATACTATTCGTCTTATTAAAGGGGGTGTTGACACAGACATCTTTATCGATGAAAAAAAGGATGATTTTCTTAATATAAAAATTGGAGTTGGACAAAAATTAGCCATTACCCCACAGAATATTGAACGGTTAAAAAATAAAGAAGATGTCTTAGAAATAATGGACACTGAATTTATTGAATCAGAATGGCATCTTCAAAATCTTGAACGATTCTTTCCCCAAGAAGCCACCCAGATTCGTCGTCGTATCGAAATGTCCGCCCCAAAAACAGAAGATACGAATACTCCAACACTTGAAACTTCTACAGATATTGAGAGTCCTCAAGTCATTTCTCCTCAAACAGGGACCCGTATTCCATCCTCACAGGATGCTATCCAAATAGAAGGAACTGCTCCGCTGGAAGCTGTTCAGATTATTGTAAATGGATACACCCTCACGAGGTTTCAACCAGGTGATCGAAAATGGACTTATTTTGCCGCAGCAAAATTTGGAACACTTATTCCTGGAGAAAATAAATTTTCGGTAGTAGCAATCTCTCGTGACGGAAAAAAATCACCTCCGACAGAATTTAATTTGTTTTATGAAAGGGAAGGTGCTCCTGCGCAAGCTTCTGGATCAGAGCCTCCTCAAACAGAGGAATCTTCTATTGATGGATTCGCGAAACCAGTTATTACGAAACCTTCTGTTCTAAATGCAAATGATGCTTACCAAACATCAAGTGATGTAGTAACAATTGCTGGCACAGTTGACCCCAAAACCAATACCGTTGAGGTCAGTGGTTTCCGACTCAAAAAATTCCAACCCGGACAAACTGAATTTAGTTATATCGCCAATGCTCGTTATGGAAATATGAAGGAGGGGGAAAATATATATGAAGTTGTCGCCTTCGGCCCAGATGGGAAAAAAGCTTCCTCGACTATAAAAGTTGTCTACACTCCCCTAAACGTGTCTCAATAAAGGATGGATTTAGAATTATTTGAATTTTCTCCCCATGTGGCCGCCGAATGGGATACTTTTGTCATACAGTCTTCTTTTGGGTCAATCCATCAAATTTCAGCATGGAAAAAATTTCAAGAACAAATTCCTGGACGTAAAAAAGTTTTTGGGTTGGGAGTCCGAAAAAATGGAAAAATTGTTGCTACTGTGCTCTGTGTACAAATGCAAACAGGACGATTTGGACAATACTGGTGGTACTCAGCAAGAGGTCCCGTCTTTGATCCCCAAAAAGAAGAAAAGGCGGGTATTTTCTTAATGCAAGAAGCTTGCAAAAAGCTCGGAAACGTTGGCGGAATGTTTTGGAGGGTCGACCCATATTTTTCTATCTCACAAGAAAAATGTGTGTTCCCAAAGACGGATCTGCCAATAAAAACTGTCACACAAAATTACCAACCCACGGATACACTTATTATTGATTTGAAAAAAACAAATGATGAAATCTTATCAGAAATGAAACGAAAGGGCCGTTACAATATTACTCTCGCACAAAAAAAAGGAATCCTGATTACGACTATTGAGAATGGGAAAATAACAGAGCGAGATATCGATGATTTCTGGAACCTCAATATGGAAACAACGAGTCGTGACAAATTCAGTGGACATGAAAAATCTTATTACAAAAAGTTATTACAATCCCTTGATGAATATGCTGTTTTATTTTTCGCAGAATATGAAGGATCAAGAATCGCAACAGCTATATCCACATTTTGTGGAGAGAAGGCTATTTATTATTTTGGAGCCTCCACTTCCCATTCAGAATTTCGGAATCTCATGGCTCCCTATCTCCTTCAATGGGAAATGATGCAATATGCCAAGAAGCGAGGCTGTACTTCTTATGATTTTCTCGGTATTGCTCCAGAGAACGACCTTCATCATCCTTATGCGGGAATCTCCGATTTCAAATGGAAATTTGGGGGATCTCGCCATACATTCTCTCCAGGACAAGAAATCGTACTCAATCCTTTTTGGTATTCCCTTTATCGTTTTGTCAAACGGAGAAAGAAGTTATAAAATTAGGTCCCTCATTTCAATTTTCTTCTATGGCACTTCTCAATTCCACACTTGTCCCGATCGGAAGTCCTGCAATAAATTTTTGTCTTCCTGGAACTGATGAAAAAGAATATTGTTTGGGGTCTTTTTCAGGAAAAGAGGTTCTCGTTTTAATTTTTACATGCAATCACTGTCCTTATGCAAAAGCTCTTGAAGGACGTTTGATCGAATTTCAAAAAAAATATTTCACCAAAAATGTACAAATCATTGCTATTAATGCCAATGATGATTCCACTTATCCTGATGATAGTTTTGAAGAAATGAAGAAAAAAAATTATCCATTTCCCTATTTACGAGATGAAACACAGGAAATTGCTAGAGTTTATCAAGCACAATGTACTCCCGACATCTATGTCTATGACCAAGAACGGAGACTTTCTTATCACGGACGCTTTGATAATAATTGGCAAGACGAAGCAGGAGTAACTACCTATGACCTGGAAGATGCCGTACAGGCTATTCTCAAAAAAGAAAACCCTCCTGAACCTCAATATCCCTCAATGGGTTGTTCGATAAAATGGAAAGAATGATCTGATTTAAAAACGGGGATTCGTATTTTCCCGTTCGAGAACATCTTGGGAATCATTAACTCTTTAGAAATTCTGTTTTGCTTTCGATATAACCATTCCGTCCTTCATAGTGAGTGGAAGAAAACGCCAAAAGCACTGCATCTGGAGAAAAGTCCCAAAATTCATGCCAACAATGAGATCGAACAAGAAGGGCTTTATTTTTATTTTCAAGGGATATCTCCGATTCATGTTGCCCATCGTGGATTAATACTTTGACCCTTCCGGACACACAAACAAAAAGTTCTTGTTCATGTTTATGAGCGTGACCACCTCGAACTTCTCCATCACGACCTGTTACGATATAAACCCGTTTCACTACAAACGGAAAGCTTTCATCCAGTTCAAAAGGAATCGTTTCACCTCGGTCATCAGAAAAGTACGGAAACTCTAGGATTTTAAATTTCTTCACACGCATACGCTACGCATTTTGGAGGACAAAATCAATTCAAAATATCACGATATTGAGCTATAAATTTTCCTTCATCAAAGTTTTTTTCTACCCATTGTCTCAGTGTTTCTTTTTCGTCCTGCGTAATTTTGTTTTTGGTTGCAGCAAAAATTTGTTTTGCAAATTGTGCTAATGGATTTTCTGCTGTTTGGGAAACAGGAAAAAAATATTGAGGGGGTAATATTTCTCGAAATACATCAAGATCAAAACCCACCACCCTCACGCCAAAGTATATCGCTTCTAATGCTGACATGCCGAATCCCTCCCTTGGAGAACAGTTCAGCACAACATCTGCTTGTTCATAGATGGGAGAAACATTTTTTTGTTTTGTTTCAACCCAAACCATATCCCGCCCAGCATGACGATTGATTTCTTCCGCTCTTTTTTTTAAACTTCTTTCTTCTATTCCTTCCCCAAAAAGAAAAAAACGAAAGTCCATAAGTTCTAAATCTGCACGAAAAAAATTAGCAATATCTATAAAAAAATGTGGATTTTTATCAAAATTATAACGTCCCAAAAAAACTATATTTTTTTGTTGGGAGGATGTTTTCTGAAGACATTTTAAATCGTTATTTTTGAGAGTTTCCTGGTTTAATTTTTCTATATCCAAAACATTTCGAATGAGTTTTATTTTGGGACTAGAAAATTCTAATTTCTCCTCGAATTTCCTTTTTACCGAAGCAGAAACACAGATAACTGAGTCCAAGAAAGAGAAGTACATCGCCGCTACCGATAAAAAATCGAAGTTTTTATCCCACCCATGAAGCGAAGTAACGATTGATAATTCTGGGAATGTATTCTTAAACAAAGGGATAAGTTTAAATCCAAAAAGTGAGTTCACAATAAAAACTTTCTTAATTTTTTGTTCTTGTATTTTTCGCAAAAGAAAGTCTATTTTTTCTTTTTTTTGAGAAAAAATATTGGGAAGATGATATACCGCAGCAATTTCTGAAAATTCAGAATGTAATGAATTTTCATTTCTTTCTGTTGTACAAACAATGAAATCAAAATCTTTTTTGAGTTTTCTCAAGATGTGTAACAAAACTGTTTCAACCCCCCCCATAGGGATCCAGGGAACAAGCACAAGAATTTGTTTTTTCTTTGTAGTATTGACTTTTGGCGAGCCAAGCGAGAATGATTGAGAGGGAAAAGAAGATTTAAAAATTTCAGAAAATCTTGTTTTTTCATGAAAAATTTTTTGCAAAAATAATTGGTTCACTCGACGCCGCCATCTAATGGGAAAAATGCATTGTAGACACGAAATTGGATGGGTTTTCCAATGTTTGAACTCTAAGAGCTCTGCTTCATATAATTTGAATCCGATTGTTTTTGCCCATGAAGGAAGTCGATGAAATAGCTGTGATGCCATAGTCGACGCCTCCTTTTTGGGAAGAATACCACGCCAACACCACCAGATCTGAAGTTTTTTTTCCCAAGAAAAAATATTCTTATGTCGGCCGTGAAGATTTTTTACGATTTTCCCATAATGTTTCTGCACATCCTTGAGTCTTTTATTTTCAGCTTTTCTATAATAAAAAAGTGGCTCTTCAATACAATATCCAAAATGATTTTGTTTTCCCATCCGTATCCAGAAATCCCAATCTTCGGATTCATTTTTATTGAGTTTCTCGTCGTATCCGCCAACGGAATCAAAGTCTTTTTTACGAATAACGGCACAATAGGGAAGTTTATTCTGTAACAACAGTTTATAAAAATTATACGGATTCAGTGTCGGATGAAGCGTATCGTCTCCATCAAAGTGTTGAATATATGAATATACAAAAGAAAGAACGGGGTCTTTTTTTAATTCTAAAAGTGCTTTTTCCAAAAATGTTTTGTCGATTTTGTCATCCGCGTCTAAAAAACAAAGATATTCTCCTTTTGCATGTTTTGCACCAATATTTCGAGCCACGGCAGGACCAGAATTTTTTGATGTTTGAAATACTTGAAGGCGAACAGACGTTTGTTCGCTTCCTTTTTTTAATTTTTTCAAGAAATTAGAGTCTTCGTCGGTTGAGCAATCATTTACGATAATAACTTCAAAAGCGGGAAACGTTTGTTCTTGAATGCTTTTTAACGCTTCATTGATATACTTTCCGTGATTATAAAACGGGATAATGACTGAAATTCGAAAGGACAGATTATTTTTTTTCATATTGAGATAAAACTACTTCCGGCAATCCTTGAGCAACAATTTCTCCGTGGTGAAGCCAAATCATTTCATCACACCATTCACGAAGAAAATTCAAATTATGTGAAACCAAGACAACTGTTTTTCCTTCTTTCTTCAGCGTGCGAAATAATGTCTCACATTTTTTTTGAAATGGACGATCCCCTACCGCCAAAATTTCATCTAAAAGGAATATATCTCCTTCTGTTTGCAAGGCAATGGAAAATGCGAGACGCATAATCATTCCAGAGGAAAGATTTTTGAGCTTTGCGTCACGAAAGAGCGTAATTTCCGCAAAATCTAGAATATCCTTTTGTTTCTTTTTTAATTTTTTCAGGGAAATTCCCAATAAGGCTCCGTTTAAAAAAATATTTTGACATACCGTCAGATCCGGATGAAATCCAACTCCCAATCCCAAAAGTGGAACTATTTTCCCAGAAATTTGAACGGATCCCTCTGTGGGAGTAAAAACTCCTGCTAAAATTCGCAAAAGAGTAGATTTTCCCGATCCATTCTCCCCCACGATTCCAAGCCACTGTCCCTTGGGAAGATCGAAAGAAACATTTCGAAGAGCGTAAAATCTTTCATAATGAATCGGATGGAAAAAATGTAAAAAATATTCACGAAAAGTCGTCCGCCTTTCGTGCGGCAGTAAAAATTCCTTGGAAACATCAGAAACGTGAATCATAGTTGTTCACAAAACATCCTTTCTCGTCGCCGAAAAAAGAAAATTCCCAATAAAAATAGTCCTCCACAAATAGCAAATAAAACTGCTAATTGATGCCATTCTGGAAGTTTTTGCAATAATATTGCATTTCGAGAAAACTGGATAATTTGTGTTAATGGATTCCACCAAAGAATCGCCCTCAATGATTCAGGAACAATATCCCATGGATAAAAAATAGGTACCAAATAAAAGAGTGCCGCCAAACACACTTCCCATATTTCTCCCAGATCTCGAAATCGAAGGACGAATAAACTAAAGAAAAAAGAAATCCCTCCCACAAGAAGTCCTTCACAAATCAGTAAAAAAATAAAAATAATACTTCCCCCAAACGTAAGAATGGGACCCCGAAAAAGAAAAAAGAGAATAAAGAGTCCCAGTGCAAAAAAGAGATGTATAACTGCTGAAGTTAGGGCCGCAAACACCGAAATTTCAGAAGAAAAAGGGAGTTGTAATCGCAAATATCCCCTTTCTAGAATTGACCTCATTCCAAAGAGCGTCGCATCAGAAAAAAATTGAAACAAGATGATTCCCAAAAGTAGTGATAATGAGAAATAAGGAATGTCTTGACGAAAAATTGAAAAAACAACGAGCAATACCGAAAAAAGCAAAAATGGTTTTAGAAAAACCCATACAAATCCCAACACCGAATGTTGATATCGCACCAAAAAATCAAGTTTCACGAATGTTTTCCAAATATCCCAATTCATGGTACGAGAAGTGTATCATAAGCGGACAACATTGCATCCAACGGATGATGGTTTTTTACATATTCATAATTCTTGTCTCCTTCTTTCGAAAGTATTTCGAATTGATTCTGCAAAAAATCGAGTTTGTTTTTGAGAATACCATCCATCCGAGCTGGAAAAATAAACTTTTCTGAGAGAATATTCTTATTCTCTCCTACATCCGTTGCGAGGACAGCTCTTCCCTGAGCACAAGATTCCAGGACACTCATTGATAAACTCTCAGACCAACTCGGCAAAATCACCAGGTCTGCTGATTGTACATGAATAGCAATATCTTCATGCGGAATATTCCCCCTCCATTGAATATTTGGAAGGTTTGCTGAGCGCAATAAAGGTCCTGCCCCTACCATTTCAAAATTCCAATAGAGAGATTTTTTGGCAACTTTCAGAATTTCCAAGACTCCTTTTTCACGCACCATCCGCCCAATAAAAATGGCTCTGTTTTGGCATGGAAGAGGCTCCGTGCGGATGGGAACAGAAACACCTGTTGGAATAACTTGGACATCTCTTTGAATGCATTGTTGGATAAAAGTCTTTCCCCCTTTTGATACAGACACAATTTTATTAGCATTTTGGAAAATCCATCGCCCCAAGGACCGGTCAATAACCCATGCTCCTGTGTAGATAATAGGATTTCTAGAAACAATTGAATTCTGCCCATGTTCAACATGTATCCACTGGCGATGGGGAAAATTTACACGAAAAAATCTCCCCGCCACAAAACTCGTTAAAAAAAATCTTGTATGCGTAAATAAAACATCTGGATTTATTTCTGCGAGAATATTGCAAAAATCTTGTTCTGGAGCGAAATAACCTAAAGAAAAAATATTCTTTCCTGAAACGCGAAATATCCGGATTCCGTTCCTGATCTCCTCTGCGGGGAGTGATTTATCATGTGATATTGTAAGAACTGAAACCTCGTGAGATCGTACTTGATGGCTAGAAATTTGCTGCACAAGATTCTCCAATCCTCCTTCAAATGGCCAAAAATGCGGAGTTACATGTAAAATTTTCATCACCCGTATTGTCCTTTTTCTTGTTTTTTTTCAAAATGAAACGGAGAAAATTTGCGTTCCGCACCCACCTTTGGGAGAATGGAAAAAACACAAATGTACAAAAAATGGATTTCCGGCTTCGGCATACTCTCCATTTTTATCCCTCTAACCGTTTGGGGAGCCACGAGCATTCCTGCATCATCTATAGATTGGACTGCTTCGACTTTGCGGATACTTTATACTCCCGAACTCCCCGAATCCCCCACTTTTAGTTGTTTTGGACAGACAATCAATCCTGTGGTACAAACGTTGGAAACATTAGGATTTGATGAGGGGAGTAGCATTTCTACCGTTACCGACTGCTTTCATCAAGCGGGGACATATCAGGTACAATTAAACGTTGTTGATAATGCCGGCAATACAAAAACAGAGAATTACAACTTTATCGTAAAAGCTTCCGATCCAGAGGATAGTGCATCGTTTTTTCTCGCTGCAAGTGAATGTGATACTACCGATATCGAAACGGCCACCCCCGCAAACAATGCTGATCCCTGCGATCTTACGCTTATTCAACGAGATCGGTTTGAAAACCCCGTAACTCAAATTAGTCAGATACAACTTGCTAATTCTAATACTCCGCTAACGGATGATGGAAATTTGGGAACCCAATTTCTAGATGGACTCCGTTGGAATGGATCCCTCCTCCCGACGGACGCTTCTCCATCCACCTTCAGTATGGTATCTGGATCGGGAATTCTTCCTCTCACTGCCATCGCCCCAAGTATTTTAAAAGTCGGAGACAGTCTGTCGAGACTCATTAGCCGTACTCTAAACTTTACTGTCGGAACCCACGAAATTGACGAATTCGGTGCTGAAGATCTTAGTGCTCCCAAAACGCTTTCTCCAGCTGTTGACGTTGTCTTCCGGAATCTACTCTCTCTTCGCCCATACGTAGAACCAGGAACTGTTTTTCGTCTTGATTCTCCTGATCCACAACCTCTCAAAATTGGTGTAGAGATTGCAGACACTGCCCTGTTTTCGAATCCCGTCGACGGAAGTCTTGAAAATAAAAACTCGGAACTCGAACACAGCAATGTCGATCTCAACCCTCCATATGAATTTAATGTTCCAAATTCGATTCTCCCTATTGATATTTTAACAGCTGTTCGAGCAAAAGAGGGGTTCGTATTATCCCCAGACACAGGACTCTCTCTTGGGACAATGGCTTCTTATTCTATCGGCGGATTACCGGTCTCCTATCCTGCCGGAGGGACAAATCTTGCTGGATTAAATGGCGGCACAGATCCCCTTGGAGATGAAATTGGTTATAATCTTGATGGAATCCTTTTGCGTATTGTCGGAGTTGATATTGAGGGGGGAATATTGGGAGATATTTCGCGTATGATGCTCCAAGACAATGGCGAAAGCCAAACCCAACTTATTGCTGAAATTACAGCAACTGATATCCGTGAACAAATAACAGAAAATGCTTTTCGTCTTATTCGTGGAGCAAGTAATGTCCAATCTTCTGGTGATTTTGATCCCAACTGGTTCGATTCGAATAATGTTGTCGTAGTAGACGCGGCTGGAACATCAATAAATCTCTTTGGAGTACTTCCTTCTGGGCAAAACACCATCATTATAAAAAATGGAAACCTCGTCATTAGCGACAATATCAGTTATGCCGATCCGAATAATGATTCTTTTGGAGTGATTCTTCTCAATGATGAACACTCTGCATATCCCGAAACAGGAAATATATTTATTTATCCAGATGTTCGAAGTTTTGTGGGAACTTATTTCGCAGATGGAGGACTTATGTCTAATAATAAAACTCCTCCCGATATAAATACTATCCACGACGCCATCAATACTGATACCGTGATTACGTCCGGTTCGGATAAAAACATTAATCAATTATTGCTCACAGGAGTACTTTTCAGTAAAAACACCATCGGAGGAGCCTTAATTGGAAGCGATCCTATCGATCCAACCTATGCTACTCCCTGGGAAACAGATCTCTCTGGAATAGAGGGAAGACAAAAAGCCCTTAACTATGATCTTCATTTTGTTCGTCGATATACTCCTCAACTAGCAAATTCAGTGGATCCATCCAATCCTATTGAAAACCGGCAAAACTGTGCTCCAAATGGAGGAACTTCTCCTGCTTTCAGTGATTGTGATGCCAACACAAATGCTTTTGTTATCCGTATTGATCGCAAAGTTTCAGAGCTTCCTCCGCCTGGATTTGAATTAGGAACGGTGCTAACACAATAGTAAAAAAAGAAGGCGAGAATTTAGATTCTTGCCTTCTTTTTATATTATAAAAATAACTTTCATTCTTCCTTCCTAGTTTTCTAAAAAATGAGCAAGGGTTTGTACCATAACCCCTGTTGCCCCTTTGGGAGTGATTTCGTCCGCCCACGATTCATGGAAAGCTGTTCCGCCTAAGTCTAAATGTATCCAAGGGGTTTTCTCAACAAAGTGTTCCAAAAACGCTCCTCCCATTGAACTTCCTGCACTCACTCCTGCGGTCCAATTCAAAAGATCCGCAATCTCTCCTTTCGTCTTTTTTCGAAAAGTTTCAGTAATCGGCATTTCCCAAACCATTTCTTCAGCCATTTCTGCTGATTTTTTGAAACGAGACATAAGTTTCTCGTTATTTCCCATAATGGAAGTGATTTCGTATCCTAACGCCGCAATAGCCGCACCAGTGAGCGTAGCGGCATCAATAATATAAGCGGGCTTATACTTGGTTGCCGCATAATACAAACAATCTGCCAAAACCAACCGCCCTTCAGCATCAGTATTGGTAATTTCTATCGTTTTCCCACTCATAGAAGTCAAAATATCTCCTGGTTTAAAGGCACTCCCGGAAATAAGGTTCTCGACTGCTCCCAAGACCGCTACTATATTTTTCTTTGGCTTCACAACCCTTAACCAAGAAAAAATACCCAACATTGCGGCAGCACCAGCCATATCTGATTTCATCGTTTCAATGTGGTTGGTAGGCTTTAGGTTATATCCTCCAGAATCAAAACACACTCCTTTCCCAACCAACGCAATTGGTGTCTCGTTTTTCTTTCCCCCCATATACTCCAATACTATAAGCTTTGATTCCTCCGTAGATCCCTGTCCAACTCCAAACAAACTTCCCATTTTAAACTTAAGAAGATCTTTATTCCCATACACTTTAACTTTGATAGGATTCCCAAGACCTTTGGTAAGAGCTTGGGCCTTTTGTGCCAAAATAGAGGGGGTCATATAATTGGCAGGCAAATTCACCAATTCTCGTGTTAAATTTGTGGCATCCCCAAGTGCTTGGATTCGAGAAATTTCAGTCGAAGTCATTTTCTTGGCCTGCACAATCTTCAGTTCCAAAACATCAAAGGAATCTTTTTTGTCACCGATTTTAAACTCATAACTTCCAAGGATCGCTCCCAAAATGATTTTGGAACTGTCCACTCCCTCTGGGAGTAAAAATACTACTTTTTTGGCCTTTGTTTTCTTGGCTTCACGAAGCGCCGCTCCAGCGGCTTTTTTCAAGGCCATAGGTTCCTTTTCTTTTCCAACTCCTACAAAAAATATTTTTTTTGCTTCTTTGAGTACATGAAATACACGAAGTGTCTCGGACATCTTCCCCTCAAAATCTTTAGAATTCATACGTTCCTGAATTTCTTTTTCTAACGATGTAGAAAGGAGTTTCCCATAAGGTTTTTTGTCCCATTTTTTCTCAGGAATGAAAACAAAAAGAGCATCGCTTGAAGAGAGGGTTTGGTCAGAAATAATTTTCATGGAAAAAAAGGTTTAAAAATCAAGCGGAATTGTAGACGAGAACCTTCACTTTTCCAAAGAAAAACAAATAATCTCAGTATTCTCTACTACACCATATTATATTTTCAAAAACCTCATACTCCCGTGGGCGGAAACTAAAATTTTTGTTGTTTGTTATCTTTATTACTCCTTGTATTTCCAAAATATCTGCTTCGGAATCCGCAAGTCAATATGATCGAATGATTGAGTATAAAGACCTATTTCTGAAGCAGAAAACTTTAATTTATCGAGTTGTGACTCAATTGGTTGAGCGAGGTCAATCCAAAGCGCCATATCTCCTTTTGATATAAGATGAAGTTCTCCAGCTGCCCAATACAAATGAGAGGCATTAAGGGGGAGCGCAAATTCCTCTTGGAGGAGTTTTTCAGCCAAGATTATGTTTTTAATTTCCTCTTTCGAAAGAAATTTTTGCCGAATAAGGATAGGTTTTTCATACTGGAAAACCTTAATAACGGGTAGATTCTCAATAGCTTCCTCTTGGAGAACGACCCCATCCTCAGAAAGAACAGAAAAGTTCGCATTCTGGTTATTAAGAAGGTTAAAAATTGGAGGAGAAACTGTTATCTTCAATTCTATGGAAGAAGGCCATTTTTCAGTTATTTCTATATCTCTAAATTCAGGAAACAACTTCCAGAGGACATCTTGAATGTTCTTTTCTGAAAGGAATAGTAAATTTTTTCCATAAAAATCTTTCAATCCTTCTTCAATTTGTTTTACGTTAATATTCGGATTATCTCGAACGACGGAAATTTTTTTGAGGTTGAAATAAGGCGACAAAAGAGCAAATAAAATAAAAATTGCCATACAAACAAACGTGGTTCCTAATACCACGGAAGATCGAAAAAGTTTTATAATTTTTCGAAAAAGGAAAAGTCGTACCAAAAGATTTAAAAATCTATTACGAAATTTCCTCGGTTGATGAGAAACACTTTGATTAGAATCCAACAAAAATTCTCTACGACGACGAGATTTTTTTCGGGAAAACATTCCAGAAGGGATTGGAAATTACTGAGAAAGGACATCTTTTTCTTTACTTTTTGCTAACTCGTCAACCTGTTTATTATGCATATCTACAGATTCCTGAATTTGTTTTTCGAGCTTGGAAACTTGGTCTTCCGAAATTTCTTTATTATCTTTCTGTTGTTTTATTTTTTTAAGAATTTCATGTCGAATATTTCGTATCGAAATTTTTGAATTTTCAGCCCCCTCATATACTTTTTTAACAGTTTGACGACGTCGCTCTTCGGTCATAGGGGGAACAGAAATTAAAATATAATTCCCCATATTTTGTGGATTCATCCCTAAATCGGAATCTTTTATTGCCTTTTCTACATTGCCCACAACAGATTTATCCCATGGTTCAATACGGATAGTTCGACTGTCAGGACAAGCAATATTTGCCATAGATTTAAGAGGCATATGAGTCCCATACATTTCAACGGAAATATCATCCACCATAGCAGCATTTGCACGCCCCACGTGAAGTCCTGCAAAATCCTGACGCAAGTACTGTATTATTTTTTGAAGTTGAGTATTTAGTTCTGAAATCATGAAGAAGAATTAAAAAGCTTAGTGATTTTAGGGGATCATGGTCGCTCAATCAACTGTTGTTGCGCGGCAAATCCCAAAATTTCTTCGCAAACTTCCTTATCAACAAAGGGGATTTTCTTATTTCCGATCGTTTGAATTTTTTCGTGCCCCCGTCCCGCGATAAGAACAATATCATCTTCTTGCGCAGTCAAAATAGCATATCGAATGGCCTCATATCGATCTTCTATTTCAAAAAAATTATTCCCTTCTCGACGAGGAATTTTCTGTCGAATAAGAGTTGCTATGATTCTCGGATCTTGCATATAAGGATCATCTGTCGTAAGAATGATTTCATCGGCCAACTCGTGCAAAATCTGTCCCGATTCTTGCCAATTACTGATGGATCGACCCCCAGCCCCTCCCCACACAATAATAAGTCTTCCTTTGCAAAGTTTCTTGAGCGTTGAGAGAACCGCCTTCAGTGCTGATGGTTTGTAGGTGTAATCCACGATAACTGAGAATTTTTGCCCCTCTTCTACTAATTCTAAACGACTCGGAACCCCTGGATGGACCTTGAGAGATTTTTGAACAGATTGGATAGAAATCCCTTGTGAGACAGCCACCGTAATAGCGGCAAGAATGTTTTCAAGGTTGTGTTCTCCAATGAGTGGGATGCTAATATCCGATTGATCATTCGGAATACGAAGAAAAAATTGCGTTCCGCGAGAGGTATAGTTTACTTTTTGGGCTTGTATGTCGCTTGATTTATGACGGGAATATGTCCATTTCTTGTCGACCATAACATCGTTAAAAAGGTCGTATCGTGTATCATCACGATTCAAAACAAACATTTTGGGAATATGTGGTTTTCGTTCTCCTAAATTTACTTCTTTAAAGAGTTGTAATTTCGTCCTAACGTAATCAGCAACTGTCCCGTGGTAATCGATGTGTTCGTTGTCGGTGATGTTGGTCAGAACCGCAACGTCGACATTCACACCCCACAACCGATGTTGATCAATGGCATGAGAAGATACTTCCAAAACCGCATATTCACATTTCTCTCGAACCATTCTGCGTAGATATTTTTGAATTTTCCAAGGACGGAGCGTTGTTCTCAATGTTTCGTTCTCCTGAATATCGTCTCCAAAATGAAATTGAATGGTCGAAAGAGCTCCGCACTTTTTCCCTCCTTTTTGGAGAAGGTACCAAATAAGTTCGGTCGTTGTCGATTTTCCGCTGGTTCCCGTAACCGCAATAACACGCAATCTACTAGCGGGAAATCGATACGCGAATGCTGCCAAAATAGCGGAGATTTTATGATACCAAAGTCTCACGGGAGACCTTTCAGGGATGAGCCTTCGGAAAAAATCCATCATCGATTCGTAGTGTACAAGAAAAGTGCGGGAGAAGAAATACTTGTTGTCGTTGTGTTTTCTGTAGGGGCGCACCAATGGTACCCCCGCTTTTGAGGGGAGGAGAGAACGACTATTCTCTTGTCGGAGCGGGTGTTCCGTAGAACACCCGGTCCATAACATTTCCCGCAGAAAAACATCATGAAGCCAGTGGGCTGACCACACTGGCTCCGGCAAAGGAGCATGGAGGGGTTTAAATCCCCCTTCAGTTCCCCCTTTTTCCAAGGGGGAAAGAGTATTTTTCCCTCTTTTGTAAAGAGGGAGTTGGAGGGAGATTTTAAAAGAAGTAGAATTGCTCAAGCAATGCTTCCCTACAATAAAAAACTTCGTTTCCTCGCAAATGGATTAAGAAAAAATATGAGCGAAACAGAAGTTCTTCTTTGGGGAAAGGTTCGAAAAAAACAAATACTTGGTTTTCAGTTTTATCGACAAAGACCTATTGGTCCTTATGTTGTTGATTTTTATTGTCCGAAAGCAAAATTAGTTATAGAAGTTGATGGAAGCCATCATTTTGAGGAAATACAAGAAGCGAAAGACCAAAGACGTGAAAAATTTTTAAAAGACAAGGGATTAAAAGTTTTGAGATTTAATACTTTGGACATATTTCAAAATATGGATGGCGTTCTGGATACCATTTTTGATTTTTTAGATAAAGAAATTGAATAAGAAAATCCCCCTTTTCCAAAGGGGGAAAGAGAGGGTTTCTCCCGTCGTCATTCCGAGCATTGTTTCCCCCCTCCTTTGTCAAAGGAGGGGGTGGGGGTGGATTTTCTCCCTTGATTCTTCAGCTTTTTTGCATTACATTCCAGCCCCAGAAACAATGAGTTTGCCTATTATCGCTATCATTGGCCGCCCAAACGTTGGTAAGTCGACGGTCTTTAATTGTTTTCTCAAACAACGAAAAGCTATCGTCTCCGATATCCCCGGAACCACTCGTGACAGCCTCATGGAGCGCATACAGGGCGAGAATTTTACTTATTGGCTTGTTGATACGGCTGGACTCACAAACGCTCGTGGAGACAGTCTCGAAAAAGAAATTCAACTTCAAGCGAAACTTGCCTTAGAGAATGCAGATATGATTATTTTTCTCGTGGATGGGAAAAAAGAACTCACCGCTGATGATGAACACATTGTTTCCATCCTTCGAAAATCGAAAAAGCCCGTGATTTTTGTTGCCAATAAAATTGATGATGGAAATATCAATAGAATATTGGAATTGGCACGTTTTGGGTTTGGAAACCCTCTCCCTATCTCCGCAAAGAATTATACGGGGCTGTGGGAGCTGGAAGAGGTAATCGAAACCCATTTGGAAAAAGCAGGATTTGAAAAAACACCCGCTCCAATCGAATTTTCGGATGATGATATTCCTGATGAAAAAGCCCCAGCAGAAAGTATTATAAAAGTCGCATTTCTCGGACGCCCCAATGTCGGAAAATCTTCGCTCCTTAATGCCCTTGTCAAAGAAAACCGATCCGTTGTTTCTGACGTGGCAGGAACCACGCGAGATACGATTGATACCTCCTATGAAACCGAAGATGGTCAAAAATTTCTTTTTTTGGATACGGCAGGACTTCGTCGTCCAGGGAAAATCGGAAAAGACTTAGATTTTTGGAGTAGTGTCCGAACGCGAGAAGCTATGGAAAGAGCTGATGTTTGTGCTCTTTTGGTGGATGCTCTCGACGGAATAACACATCAAGATCTCGCCATTGCTGGGAAAATAATTGAAGCTGGAAAGGGGATTATTATCTGTGTAAATAAATTCGATCTCGTACGCGAAAAAACCCGTGGACAAGAAGAAAGCGATACTCGGGATCTCTCGGAAGTCAAAATGTGGGGAGAAGAACTCGATCAGGTGAGACAAAAATATCTTACCTATCTTTCTGATCATATACGATTCTTGCCGTGGGCTCCGGTGCTTTTTTTCTCCGCCAAAACAGGAAAAGGCGTAGATGATGTTTTGGTTTCCGCAAAGGCTATTTATCACGAACGCACAAAACGTATATCTACCGCGGAACTCAATCGATTTCTCCCAGAGGTATATTATGGTCATGTTCTTCCGACATCGGGAACGATTCGTGGAACGATTAAATACCTCAGTCAGGTGGCTGTTTCCCCTCCAAAATTTATTTTTTTTGTGAATAACGCCAAGGCATTTCACTTCAGTTATAGGCGGTATCTCGAAAATAAAATCAGAGAGAAATACGGATTTCATGGAACGTCCATACAAATCGAAGTGCGCGACAGTCATGACGACGAACGCACTCCCAAAAAACGAAAACTCCAAAAAAGGAGACAACAATAATTTTTTATTTTATTTCCACCCGCTGGAGTGTGTGGGAGAAGTTTTCGAAGTGAGACTCGTGTGTGGTTGTAAAAAATATCTGTGACTCATTGCAGAGGTTTTCGAGTGTATCCTGACGGAACTGGTCGAGCTCAGAAAACACATCATCCAGAAGCAAAAGTGGATGTTGATGAAGGATATCGTAAAACATTTTTTTTTGAGCGACCAAAAGTGCCAAAAGCACCGACCGTGTTTCCCCTCTACTCGCGGTAGAAGTTAGAGGCTTTCCTCGAAACGAGAATGCAAAATCGTCTCTTTGGGGTCCTAGAAGGCACTTTTGAGCGGCAATTTCTCGTGGCTGAGCGTATTCAAAAAACGCCATTACTTTTTCGGTTGTCATTTCACATTTTTCTGGAAAAACGAGCTGAATATCTAGTGAATTTTTCTGATGAGACATTTCTTGAAGCGAGTCCTGCACCAATGGGGTGAGTTTTTTCAAAAGATCCATACGTTCATGTGCGATACGAGGAATTGTTTCAGACAAAATCTGATTCCATGGAGCGATGAGCGAACTCAGTTCGAACTCTGAAGAGCCCCGAGTTCGAACTGTTTCTTTGTAACTTTTCAAAAGTGCATTTTTCTGTTTCACAGCTTTATTACAACGGGTCAAATCCTCTCGGTATTGGGGCGAAATCTGAAACAAAAACCGGTCAAAAAACTTCTGTCGATCCCGCTTGGCTGCGGAAAAAAGTGTCAGGTACTCTGGAACAAAAAGGAGTGTTGGCACATTGCCGAAGAATTTTTTAAACGATTGCTTTTTCTGATTTCGCGAAAAACTTCTCGATCGAGAGGTAATCATGACTTGATAGTTATTCCCGTCGCTATCATTTGCTTGAACGATTGCATTGGTCGCCCCTTCTCTAATGAGATCGGCGGGACTCGATTCCCTCCAACTTCGCCCCACGCTCAAAAGAGAAATCGCTTCAAGGATATTTGTTTTCCCTTTTCCGTTATCGCCAAAAAGGACAATATTTTTCTCTGTAAAATCAAATGTTGTATTGGCGTAATTTCGGAAGTCTTTGAGGGTAAGGCGGGTAATCATTTAATCAAAGTAAGGATCAAAATCACTGCGACTCTCTTCATATGTATTCAATCCCGGGTTCTGAATTTCCCTGAACCCGGGATTGGTTTTTGTGGAATCTGTTTTTATTTTTGAACCCATGTTTTGGGAGACCTGAATCCTTGTTTTCGATCTCGGATTTGAAGAAGTCCGAAACCCGAGAGTGGTCTCTGTGTTCGAATCTAGGTTCTGGGTTATTTTAACCCGTGTATTCGATCCCGGGTTTAAAGAAGTTCCAAACTCGGGATCTCCTCCATAACTGGAGTGTTCCCATTGTTCGGACGTATCAACAAGCTCGTGTTTGACAGGATTGTATTCAATATATGTTTTGAGCCAAGATAAATAGGCCTCATCGGTGATTTCTCGTGCCTGAAAACGACCTTCAAAAACGGGAGATTTGAGACCTTTTTTTATTGTTTTGCCATATTTGGCATTGAAAAAAGCCGCATAGGATTGCTGAAGATTATTCAGAAAAGAAGATATGTTCGATTCTGATGAAGATTCCAATCCCGGGATCGAATGCGAACCCGGGTTTCGGACTCCTTTAAACCCGGGTTCAGTCTTTGTGTTTAATCCTAGGTCTTGAGAAGCCTGAACCCCTGAATGCGATCCCGGGTTCTGAATTTTTTTGAACCCGGGATCGGTCTCCGTATTTGATTCCAAGTTTAAAGAAGTCCGAAACCCGGGATCGCATTCAAAAACCAAAAAATGAAAATGATTTGGAAGAATGCACCAAACAGGAATTCTGATACTCGAAAACTTTTCCTGATACCGAGAGATATTGTTCTGAAATTTTTCATAATCCCGATTCTCAAAAAAAAGCTGTTGTTGATTATAACCACGATTGTAAATGTGATAATAACATTCTTTTTCAAGAGTTCTTTTTGGCATCGGAAACATTATATGGAGATTCTTTTCTTGATACAACCCGGGTTCTAGAACCCGGGTTTGGGTGGGTTTCTATCCCGAGTTTTGAGATGCTTGAAACCCGGGCTCGGAGCTACTCTATATTTCTATCCCGGGTTCGGGAAACCTTGAACCCGGGATAGGATTGAAAAAGGGAGTTTCGATTCCGGGTTTAAAAGATTCCAAAACCCGGGATCGACGTACTCCTTTCCCTCTATACCAAAAAACCCCGCCGAGGGCAGAAGCCCAAGGCGGGGTTTTTATTTATCCGATGTTGGTCGATATCAGTGAAGTATAATACTTCTCTCTGTATCTATCAGATAGGTCCCAATTATTTCTGCAAACGTTTACCGTTTGTATCAACATTGAGCAAGTAACCGTTCAACCAATCAAGAGTTGAAGCAGTGTGAGCTGGATCAGATTCATCAGACCAAACAACCAAAGTTGTGTAAGTAGATGAAGCCAACGTTGTATCATTATCTGATACGTCTGCAGCATCGATAGCAGCAACCAAAGCAGTTGTTGTGATGGTTGCGTTAGCAGCACCACTAGAAGCAGAGATTGTTACTACGTTTGTAGTAGCAGAAGCAGAGAAGAGACTATTAGCATCAATTGCAGCAGCGATAGCGGTTGCAATGGCATTATTTGTAGCTCCGTCAGCAATATTAACTGCGATGGTTTCACCACCGACAACGATATTAGCAACAGCTGGATCTTCTCCACCTGCCAAAGCTGTACCTCCAACGGTAATAGTAGCACCAACGAGTTGTTGGTCGTACTTATTACCTGGTGTTCCGTAAGCTAAGTCTCGCAACAAAGTAACGGTAGCACCATCTGAGTTTTCAGAAGTACCTGATTCAATGATGTTAGAGATAAATACAGCATATGTCCGTGATTCTCCGGCAGAAAGTCGTTCTCCATTGAGATCAATGGATACTCGACCAGAAGTAGCAGACGTTCCCAAACCACTCACGATAGAAGTCGTGTAAGTTTGGTTATTATCTGGCATTCCGTTAACAACTTTTTGAGTTGTCAAAGCAACTGCATCTGCTCCATGAGTTACCAATCCGTTCAAAGCAATATCCATAGTAACTCGTCCGATTTCAGCTTGACGCTGAGCATCAGCGGTAACTGTAAATCGGTAGAACTCTGTAGAAGCCGTAGAAGGCAAGTTCATAGATGGCTGCGTTGAAGCAGGAGCAATCTTGAGCTTGGTTCGGTAGACAACGAAGTCTTGACCAACTACTGCATCACCCCAACCAGCGGATGGAGTAGCAATATCGTCTCCGGTTGCGGCTGTAACAGCCTCAATACCCTTTGTGGCATTGGTTGTTTCCAAAGCCAATTTCAATCGTGATCCGGTTTGATTAGCCTTCGTGATGTCTCGTACATCAACCTTAACGGTAACGTAGCTTGAGTCATCTTTTGGCACTCGGATACGATCTTGATTTGCCAATTGGAAGTGTACTTTTCCAGTACTCATTTGTTTCTGTTGAACCAATTGTCCGGCAGAATTGTAGAGTTTGAAGTCGACACGATCTCCAACAGTATTACCAAGATCATTTTCAAAGTAGATGTCTTTGATCTGTACTTCATCGTCTGCGGCGTTGAATCGAACTTTGAGGACTTCAACATTTGCTTGGTTTGCAACCAAGATGTCAGAAGCCACCGTTGTGTCGAGACTCACCGTCAAACTACCAGAACTAACCAATTCGAAGGAACTTCCCTGAATTGGGTTTCCTGTAGAAACTGCCGTATTACCACTATCAACAACATTAACTTGTTGACCATTTTCAACATTGTCTGCGTCAACCGCAGTCAAGTTGAGTTTGACCTGGTGTTTAATAGTAACAGTGTCTCCATTTGTAGGCAACGTAGCCGTAGCCAAAGCAGGAGCGAAAGTTACAGTCTTTGTTCCAGTGTCAATTACTGTAATAGCATGTTCAGTGTCGGCAACACCAGTTGTCGCAATGGTGAAGATATCTCCAACAGTCATTCCGGTTACCGCAGTTAAGATCAATGTGGTATCAGCATTTGCGATAGCAACATCATTAATAGTTGTAGTAATTGCTGTAGCAGAAGCCTCAATCGTATCAACAACGATTGTAAATTCCTTCTGTCCAGCGGATGGGATAACTACTGACAAGTCGTTGAAAGTAGCAACTCCAGCAGTAGAAAGGTTTTTGGCAGAACCCTGTTGAGTTCCGTCGACGAATACTGCCAACGTAAAGTTGGTGTAGGTTCGAGCAGATCCAGAAACTCCAACTCCAGCAGGTGTGGCATTAACAGCTGTGTCAGCTTGAACAGTAGCAGAGGTAACGTTTACGTCACCAGAATCGTTATTGTCGAGAACGAATTTCATAAATGTAACATCGTCCACTCCAGCAACAATCTTGTCACCGTCAGAAAGACCACTGGTCTGTGTAGCAATCAAAGCAGAAGATCGAACTTCTACGAATGAACCTTCGGCAGAACCGAGAAGTCCAGCTGTAGCGACTTGGTCTCCGGTAGAGATGTACTCTGGAGATTGGAAGTCAGTAGCCGCAACCTTCAATTTGAGTTTGTCTCCTGTTTGAGCTGCATCTTGAACGTTTGCAACGATCTTCAAAATAGAAGTTCCTGCAATTTCAAATGTTGTATTGAAGTTCAAGTAGTAGTTTGTTACTGGAGCAACAGTAGTTGTACCACTGAAGTCGTTTTCACTGTCTACTAATTTGTCGTTCAAGTACAATCGGAAGTTGTCGTATACTGCATTGAAACAAGCCAAAGAATCTTGAACACAAGTTGTTCCAGTTGGATTAGCCTGTACCGTAGAGTTAGCGGCAACACGAATGATCACTCCGTCGACCAACAAAGGTTGATCAACAACCAAACGAGCAGTCATAATCACAACATCGTTGGATCCTGGAGAGTACTCCTGATTTCCAATAGATGAAGGATCACGAGAAACGTTCAAGTCTCCTGAGTCGATCATGTAAGCTCGCAAACGAGCACAAGCGTCTTCAGCATCTTTTGCAGAACAAACAGTCGTGCTTGTAACAGTAGAAGTACCGTCTAAGTCAAGACCGAAAGCATTGTCAGAAAGAGCTTTGACACCGAAAGATGTTCCGATTTCAACACCAACAACATCTTCGAAGTTGTCGATTTTGAGGTTGATTGTATCGCTCTTTTCAGCAGATACGATATCAGCTCGGATAGAGAAGATTCGGCTGTCTCCATCTTCGATAACATAACCACCTGTTACTCCGTTATCCAAACGGAATGTCATGTAGTCACCATCAATGATAGTTTCAGCAGAAACCTGTTCACCAGAAACATACAAAGCAACGTTTTCAAGGTTGTCTTCGAGTTGTGCTGTACCATCGTTTTTGAAGGTAAGAGCACGAAGTTCAACATCTTTATTCGTGTTTGATGAATTCAAAACTCGGAATTTACCGATTTCGATGAAGTTGTCTCCAACATCAATCGTTGTGTCGGATCCCAAAGTTGAGAATTTCAACTGAGATACTTCGTAGTCAGCAACAGCCATTTCTTCACCTTCGATTGGGAAGTCTCCGACAACGTTTGCTGCCGTAGAAGAAATGTCGTCAGCGCTCACAAGAGCGAAACGGTTGTGATGTCCGATATTTTTGTCATCTGCTGTGTATTTAGAAGATGCAACAACATCAGCCCACAATGTTTGTCCGGCAGGAACAACAACTGGTGGGTTGAACCGAAGTTCAACGATATCGTCGTTGTTAACGGATTTGTCGTTTCCAACTTTGAATCCGTCGATTTCGAGCCATACATTGTCGAAGTCGTCATTGTCTCCAAGCCCGAGACGTGTGAATGTCAAAGAAGAAACTTCAACATCGCTGTCGTCAGAAGCAGTAAGTTCCAACGTGAAGTATGGAACGGAAGTAGCATTGTAAGGAATGTTTGTTCCGCGTGGAGTGTCTCCTGAGAGAACAACTTCCAACGTACCTTCAGCTGGTCCTGTTGGTGCAGCTACAACCAATTGAGAATTGTAAACGACGTGTGCGGTTTCAGCACGAGTCACAGCGTTAGCTGGACCAAATGTACCGTCCCCGTAACCCTTCATCAATCCATTATTGTAAGCTGTCTCAACGTATCCGTAGTACCAATCTCCTTCAGAAACATCATCAAAATGAGGAGCTCCTGAAAGATCTTGATCAATTTCGAATGCGTTTACGACCATCTTTGCAATTTCAGCTCGGTTGATACCGACACCTGGGCGGAAAAGTCCGTCAGGATATCCGTTTACCCAACCGTAGTTGTACATTGTTTCGATGTAATCGTAGTACCAAGCGTCCTCAGCAACATCTGGGAAGTGAGGGCCACCGGTAGTATCAAAATCGATTCCTGAAGCCAAAACGATAACCTTGGAAACTTCTGCTCGATTCAATTGTCGATTTGGTGCAAAAGATCCGTCATCATTTCCGCTCAGCACTCCCTGGTCGAGAAGCTCTTGAATAGCCTCTGTGGCCCAGGTAGGGATTTCTGAAGCATCAGTAAAAGGCAAGGCTGCCTGAGCTACTGGAGCAATGAACATGAAAGCCATTGCTGCCAAAGCGACTGATGCCACACTTTTCTTAATTTGGGCAAATAAGTCCATTTTATAAGTGCGATTAGAAAGTAAAATAAAAGTAATTCCTCGCTAGATAGGCTTTAGGAAACCTTTCCTAGACGAGGGGAATTTGTATCAATAAATCTAGAGAGAGAATCACTGGTTTACGAGGCTATGCCTCGGGAAAACCCTATTCTCTTCCGGCCGCCGTTCTGAAAGACCGAGACCTTTTTACGCACGCACTGATACAGATTCTGAATACTACGTCAGCAGGCGGTTCGGGAGTTCCACTTTGCGGAACAAGCCGTTCAAGTCCTCGACATCGTATGAATTTTGGTGAGAAAGTCAAGCTCTCCACCACATAAAATGCCAGTCTCTAGAACGATAAATACTTCCTTTTGTTACAAAAAAAAGTGTCTTTTTTTAAGAAAACCGCTTGCAAAGAAAAAAAAATATGGTGCTATGACACAATAGATAGGTCTCATACCAACACTCTGCATCAATCCCGGGTTCTGGAAATTCCTTGAACCCGGGATTGGTATATTGTCATTGCGAGTCCGCCCCAGGCGGACGTGGCAATCTCCAAATTGTTTTCAGGAAATCCTTTTCAAGAATGAATTAGGGCTCTATCACCCCAAGACTTTCCCCACCGTCTTTGAGTGAATCTTGTAATTCATCCAAAGCTTCTTTCGTTGATTGGAATGCTTTTTGAGTGCGATTAATGTTGTCCTGAATTTCTGTTAGCTTATCAACTCCTTCGTCCTTTTTGGATTCCAGTGTCGCCTGCAATTCCTGAAGCGTTGCGGTAAGTTCATCTTTTTTCTTCATCAAAATTTCTCGCTGAACCTCCAAGTCCGTTCCAAATTTCTCCAAGACAAAAGCCTGTGTTTTCTTCCACATCCCATCTGCGTTGATATCCAAATCGGATGAAAACCAGAGTATCCCTCCTCCTATCAGAACCACCAAAATCAAGAGTCTTCCTGCCATAAGGTTCAAAATAATTCTCGAACATCCTTCCCTCTAAAGTTTTGCAAGGTGTTGGTAATGCGCTGAATATTGTCAGGAGAGATTCTAATTCCTTTATGTTTTCGTTGAAGGAACCCTCCGTTTTGTTTGATAGGAACCCGTGTTTGGATATGTGCCGAAATACAAACCTCTGCTCCACAATGTGGACACTCTGCAAAAAATTCAATGTTTTTTTCACTCGCCCCCTGAACTTCTATGTCCAATTCATCAAAATCTCCCCGACAACGAGGGCAAGGAATGTCGTCACAAATGCGATGAACAATGTCTTGAAAATGATTGAATTTCATCGCTTCGATTGTGATAAGAAGCACTCAGAAATGCAAGTTTTTCTCGTAATAAAAACTACTTCTGGAGAGCTCGCTGTAACCCCTCTCGTGTTACAGGATCAGAAATATCTATCGATTTTTTTAAGATAGCTTGAGATAATTCCTGAACCTCTACCGCAGAAATGATTTGTTGGGGGTAAAAAGAATCTCCCCAAATAAGTCCGTCTTGTTTCGCTTGCAAAGCTACATCATAGAACCAATCTGTCTCCCGTACATCCACAAATGGATTTTCCGTAGGAAACGGAGGCGGCGTCCCCAATGTCTCATAGAGTAAAAAGAAAACATCTGCTCTCGAGAGGGTGGGAGCAGTTATCGTCTTTGACGAAACAAAAGTGGGTGCAGGAACTGTCGGAGCAGACGAAGGGTTCGCCACAGGAGAGAGCGGGGTAACTGCTGGAACTTTTTGGGGAACGGTATACTGCGAAATAAAAATCGGAAAATGGAGTTCATCTTTATTCCCCCCACCATCAACAACCCTCAAGAGAATTTGTTTTTCTCCAGATGTGGAAAATTTTTTTTGAACTTTGGGGGTACTGTAATAGACCAATTGTCCCTGATTGACGATGTCTTGCGGTCCTTTGTAATCAAAATCCCAAAAATATTTTAGGTTTTGCCCACTACTGCGAGAAGCATCGAATCGGAACGCTGTTCTCGTATCGCCCTCTCGTTGAGAAATCGTAACACGTGCTTTTGGAGTTTGGTAGGGGAGGACGGTAATACTTCGTGAAATCGTCGTTACACTCTTATTCGCATCACGCACCTGCATACTTGCTATATAGGTTCCAGGAGTATCATATCGCCACTGATGTGTTGTTGATCGTCGAAACTGTTGATCCCAATTCCCGTCCCCATCCGCATCAAACCGCACTTCCAAATCCCCGCTACGATTTTGTAAATCAGAAACCTTGGGATAAAAACGAACTAAATCTCCTGGATAAATTTCTCGTCTGTCGACAGTAAACGATGCCTGCGGAACAGTATTGGCATACACCGTTAAAGGCATCGAGACCATGCTATCCAGCCCTTTTTCATTTTCTACATCAATCGTTGGATAATATATCCCCGGTCGAGGAAAGACGTATTCGGCTACCGGCGAAGTTAAAAAAATTGTATCCCAATCCTTATCTCCATCAAAATCCCATCGATAAGAGAACTCTTTTTCGACAACATCCTGACGTCTTAAATTCGCTGAAAATTGCAATCGATCACCCACGACCACCGCGAAGTACCCCGATGTGTTCCCCGCGTAAAAAGTTGTATTGCGAGTTAAATTTTGAACACTAATCTCAGCTCTGAAATCAATCGGATCGGTCCGCACATCAATGGTTGTAAGCGTCTCTCGACACTGTGGATTGGCATGGTCGTAACAAGTCCTTGTTCGGACTTCGTGACGCCCCGGAGAATCGAATTTTTTGTACACAATCGTTTTATCTTGGACAAATTCTTCTCCATCAAAGCTCCACTCAATCCAGGCGTGTTCAGCGACACGGGAACTACTCGCATCAAAACGAAACGTTGTATCTTCATTAAACCCCTGTTTCCCTGGAGAAACATTCACTATGGGGGCCACTACACTGGGGGGAAGAACATTAATTTTATTCCAAGAATTCTTGAAGATGGGCTGCCTAGTCGCTGCTACACTAATGCGTTCAATCCCTCGGACTTGCTGTATCGATCCGTCAGGAAATTTTACTTCCGCTGTTGGAGAAAAACTTCCCACTTCCATATCTCCAAAAACATGCGAAACAATTCTGTAAGCACTCCATGGAATTTCAAAAAATCCATCAGAGTTAAAATCCCAACGAACAAATAGTTTGTCGGGGTCATCCGTTCGCGGGAGAGTAAATACCAATTCAAAATATATCGGTTCTCCTGCTCGTATTCGAGTTGGAGAAACTTTTATTCGAATTTTTCGATAAATATCCCCCACGACACGATACTTCCGATAGGTTGTCTGAACCGTTTTCCACTGCTTGTCTCGCACCTGCAACTTTGCCTGAAAAGTCCCCATATCAAGAGGTTTGAATTTCTGAAGAGATTGCGTGCTCCACGGAGTCCAGTTCTGAGAAGGATTAAACTGAAATCTATATTCCAAACCTCCTTTTTGTCCGTTCGTATTGCGAGAGTCGGAAGCATCAAATGTAACTTCCTTCCCCTCCTCAATAGTGGAAGGGGTAATCGTTAAATTTGCTTCTGGAAGTGTTGCCGCCAGTGTACTTCCCCCAAAAGACAAAAAGAGAATACTCAGAAAAATCCGCATACTGCGATTGTAGTCATCTCACCAACGAACTCAAGAATTCTCATTCTCACTCTTTCTCGTTCCCTTTCCTCTTGAAAGGCAATGCCTCAATCCCGGGTTCTAGAAATTCATTGAACCCGGGATTGAGTGTCGTAATAAAAGTTTTTTCGAAAACAAACCTTTTCTGTTACCATCCCTCAGAATCACAAAAACACTATGAAAATTCATACCAAAACTCTCTCAAATGGACTCCGTCTACAAGCCGTAGAAATGCCAGGAACAAATGTTGTTACGACTCTTATTTTAGTGGGTGCTGGATCTCGATACGAGGATATTTCCATCGCTGGGATTTCTCATTTCTTGGAACATATGTTTTTCAAGGGGGCCAAAAAATACAAGACTCCAAAAGCCGTTTCCGAAGCGGTTGATGGTTTTGGAGGGGTATTTAATGCTTTTACGGGCAAGGAATACGCTGGATATTACATTAAGTCTGGAAAAGAAAATCTCACCGCCTCCCTAGACGTATTATCGGACATGATGCTTCACTCTCGATTTGATCCAATTGAAATCGATAAAGAGCGTGGCGTGATTCTCGAAGAAATGGCAATGTATCTCGATGCTCCCATGTATCAGATTAGTTGGGATTTTGAACAATTGGTTTTTGGGGACCAACCATTAGGAAGAGACCAAATTGGAACGAGAGAAGTTATTCAATCCGTTACCCAGAAACAGTTCAAAGACTATCAATCAAGTCTTTATGTTCCCGAAAATACCGTTATTACAGTTGCTGGCGCCGTAAATGCCAAGGATTTAGATTTACTGGAGCAATACTTTCCCTTTGAATCCAAAAAGAAAACACTCACTTCGGCTTCATTTGATGCTTCTCTTTCCACGAAAAAATTAAAAATCCGTGAGAAAAAAACGGAACAGTACCACATTTCTTTCGGAGTACGAGCACTCAGTGAAACCGATCCCGCATTTCCAGCGCTTGAAGTTCTTTCGACAATTCTCGGAGGAAACATGAGCGCCCGAATGTTTCAGCATGTACGAGAACAAAAAGGACTCTGTTATTCTATTCGTACTCAGGTGGACGAATATACCGATACGGGACTCCTCACAACTCGTGCTGGAGTGAAACTCGATGATGTGCTCAAAGCCGTAGAAGCCATCCGACACGAATATGATGATATTCGAAACAATGGAGTGAGTGCTTCCGAACTCACAAAAGCCAAAAATTATCTCTGCGGGAAAATCGATCTCTCAACGGAAGATACTGAAGAAGTGGCGCACCACTATGGGAAAGACACACTTCTCTATGCCAAACACGAAGATTTCGAAGTATGGAAGAAACGTATTCAGTCCGTTACCAAAGTCCAAGTCGAAACTCTTGCAAAAAAAATTCTCTCTCCTCAACATTTTCGATTTTCTGGCATCGGTCCCGCATTGGACGAAGAAAGGCTTCTAAAACTCATTAGTTAGCTCCTCATTGAAAAAACATATATCCCTCAAGATATGGATTCCAACACTCAACAAGTAATCACATCTTTTACGGCTTTTTTGGATCCTTCCGTCAAGGCATAAAAATAATTCGTTTCTGATATTGTTTTTTCATGTGTTTCCTCTGCAATATACTTCTGAAGCAATTTCCAAGCTTCTTCGACAAATGGCTCTTCTATTTTTTGTCCCGAAAGACTCCCCTTTGGAAGGTTATTATTTATCTCTGCTAAAATTAAAAATCCACTATTTGTTGCTTCATCGGTCGTATCTCTATTTCTCGTATACTGGTTATAAAAATCGAGGAATGATTGTTTTTGTTCCTCAACCGTCACGCTCTCTACCTGCAAAGTATTCATTTACTAAATTTATAATAATTGCCTTTTAATCAAAATCGAACACGTTGTCAATTACTTTTCCGCAATTTTATCGGATACCTCGTCAAAAACTTCTTTTATATAGGCAAATTGTTCCATGACATTTTTGTGAAATTTATCATGAAACTGTGATCGAAAAAATTGAATCAGTCGTAATTTTTTACTATTGACGGCTATTTTTTCAGCCTCATCAACCACTTGTCCGTGTACCGTGTATTCAAAAACTGCGGGGCTAAGTCCGTTTTCCGAAAGGATTTCTCGAACTAACCGAGAAGTCGCCTGATGATCAGGATGGGTGTCTTTGGTTTCGGAAGGGATATACACCTGCACGGGAGCAATTTGTTTCAGAAGTGTTGTGAGGTTTTTTTTGAGGACATCCCTCGAATAGGGCATCGATGCAAAATAACTATCCCAATTCGTGTGATTTTGCCCTGTATATTGGCTCCGAAGAAGTTGTTGATTTCCGAGATCCGAAAGGTGTCTATCTGGGAAATTAAGGAAAAAAAGATCCGACACTTCTAATCCCAAAAATCTTGCCGCGACACTCGATTCTCGTTTTCGAACCCTTCCGTAGGCCTGTGCTTGATCATATGTAGAGTTTTGAAGTCCGTCTCCATCTGTCAAAAAAATGATTTTTACATCTCCTTTATCCGATACAATACGACGTATCACATCTGAGCAACACAATACTTCGTCATCTGGATGAGGGGAAAAAATAATTGTGGAACCGTTTGGTTTTTCAACTTGAATGGAAACCGGCACATCCTCCTTGAGCGAAATTTTCTGAACAAGTTTCGATGGACGAGCAATGCGAGAAAAAAATTCTTTCGCTTTCTCTTTCCTCCGTTGGTATGCAGGAGGGAAGTATTCTGGATTCTTTATTTCTATAGGAGACTGTTGCACAACTGGCTCTCTCCGAACTTGTCTGAGT
This sequence comes from Candidatus Altimarinota bacterium, assembly GCA_021736215.1. Lineage (GTDB taxonomy): Bacteria > Patescibacteriota > Gracilibacteria > UBA4473 > UBA4473 > JAIPGI01. The sequence goes on from JAIPGI010000001.1 coordinate 46,618, forward strand.
TGTGTTACGTTTTGGAGATAACTCTGCCAAAAAGTGGCCGCCACCAAAAATCCTTCCATCACATCGCATTATAGGGAAATATACCTTCCACTCAAGGAAGAATACTAACTTACGATGCGATATAACTCTTCGAGAGTTGTTTGTCCTTTCAAAACTTTCATCAATCCGTCTTCAAATAATGTCACAAAATCCGTTTTATTTATGAGAAAATCCTTGATTTCCATTTCTGACTTCCCCTCCAAAATTATCTTTCGAATACTGTCTGTCATGAGAAACGCTTCACAAACAGCAATTCGTCCCATATACCCTGTCTGAGAACATTTTTCACATCCGACAGACTTGGGAACTGTCGTGGAAGCGGAAATTCCTGGTATTTTCTCTTCGAGTCGCTGTATAGCTGTCCTGATTTTTGGGTCTTTTGGAATATCAACTCTCTGGACACAATGAGGGCATACTTTGCGCACGAGTCTTTGAGCAAAAACAGCTACAATTGTTGGAGCAATATTGAAGTTTTCTAATCCCAAATTCCGCAAACGCGAGATAGCCCCAATGGCAGAATTTGTATGTAATGAACTCAAAACTACATGCCCCGTCAGCGCCGCTTCTGCTGACAATTTTGCCGTTTGGAAGCTTCTGATTTCTCCTACGAGCATAATATCTGGATCGTGTCTCAAAAGAGCCTGAAGACCTGTTTCAAAATTATATTCTTTTTTCTCATTTACCTGTGATTGAGATATCCCTGGAAGTTCATATTCAATAGGGTCTTCAAGGGTAACCAGTTTTCTTTGGGAAGAATTGAGTTCCGACAACATTGAGTAGAGTGTTGTTGTTTTTCCGCTTCCCGTAGGTCCTGTAACCAAAATAAGTCCATTTCTATTGGTCAATGCTGTGAGCATTTTGTCTCGAACATATTCAGAAAATCCAAGTTCTGTAAAATCTTTGATTCCTCTTTGTGAATCCAAAAGTCGCATAACAACCGATTCTCCAAAAGGAGTTGGAAGTGTTGAAATACGGACATCTATTTTCCGTCCATTCATATCAAAATTTGAGTGTCCATCTTGTGGTACGTCAGAAATATTGGAACGCATTCCAGCTTCATATTTAATTCGATTCAAAAGTTTTTTTGTCGTTTCATTATCCAAAGAGAAAATATCATGCAAAATCCCATCTATACGGAATCTAAGCACCGCCCCTTGTTCTTTGGGTTGTACATGAATGTCTGATGCATCAGCATCAACAGCGGTAATTTCTATTTCACTCAAAGCAGTTTCTGCATGCATACTAGAAATTTTCTGTGCCAATTCCCCAAAGTTTTTTATTTTTGTAATGACATTTGTCGTATTATCTTCGGAGATTTCGACAGATCTCTCTACTTTTCGTTTTCTAAAAAGATCCGTGTCATAATGCCCCAATGCATATGCAAGAGAGCTTGGTGAACAGAGGAATATTTCCGTCTTCCATTTGGAATTAAGTTTTTCAAGAAGTGTTTTTGTCTCGGTATTATCAGGATCTACTACTGCAACGCGTAATTTTTTCCCAACCTGAGAAAGAGGGAACACTTCCGCTACTCTTGCCTCAGGTTCTTGAACGATTTTGAGCACGTCTATATCAACAGCGAATTTTTCTAAATTTACATATCCAAGCCCTTCTTTCTTGGCTCGTTCAGAAACCTCTCGCTCTTCAAATTCACGATTTATATTTCCAAGAAATGTGCTTTTTACTTCATTCCCCATCTCCTTATTCTAGCACAAACATGCTAAAAAATCAATGTGTTATGTCCGTTTTCTTGAGTTTCGTACACAGGATTTCTTCCGCTCGCTGGTGCACAAATTCTATATCATCTTCTGTTGTAATTTTTACAGATCGTTTTCTCCCTTCTTTCGTATCCTCGAAAACCAAAAAATCATCTGGAGTAAAAACTTGAAGTTGTGTTCCTGCGAGATGCTGTAGTATTTTTTTCGTCCGCTCTTCCCCGAAAATAGTTTCACAAAAAAAGACGCAATCACAGTGATGATTCTTTGCCCGTCGGAGGACCTTTCGCATAAGTCTTCTAAATTCAACACTTTGGGAAAATCCTTCGTTTGCCATCTCGTAGAGAATTTGTGTTTCGAAAAACGAAAAACACGGCAACGATTCTGCCCGACAAACCTTGTGAGGAGCGTAATCGAATGTTTCTTTTGAAATTTTTTGAAAAAATTCTTTTGCTGAAATATTTTTTCGATCATAAAAAACTCCGATTCTTCCAAATCGAGTATATTGAACCAATATTTTTAAGAGAGCGTTCCGACACAAATCTCCCTGAAAAGACTTCTCCGCCGAAAGGCAAACCTCCAACTCTAGAGACGCTTTTGGGAAACGTCTGAGGATAGTTCTCCCCAAGACAAGTGGCCCAAAGTCGCTTCCAATAAATTTCACATTCATTTCTGACCCCTTGTAGCATATTTCATGAAAAATAAAAACTTTCCTTCGCTCGACCTAACCCATGTAAAAATCGCAACTTTGGTTTTTGTCCAAAGAACGTATATAATTCAAGAAAAATGCAAACACATACAAATTTCCACGATTCCCCAAGGGGTTCTGTTGCCAACACCAATCAGGACACTACGGAAAATCGTGTGTCTTTTTTAACAACTATTGCCCTTGGACTGATAGTACTCGTCGCCCTTTCTATTGTGTTTTTATCCTGGAAAAAATACGTTCTCCAGAAAGAAGAAACTGAACTTTCTCAAAAAATAGAAGTAAAAATAAAAACGCTACAGGGTTTGTCTCAAGGAACAAATTCCGTTGCCTACAATCAGGCCGCCACAGCTCTTTCGAAAGCAGAAAAATATCGTGTTCGATGGTCGGAAATTGTTGAAAAAATATTAAAACTCGAGTCTCCAACGATACAATTCCTACAATTTGCCTCCTCTCCTCAAAAAGAAATATCAATTGATGGCATCGCCTCCAGCATGGAAGATATAGAATTGTTACTCGAAAAACTAAAGCAAGACCCCTCTATTCATCTTCCTTTTGTAAGCTCTCTTGCTGAAGCGGAAAGCGTGGAAGGAACTGTTTTGGCGAAAATGGGAAAAGTATTCCGATTCCAACTTACTTTTACACTTAGCAATTCTCCACAATGAAAAGTTGGCATATTCTTATTTTCGTTCTTTTGGTTTCCTCTATTGGATTTATCGTTCTTCCTTGGTATTCAGAAATACAAAATATGAAAGTGGTAAATCAAGGCCTTGAGAATACTCTTTCCGAAAAAATCCAAGAACTACAAACTCTTAATGGTATCATAAAATCTGCACAACAAGAGAATAAATCTCTTCTCTCTCAAATTCCTGTAGAAAACGAGCAAGAAAAAATCATGCAATTTTTAAAGCAAATATCTCTTAAAACTGGATTTGGATTCACGAGTCTTCAATTTTCTAAAGGAAAAAATTCAGAAGTTGGACTGCCCGAATTAAGTATCCGATTCTCCACCACTGGTCGCAAAGAAAAAATAAAGGATTTTTTGGTAGCTATTGAAAATAGTCCTCGATTTCTCGGGATGGATAATCTCAATATAACGACAACAAGAGAAAACGGATCTTTGTCCGTTCAGTTTGGAGTTAGTCTTTATTCCTTTTTTCAAACTGAAAAATGAAGTTTCTTGATGATCAAAAGAAAAGAGAATCTGTCCGAAAAATCATTTATGGAATAACTGATCGCCGGGACGACCCACTGTGGGACAAGGTCAATGATTTTATTATTGATAATTCCCCTGTTCGCATGAAGGAGAAGGGAATATTTTTTGATTCTCTTCAGCTCCTCGTAAATTCAGGAGTGAGGTTCGTTAGAGCTTTGGAAATTTTGGCAGAACGCCAACGGAACATCCGTTTCCAACGAGTTCTCAACAGTATCGTGTACGACATGATCCAGAATGGAGAGAGTTTTTCTCGAAGTATGGGGAAGTATCCCGATGTCTTTTCTTCATCAGAAATTAAAATGATTTTGTCCGGAGAAATGGCAGGAAAAATTGAAGAAACACTGGAATCCATCGCCAAACAAATTAAAAAAAATATAGAAATACAAATTCGACTTCGTTCCGCCCTCACTTATCCAGCAACTGTTGTGTTTTCAATTATCATGGCAGCAATAATTATTATGATTTTTGTTGTCCCCAAATTTATCGTTCTTTTTTCGGAATTTCCAAGTGCAGAACTTCCTTTTGCGACACGAGTTCTTATCGGTAGTTCCTGGTTTCTCCAACACTACTGGTGGTTCCTTCTTACCGTTGTAGTGGCTATAGGAATCCTTTTCCGAAACTGGAAGCGAACAGAAAGCGGGATACTTACTTGGCATCGGTTTATTTTGCGAATCCCATTCTTCCATTCCATGATAAATAATATTCAAACAGTGCAGATTGCAAGCAATTTCGCAACCCTTATGCAGTCGGGAATCCCTGTTGTAAAGGCACTTCAGCTTCTCTCAGAGATCATTCATAATCGCATTGTGGGACTAGAAATATTCGCTATCAGCGAAAAAACCATTCGTGGACAAGCGCTCCATAAAAGTTTCAGTGAAAGCCTTGTTCTCGATCGTATTTTAGGAGAAGTACTTGAAATTGGTGAAAAAAGTGGACGTATACCCGAGATTTTACAAAAAACAGCTTCTCAGTATGAAATAGAGGTAGACGCCCAACTCAGAAACATAAGCACTCTCATCGAACCGCTTATTATTATTGTAGTAGGAGGCGCTGTTGTTTTCATGGCTATGGCTATTATGACCCCTATTTTCCGACTCCAGGAGCTCTTTATCGCTGGATAACCATGAACAAAAAGGCGTTCACTCTCATTGAAATTATGATAACGTTCGTGATTTTGGGAATTATGAGCTCCCTTGTCGCCCCCTCTTTTTTTGCGTATCAACGCCAAAAGGACCTCGATCTTTCTATTCAATTAATAGAAACTACTCTTGAAAAAAGTTTTTCTTCGAGCCGATCGGTCCCACGAATTTTCGGGGTTTCTGCTCTTCAGAAAGCAAGCGAACTAGAAATATTTGAATGTGAATATCCTACTTGTCTTCAGAAAAAAACGTCTACCCTCTCGCTCCTTCCAAACATTATGATAACCGAAACTTTTGCAATTCGTTTTTTTCCTCCTCACGGAGACATAGATACTCTCGCTTTTCCAGACAATACTCTTGATATTCGCATTCAAAATCACAAACGAGAATCCCGAGGGCTTCGTATTCACAAAGCCTCTGGACTTATCGAACGTCTCTGGTCCCAATGAAAAAATTATCCCTTGGTTTTGCTCTCATTCAAACGATCATCGCCATCGTTATATTGGCAACAGCGCTATCGGGCGCGGTGGTTCTCATGGGAACGGTTATAACGGAAACAGCATTTAATAAAAATAGAATAGTGGCTCTTTATCTCGCGCAAGAATGTTTAGAACTTGCTAGAAATGCTCGAGATAGTGCTTGGAAACAGAATCTTCCGTGGGATTGTTCTTTCCCCGAAAAAGACAAATCTTATCGGATTTGGTCTACCCCAGAATCGCTTCCTGGGGGCGGAACCACTTCTTGCCAAAATCAACTCGGACTTCAAATTGATGCCCCACACCCCCCTTTTAATCTCTCTTTGGAAAATAATACTATTTTTCATGAAACTCCCTGGAATCCCTCTTCTGGAAAAGGGATGATTTTCCAAAGAAGACTAACTCTTTCTGATATTCTGTACAAAAACAATGACCCACTAGCTTCACCAAAACAAATGACTATCACTTGTACTATTTCTTGGCCACAGAGAGGGGATGACGGCGAAATTTCTATGTCCGAAGTACTTACTAACTGGTACAAAAAATGAAACGAAACGGATTTTCTCTTATCGAACTCTTGGTCGCAATTGTGATTGCAGGGATTGTTTTATCAGCCGTGATGGGAAGTTATTTTTCTCTCCTTCAGGCAAGCCAGCGTGCCGATGCGGCACGACAATTGCAGAAAGAGTTAAATTTCGCTGTTATCCGAATGGCAGATAAAATCCGATCCTTTTCAATTCATTATCAAGCTTATGATGATTCCAGCACAAACCCCGGATCTTCTGAAACACTTTTTACACGGGGAGTGGGGAGTGATGAAATACATAAATTTGAACGAACGGCCTTTCAGTGGCAGGGAAAAGATTTCTATACCCTTTCCATGGATGGGGCCCCACTTTTTTCCAAGATATTTAATGTAGAAGCTGTTTTTTTCAAAATAAGTCCACTCCTCGACCCTTCCGCTCCAGAAAATTTAGGAAAAAAAGAAGCCCAATTGCAACCGAAGGCAACGATTTTTCTAAAAGCAGTCTCTCTCCAGTACCCAGAAATCAATATAAGCATCCAAACAACCATTTCTTCTCGAAAATATGAATAGATTTTCTCTTCACTTTCGACGGAAAAGATTTGTTCGAAAATCTTCGGGAGCCGTGCTTTTTGTGACGCTTATTCTTTCTGCACTTATCGTAACGGTTGGCATTGGTCTTGCAAAAATTCTTGCAACAGAAATCCAATTCTCTTCTGATATTTTATTCGGAGAAAAAGCATATTTTGCCGCAGAATCTGGTGTCGAAATAGCATTACGAGAAATGAATGCCGAACCCGTGCAAAACATAGAAAACTATGAAACATCCCCCAAATCTGATGATCAAAGTGCGAAGTTAATATTGTCTATTCAAAATCTCCAGCCACTCTTCCCCGAAACTAGTTTTTCACTCCGCATAAACCCAAAACAAACTCAAAAACTCCGTCTCCGAAAAGATACTGATCCGAGTGAGGGAGTATTGGCAGGACCCGTTGGAGATTTTGATTTATCTGTTGAAGGAGGACGATTCCAATGGAAATTTCTCTGCCAGAGTAATAATGGGACCATTTCTCTCCAAAATATTTCTAATCCTGGAGATTTTCCCCATTTTTATGACCAGAAATTAGGAATTTCTGATGACGAATTCGGAAATACAACGATTGACAAAACCTTTTCTGATATCGGGGCAGATCCCGCACAGTGTTTTTTTTCTCTCACAAATTTAGACGAAAATAACCCCATTACTGTAACATTTGCAAATACCGAAATGCCCCCAAGTAAAGCCGCTATCCATTCCACTGGGAAATCTGGAGGGAGACAAAAGAGTATTGTTTTTGAATACGCACAAAAAAATCTTTCTCCCTTCTTTGATTTTGGACTCTTCCACAAAGAAGGAGGATTCTAAATCTTCGTTGTTATTATAACCTTCTTTTTCAAAGAGAGAGAAATCCACCCCCACCCCCTCCTTTAAAAAAGGAGGAGAAGAGCAATTCCTCACGCAATGATAACAGGAGAAAAATCCTCTTTCCCCCTGAGAAAAAGGGGGAATTGAAGGGGGATTTTTATTATGGCAGTTTTTGTAGGAGCGTATTAGTGAAACACGATTTCTCCTTTTTCAAATTTCACTTCAGTCTTTTTTTCCTGAGGCGGAACTACTTTGTATTCTCGGTCGTACAAAATCCCTTGGGTGATTAGACTTGCCGGAGCATCGCAAAGAGTTTCTCCTTTATATTTCACACAATATTTCCCGTCAGCCCGAACCTTTCCGATAACAGAAGCTCCTGCATTTTCGGCGACTCGTCCGAGTTCCCACTTCTCTCTGAAATGATGGACAATTTGATCCGTCAATGACGGATGACAAGCAAAACAGAACCGTTCCTGTGTTTCGCTGCAGGCAAAAACATGCGGAGGATACTGTCCAACGGTATGAAGTTTTTCCAAATCAATATCCGCACCAAATCCAGCAGCATCGGTAATTTCAACAGTCGCACAAACAACTCCTCCCGCCCCCAAATCTTTACAGGAAATTTTATCGTATGTTCCTTCTTTCTTGAGTGTTTCAAATAAATCCAAAATCGATGCTATCAAATGTCTTTCAAGGAATGGGTTGGGCTCCTGAACAGCCGCCTTTTTGGCTTCTAGATCATCATCTTCTTCAAATGTGTCTGAAGCGAAACTCGCCCCCCCAAACCCAGAGTTGTCTGTGGGTTTTCCGACAATCAAAAGGTCCCATTTTTCTTCGGCAGCCTGAGGAGGAACATAAGAATGAATGAGTTCTGCTCCCCTCAAAACTCCAATCCCCGTAGCATTCACGAGACAATTTTCATTAAATCCTTCATCAAAATAGACACATCCTCCAACATTTGGAACACCTAACGGGTTTCCATATCCAGCAATTCCTTTTACGACTTCCCGTGCAATATTCCGTTGAAGATTTTTTTCTGGATTTCCAAAACGCAAACTATCAATACATCCCACCGGGCGAGATCCCATACAGAGAATATCACGCATCACTCCCCCAACCCCTGTCGCAGCCCCCTCGTAGGGAACTATTTGGGACGGGTGGTTGTGTGATTCATGCGTTACAACAATCGCATAATCTTCTCCTTGGTCTGAAAATACTCGAACCACTCCCGAATCTTCTGCAGGCCCCAAAATGACATTTTCTCCCTTTGTTGGAAGCCCCTTCAGAAATTTTCGAGAACTTTTATATGAGCAGTGTTCTGAAAGTTGAATTCCAAAAACATTAGCCTCGGTGAGAGTCATTGGGCGCCCAAGTTGCTTTTGAAGGGACTGTACTTCCGAAACCTTGAGGGGGATATTGTGTTGTCTCAAGAGAGAAGCTGCGTCAGAACCGGAAAAATCAAGATTCATAAAAATTAGAGAAGTTTATCAGATTCGTTTTCTTGAGGCGTTATGCCTTCTTCAAGTGCCGAAACTTTATCAATTTGCCCTTGAAGTTTGAGATTAGCTCCCTGAACATCCGCTACTTTGCTATTAGCGTTGCCGATATGCTTTGCAAGGATTCCAATTTCTTCATCAAGTCTTTCTGCTTGTTTACGAACTCCTGAAAGTTCTGCCAAGGCGCGTTGAGCTTCGCGTGCAAATTCCTGACTCTGATATGCCTGAAAAAGCATTTGTAAGACATAAAGCATGGTATTGGGCCCCGTTAGGAGAACTTTTTTCTTCTTGGCATACTCTGAAATTTCTCCTGACCGGATTGCTGCCTCGTAGTACACATTCTCGTTAGGAAGAAAAAGAAGTGCGAATCCAAGCGTATTTTTTTCTGGACGAATATATTTAGACACTTCATCAATTCGAACTTTTACATCTTTTTGAAATTCTTTTTGCGCCTTCAGAAGCGCTTCGTCATTTTCTGCCTGAACAATTCGTTCAAATGCGGGGAGTGGGAATTTTGCATCAATGGGGATAAGTCCATTAGAGGTTTTGACCACCGCATCCACCACGAGCCCCGTCCCCAAAGAATACTGTCGTTCCCATAGATTCGCTGGAAAAACAGACCTCAATATTTCTTCTAAATTCTCTTCCCCCATTCCTCCTCGCCCCTTGGGAGCGCGAAGTATTTTATCGAGATTTTCAATTTTGGATCCAATTTCTCCCATTTTCCCAAGTTCTTTTTGAAGATTTCCAATGACATTGGAAGACTTATCAAGCCGCTCATTGAGCTGTTTAGCAGATTCTGAAAGCTTTGTATCAACTGTCTGATTCACTCTATGAAATTCTTCTCGGAGTCCCTTAGAACTCTCTCTCAATTCATTGCGCAAACTTTCTGATTCGCGAAATCGAGATTCTTTATCTTTTTGAAATTCCTCAAGAAGACGTTTCATTTCTTCTGGAGATTTCTGAGAAGTGGTTGTGATTTTGAAAATGACGAATCCCAATCCGCCCCCCACGAGGACAAACAATGCAATTAAAAGAATATCAGTAAGTTCCATGAACGAGAGAAGTGTACCGATTTTTTATTTTTTTAAAACCATTCTTTCGCGCCCCTTCATCCCAGGTTCTAAGAATTTTTGAACCCGGGATGAAAATATTCACCCTTTTTTTCTTCTTCAAAATTAGTACAATTCAACTGCCCATGAAACCCAAGCTCGCTGTCATCACCTTTCCTGGAAACAATTGTGAAACGGAATCTATTCGAGCAGGAAAACGAAATGGCTTTGATACAGAGCTCGTTCTCTGGAACGAAAAAGCGCGAAGCGTCCCGAACTCGTCTCGGGATCTCTCCAAATTTGATGCCTATTTTTTGATTGGGGGATTTTCTTTTGAAGATCGAGGCCGATCAGGAGCCATTCCCGCACGAGAACCGATTTTTGACGAACTCCGAAAGGAAGCCAAAAAAGGAAAAGTTATCTTGGGTGTTTGTAATGGAGCTCAGATGATTGTGGAATCAGGACTTATCCCCGTGGGAGACAATCCTGTCCCATTTGCTCTCGCGGAAAATATCCGACGAAATCCCTCTGGCCACGTTATGGGAACAGGATACTACAACGTCTGGGTGCACCTCAAAAAAGAACGACTAGATACCGCTTTTACCTGTGCCGCCAAAGATCTATTACAAGTTCCCATTGCTCATGGAGAAGGACGATTTACTTCTATTGATACGAAGGCTCTCAAGGCACTTGCCGGAAATAAAAACGTTGCTTATCGATATGCAGATGCTGAAGGGAACGTGAGTACCGATTTTCCCATTACCCCTAATGGAGCCAAATATGCAGTCGCTATGCTCGTGAATGATGAAGGAACGATTGGGGCTATCATGCCTCATCCAGAAAGATTTTATGATCATTTCGACGGAGACCAAATCTTTGCTTCAATGAAAAAGTGGATTGAGGCAAAACACTCTCCTTCAAGCGTTAAAATTGGAGAATTTCACAAATCCGAACTGCCTGAAATAAAGCCTTTTGTCCCCGAGGAAAAGGCTCTTCTTCTCGAAAAGAAACTTATCATTACCGACAATGAATCCTTTTCCGTTTCACAAGCCGCAAGTGATGTATCTGGAGAGAAAATAAATTTCGAAAAAAGTATTCTTTTTGAAATAACGGGGAAAGCCCTAGATAAGAAAAAAATTCTCGAATCCGGTCTTATTCTCAATGAAAATAAAGAAGTCCTCATACCCAAACCCGGGTTCAAAGAACCTCAGAACCCGGGTTTATCACAAAACAAATATGCCGTACTTCCACTGGAAGATGACACGGCTTCTGCTTTGGGTGAAAAACTTTCCGCACTCCTCAAAACAGAAGTATCGGTAAAGATTTATAAATGCTGGGATTTCGGGAATACTTCTGAATCCGCCATCCAAAAAGTTCTGCAAAACAGGCTTCTCGCCAACCCAAATTCAGCGAAACTTTATAAATTCTGAAACACTTCTCCTTCATCCAAAAATCCGTGTTCCAAAAGATATTTGCTGATTTCTTCTTTGGTATGATTTTGAACGAAAGAAATTAATTCTTCTATATTTTTTTTATATTCCTCAAAAAAATCAAGCACTGATTTCACTTTAGGATCCTCTCCAAAAGAAAGGAGTTCATTGATTTTTGATTTAATATTTTCGAGCGATCTCTGAACGGTCTTCTGAAACCCCTCAACAGTAGAGGAATCTATAAATTCTTCCGTTTGACTAGAAATTTTCGGAAAACCTGTCGTATCGAGTTTCGATGTTCCCATGAAGAAATGCTTATACCTAAAGTCTTTAATACCAAAAGAGAGACTTTGTCAAACCAAAAAAATACTCTACACTTCTCCTGTCCATGAAAACAGCCCTCATTTCGGTTTCAGATAAAACGGGAATTGTCGATTTTGCAAGAGACTTGCAAAAACTCGGAATACGCATTCTCTCAACAGGAGGAACGTATCGAGCACTCACGGAAGCGGGACTCAAGGATGTTATGGAAGTGTCTAAATTCACTGGATTTCCAGAGGGGCTCGAAGGACGAATTAAGACGCTGACCCCGCAAGTCTTTGGGGGCATCCTCAATCTTCGTAATAACAAAGAACATCGAGCGTTCTGTAAAAAAAATAAAATCGAAAATATCGACTTAGTTGTAGTAAACCTCTACCCATTCAAAGCGACCTACGAAAATCAAAAAAAATCTTTTGAAGAAAAAGTTGAACAAATCGATATCGGAGGACCATCCATGATTCGTGCCGCCGCAAAGAATTATAAATTTTGTGCTCCAGTTGTGGATCCAGGCGATTATTGCAAGATACTTGCATTTATAAAAAAAGATGGAGACATTCCTCTCGATTTCCGAAGAATACTCGCCACAAAGGTCTTTGAAATGACGGCTCACTATGATCTTTTGATTGCGAAATTTTGGAGCGAGAACAGTGAAAAAATGCCTCTCCGTTATGGAGAAAATCCTCATCAATCAGCAGTTATCCTGTCCGATCCCTTTTTAAGTGGAGTAAATCTTGTCCAAGCAAGTATCCTCAATGGGAAGGCAATGTCCTACAACAACTATCAAGATGCCAATGCCGCGTTGGAACTGACGGCAAGCTTCTCAACTCCCTTTGCCTGTATCATCAAACACGCTTCTCCCTGCTGTGCGGCTGTGGGAAAAACAATCGAAGAGGCTTTCGAAAAAGCTTATAAAGAAGGGGACCAAGCTTCTGCTTTTGGTGGAATTATTGCCCTCAATAGGGAGGTAACGAAAGCTCTCGCAGAACAGATTATTTCATTTTTTAATGAAATTGTCCTTTCCCCTTCCTACACCAAAGACGCTCTCGAAATCCTCAAAACAAAAAAAAATCTTCGAATTCTCGCGATTCCGAATTTTAACGAAGTCCCTGGTGATTTAAATGTAAAGAAGATTCGCGGAGGAACCCTCATCCAGGACTCTGATTCCAAAGAAATAACCGCAAAAGATCTCACCCCTGCCACCAAGCTTTTTCCTGACAAAAAACTTATTCCCGACCTTCTCACGGCGTGGAAAATTGTAAAAATCGTAAAATCAAATGCCATCGTTGTCGTTAAAAATGGCGCTATGATTGGGAAAGGGGGGGGGCAGACCTCTCGTGTAGATGCGATGAAAATCGCTCTCTCTCAAGCAAATATTTCCCCCGTAGGGACAGAACAGTGTTCTGTCCGCCGTACCGAAGGAGCGGTTTTGGCCTCCGATGCATTCTTTCCGTTCCCAGATAGCGTCGAGGCGGCAGGAGAAGCGGGGATTGCCGCCATCATCCAGCCCGGAGGGTCGGTGAAGGATGACGAAGTCTTTGCGAAGTGTGATGAACTCAGAATCCCAACGGTCTTAACTGGTACGAGAGCGTTTTTGCACTAATATTGCATTATGAAGAAAAAAGCCGCCCTCGTTTGTTCTGGAGGAGGTGCTTTGGGCGCTGCCCAACTGGGAGTTCTCAAAGCCTTGGAGGAACGATATGAATTTGATTTTTATGCAGGAGTGAGCGCCGGATCTATTTTGGTCTGCCTTCATAGTTCGGGATTTGATGCCGATGAAAGCTGGGAAATCGTTCAAAAAATGAACGTTTTTGATGTGGCATTTGATTTTTCCCTTCAGAAATCAGGGATGCTCAAGGGGAAAAAGATGCTCAAACTTTTCGATAAAATATTTTCTGAAACAAAACTCGAGAATCTTTCCCATCCAACATTCGTTGGAACGACAGACTTCCAAACTGGAGAAAACATTCTTCTTCATTCTGGGAAAATATCCGATGCCCTTCGGGCCTCTTGCTCAGTTCCAGTTCTTTTCGAGCCCTACTTCCACCCCGAAAAGAAGCGATGGCTTGTAGATGGCGGACTCACAGAGAATCTTCCCCTTTCTATTGCATTAAAAAAATACAAAGGCGATACCATTATTGCCATTGATACAAACTATATGGATACCAATGCCAATTTCAAAGACGCAAAAAACGGAGGCTTACAAAAACTTTTGAACCGAACAATAAAGATTTTTATAAATAATCAACATTCTTTCCCGCACCCTGACAAACGGATCAGAAGAATACTTCTTCCTATCACGGAATTTACTCCAAGTGACGCCCTCAAGCTAAAAGCTATTTATAAGCAAGGACTCGAAATCGGAAAAAATACCCATTTATAAATCCTCCATTTAGAAAGGTTTTTAATATTCTTTATTTTTTATTTGACTTTCTTTTTATTATGGGTATATATTCATAATATAATTTCTTAATTCTATACATCATGCCAAATCTTGATGGTACCGGTCCCGCAGGAAGAGGTCTTCGCACAGGACTTCAAATGGGCAAATGCTCAAATGCCAAACCAAATTCCCTAGGTCAACCCCAAAGGAGAAGACGAAATCGTTTTGCATCCCTGGAAGAAGAACAAGCTTTTTTGGAACAACGTTTAGAAGCCCTTAAAAAAAGCATAAATGCCAAGGCCTAAGTCAAAAAGAGAGATTACTCAATCTCCTGAAATCACGTACTATAAGCCACGAGGGGTCCCCGTGCGAGAACTTCAAATCATGCGATTGACACTTGAGGAATGGGAAGCATTGAGGTTGAAAAATGTTGAAGGATTTTCGCAAATTCAGTCTGCAAAAAAAATGAAAACATCTCAAAGCACTTTCCAAAGGATCCTAACGAATGCTGAAAAAAAACTCTGCACTGGAATAATTAAGGGAATGGCGATTGAAATCTCCCTCCATCCTTAAAAAGGATAAAATCGGATGGTATTTCCTCGTGATTCAAGAAATTTCAAAAAATTTTCTTTCGAAAGCCGAAGGGTGGCGGTATTCCGCAGTGGATGAAAATGCACAAAATCGTGTTCCAAAAGGCCTTCGTCAACGACCACCTCCAAATCTCCTGCATTGGGATGAATAAGCCCAAAAGGCGTCACCGATCCTGGAGTAAGCCCGAGTTTTTCTTTGAGATATTCTGGAGCGCCAAAACTAAAGTTTTTGCTCTCCTCTAGGAAATTCTGTAGAGCTTTCAAATCTGCTTTTCGATGGCTTTCTACAATAGCTAACACCCATCGAGTTTTAGGTTTATTTCGCAAAAATAAAGTTTTGAAGTGCCCGCCTTTGCCTTTTTGTTTTTGGTAAAACTCATTTGATTCTTCACAGGTAAAAAAAGGTTCGTGTTCAAATTTTTCGAATTCAATATTTAATTCTTTCAAGAGGTCGTAGAGTTTTTGTTCCATTTTTTTATTTGTCGTTCTGGCACCCACTACTCCGCAACTATACGAAAAATAAATATTTTTGCACCCTCTCTTCACCTCCCCCGTCAAGGGGGAGGAAATAAATTACAAGAATATTCTCTCATTATTTAGCCTCGCGGAAGCCCTCCTTTTTTTTCTTATTCTTCCTTATTCCCCCTCTCTTGTGTTCTCTCCCGCAAGGGGAGAGAAATTTAGCTGTGCTACCTCTTCTTTCTTCCTCTCCCCTTGCGGGAGAGGACCGAGGAGAGGGGTTTTCATCACACATTTCCAATATTTTTTGCCCCACCCCATCAATATTTGATAAAACATCATTGTTCCAGACTCTCAAAATTTTAAACCCCTGTCTTTCTAAATATCCATCACGCTCTTTGTCTTTTTGGATATTTAATTCTTCATCATGTTGTCCTCCATCAAGCTCGATAATGATTCGTTTTTCAAAACAAACAAAATCAACAATGTATTTCTCGTCAATTGGAAACTGTCGGCGAAATTTGAGATTTTCAAAAGATTTTGCCTTCAGAAATTGCCACAACAGATTTTCGGCAGGAGTTTGTTTTTTCCTTAATACTTTTGCCAAAAAAGTAATCTTTGATTTCATGATGCTATTTTTTTGCACCCTCTCCGCACCTCCCCCGTCAAGGGAGAGGAAATAAATTACAGAAATATTCTCTCTCCTCGGCTGAAGCGGGGGAATGAAACGACCCCCAGTTAATTCTTAGTAATATCTAATAGAATTTTTTCTCCATCAATGTCCAATGTATCTCCTTCCGCGTCATGAATCACATCACCTCTCACGAGTTCTGTTGCCAAAACTTCGTCCGCAATCATATTTCCAAAAAAGTTGAAAGCCGATTGTAAGAGAGGAGTTGCTGTTGCGTAATAAATCGTTATTCGATCGGAAACGTGAAAATCTTTTTGTTTTCGCATCTCCTGAATTGCACGAATAATCTCTCGAGCGTATCCCTCTATTTTTAGGGTTTCGGTAATTTCCGTGTCGAGGAGCACGACAACGCGAGAAGTAGCTTCTGCTTGCATCCCCTCTTTGCAAATAAATCCGATTTCATATTCTCCTAATTCCAAAATTTCTCCGAGAACATCCATTCGTCCCTCCGATAGTTCTTTAAATTTCCCTTCTTTCCCCGCACGAATGAGATCTTGTACTTTTGCTCCAAGACGTGGCCCAACGGCCTTGGCGTTGACGCGAACAATCTTCTCCGCAACCCCCTTTGTAGAAGTCAGTACTTCTACTTCTTTGACATTGGCTTCTTCGCGAAGGATATCCAAATCGAGATTTATTTTTTCAGTCGTCAAAAAACGCAATTTTCCCAAAGGTTGTCTCAGTTTTATTTTGGTATGAGCCCGAATACTTGCCGCCAGACCAACAATTTCACGAGAAAGATGAACTTTTCTTTCAGATTCTGGGTCAATCCAGTGTTTAAGTGAGGAGGGGAAAATTTCTAGATGGACCGACTCACTTCCTCCTAGGTTTTTATAAAGTTGTTCTGCAAAGAATGGGCACACGGGAGCTAAAAGCTTCGAGAGTGTCATCAAAACAAAATGCAGAGTTTCATATCCAGACTGCTTTTCTTCGTTCATCCCTTCTGCCCAAAACCGTCGTCGAGATCGACGCAGATACCAGTTATTGAGCTGATCAACAAATTCTGGAACGAGTCTCAATGCCCCCTCTAAATCAAACGTATCAAAATTCTTTCGGAATTTCCCAATCAGGGTTTGGGTTTCAGAAAGAATCCATTGATCGAGTTCTGTTTTGGCATTTGGAAGAGCAAAAAATAATTTATACATTCCTGTCTGCACCATGGGAACGTGTAAATAATCCTCAATACTCTTCACCTCATGAAGACTGGCTTCTATGGCTCGAATTGGATCGCCATGCGAAACGACAACAACTGTTTCCCCCTGATGAGTTCGGCTTATCTCATCAAAAAAAGATCTCATTCTTTTTTTCACGAATGAAGCCGGTTCTGTTGTCTTGTCTTGAAGGCGATCATGAACCGTTCTAAATGGCTGTTTTTCCAAATCCCCAAAATAGAGTTCTTTTAATCGATTATCCGTTTGAATTTCTCCTAAAAATTTGGTTTTTTCTTTTATAATTTGAGCCGTTTCTTGTGTTCTATAAAAAGGAGAAGCATAAAGAGCGTCTATTTTCCCAAAATTCTGAGCAGCTTTTGCTGCTTGGCGTTTCCCCGTAAGCGTCAGATGGTGAGGATTTTTTACTTCGCCAGAATAAATTTTAGCAACATTGTGATCCGCCTCTCCGTGCCGAACAAAAATAAATTTCGTAGGAGACCATCCATCAATGTTGGCATAGGTTGAAAAAAATTGGTAGGTCGAGCGAAGAGGCAAGAGGACTGATTTTAATACTTCATCCACTCCTTTTTCGGAAAACCGCAAATTTTCTCCCCGTGCAACTGGGGAATTTAATAAATAAAATCTCATCGCATCAGCTCCGTATTTTTCAAAAATCAAATTCGGATCAGGATAATTTTTCTTTGATTTAGACATTTTATTCCCGTCTTCTGCCAAAACGATTCCATTTGTAATGACATTTTGGAAAACATTTTTCCCAAAAAGAGCGACTCCCAAAACATGCAAAGTGTAGAACCACCCTCGCGTCTGATCGAGTCCCTCCGCAATAAAGTCTGCTGGACGAAATTTTTTGTCTCCAAACGGGTGATGGATAGATGCGTAAGGCATTGACCCCGACTCAAACCAACAGTCCAACACTTCGGGAATCCTTTTCATTATCCCCTGAGGGTTGAGGCGAGGAATACACTTAGGACATTTCCAAGAAAGATCATCAACAAAATGCTTATGCAAATCTTCTACTTTTTCACCAGAAAATTTTTCCAGTTCTTTACGAGAAGTAATTACTTGAACCTCTCCACACTGTTCACACCTCCACACGGGAATAAGTGCTCCCCAGTAACGATTCCTGCTAATAGCCCAATCCGGTGCTTCTTCAAGCATTTTCCCAAATCGCCCATCTCGAAGGTGAGACGGAATCCAATTAATTTTTTTATTCTGAGAAATAATTTCTTTTTTTATTTTTTGAATATTCACAAACCAAGTACGGACTCCCCGATACATAAGCGCACAATCCGTTCTCCAACAATGCGGATAGGAGTGTCGAACCTGAGAACGATGAAAGAGTTTTTCTCCCAAATGTTCCAGTACCCATGTATTGGCATTTTTTTTGTCAGATCCTTCTACTTCTGGATCGGATCGAAAATACAACCCATCAAGTTCTGAAATGGCAGCTGAAAAATATCCATTTTCATCAATGGGATTTTCGAGTGGAGAAATATCGTTTTCTGCACATATCCGAGCATCGTCTTCTCCAAAATTCGGTGCCATATGGACAATTCCCGTTCCATCTTCTGCTCCGACAAAATCCCCTCCAAGCATTTTAAATGCATTTTTATGGTCTGGAAAAAATGGGAAAAGTGGTTTGTATTTTTCGCCAACAAGACTTTTCCCGAAACAAGATTCTTCTTCAGTCCAAAATCCTGCATAATTTCCGTCTTCGATAATTCCATACTTTTCTAAAACCTCGCGTCCAAGCCAATAAGCTTCTCCTGATTCTTCATTTCTCACTTTCACATATTCCAACTTCGGATTCACACACAACGCCAAATTTGATGGAAGTGTCCACGGAGTCGTGGTCCAGGCGAGGAAATATGTTTTCGAACCCGGGTTCTGAGAATCCTTGAACCCGGGTTCGTTAGTAAGTTCAAACTTCACTGTCACCGCAGGGTCATCAATGTCTTTATAATTCAAATTCGCTTCAAAATTCGAAAGAGGACTCCCGAGCTTCGGAGAATAAGAAACTATTTTTTCTCCTTCATAAATTAATCCCTTTTTCCAAAGTTCTCCAAAAACCCACCATACCGACTCCATGAAATCCGGATCCATGGTTTTGTAATCATTTTTGAAATCCACAAACCGCCCCATTCGCTCGACCGTTTCCTCCCATTGATCAGCACATCGCATCACCACTGATCGGCAAAGTTCATTGAATTTCCCAACTCCCATTTTTTCAATTTCTGGTTTCCCCCCGATGTGGTGTTCTTTTTCTACCTGAAACTCCACAGGAACTCCATGACAGTCCCAGCCCCATTTACGCTCAACTCGATACCCCTTCATAGTATAGTATCGAGGAATCACATCTTTGATGGCTCCTGCCAAAATATGTCCATAATGTGGAGTCCCCGTCGCAAACGGAGGTCCATCAAAAAATACAAATTCATTATGAGGAGATCGCCATTCAATAGTTTTTTCGAAAATTTGTTCTTTTTTCCAAAATTTCAAAATCTCTTTTTCGTTTTCAGAAATTGATTTTTGAGGGTCGATAACGGGAAATCTTTTTTTCATCATTTTTAAAATCATAACAGAAATTTGGTTTCTGCTCTACGAGAGTCTATCTGCTTTCGGCAGACGGACGGTACCATCTCGATATTTTACTTATTTTCCTTGTTCACGGACAAGACAGGGGAAACCGGCGCGGTCTACTTCCTCGAAATTTTAAAAAAATCTACAAGGATTTCTTCGCACTTCCCTTTTGCAATCTGCAAAATGTATGGCTGATAACCACTTGTGGGAATTTAAAAAACTCAAAAGAGCCGATTGAACCATACTGGAAAATAAACTTTTGTAAAATAATTAAAGGTTAGGATAGTGTTTGATTCTCCTCCTCTCAAACAAGTCTAGATAGATTTTCTTTAGCGAAATAAACACATCAAAAATATGTTCTATTTTATATCAAAAAAAGTACTACAGCCCCAGCAAGCGTTATAAAGACAACAGATATTGCCATTTTTTTCGCCAGCTCTTTGGTCCCCAAAATAGCGACATAAACAACCTTAATGAGGGTGTTCATAAAAATAGCAAAAGCAATTGCATTTCGAGCCACTTCAATGGAAAGTTCTCCTAATTTTACTGATTCCAGGGCCGAAAGCACGATTGCATCAACATCTATAACTCCAGAAAGAATAGAGGTCACATACACCCCAGAATCACCAATGTATTTCTTTCCGAGAGCAAGTGCAAAAAGGATTACCACGAAGGCAATCCCAAATTTTAATGCTGGACCAAGCTCAAATGGACTCGAAAGATTGAGAGCCTCTTTCTGGGAAGCGACTATATTGTTTGATTTGTCTCTTCGAAAGAAGAAATATCCTGCTAAAATAAAACTCACAATGGACATCACCAAGGGAACAAGTAGAAATGTCCAAAATCCTTGTGGTCCCAAAAAATAAATCTCTCCAATGACCCGCAATTGCATAGTAGCAGAGGCAATCAATATCCCTCCCATTAAAATATTTAAAATTTTTGATTTTTTCGACTGAGATGCCATAGAGATAGTTACTGCTGTACTCGATACAATCGCTCCCAAGAAACCAATCAGCGGAATTCCCCCCCTCGCTCCTAAATATTTAATCAAAAAATACCCAACAAACCCAATCCCTGAGATTAGAATCACTAAAAACCAAACATTAAATGGAACGAATATTCCCCATGGATCTATGGGCGTTTTTGGTAGAAACGGAAGGACTGCTCCCGACAATGTAAAAAGTTCCAATGCTCCAATCCATTCTTGGGGAGAGAGTGTTTTTGCAAAACGATGGAGAGCGTCCTTGTATCCTTGAATAATCGCTAAAAAAATGGTTAAAATTATAGCCATTTTTTCTTGTCCCAATCCAATCAAAACCCCAATCCAAAAAGCGAGAAGTGCTGAAAGCTCGGTCGTCATTCCAATCCGTTGCATTTGAAAACTTCCGTGGACGTAAGCAATGAGGACAAAAAGCGTGATTATTCCAAAAAATACAAAGGGAAGATATTGCCACTGTGGAAAGTGTGTAGAAAAAGCACCAAAAAATGATAAAAGGGTCATGGTACGAAGCCCCATAAAACTTGCCTCCTTATTGAGCTTCTGTGCATCCATCTCGCGACGCAGCCCCAAAAAAGCTCCCAGCGCCGCCGCAATAAAGAGTTGTACGAAAGGATTCCCTGTAGAAAAAATTTCACCCATCAGGGAATTATATCACAAAAATGCACTGAAATAAAGGAATTCCCTTTATTTTTTCAGCTTATCTGCAACCCCTTTAATCGCTTCCAATAACTCCATAGGAACCATCCATACCGTCGTATTGGACTGATCCGAAGAAAGATCATTAATCGTTTGAAGTGTTCTCAAGTGCATTGCTCCAGGAGCTTTATCGAGGATTGTTGCCGCCGCCGCAAGGTTTGTAGCCGCAATTCTATCCCCATCGGCCTTGATGATAACAGCCCTCTTCTCGCGTTCGGCTTCAGCTTCCTTGGAGATTGTCCGCTTGAGATCTTCGGGAATAACGATATCCTTGAGTTCGACTGATTCCACTTTGATTCCCCATGGATCAGAAGCGATGTCTATGACCCGACTAATGCTCTTGGAAATGTCATCTCGATTCTGAAGAAGATTATCCAATGTTGTTTCTCCAACAGCATTCCGCATGGTAGTCTGGGCCATCTGACTCATCGCCCAAAAGAAATTTTCCACTTCCAAAATGGCCTTTTGAGTATCACTAACACGGTAATAAATCACCGCATTGATGCGAATTGGGATATTGTCTTTGGTAATAGCCTCTTGATCGGGAACATCAACTGCCTTGGTTCGGATATCTACTTTTCTCATGGACTGAAAAACAGGAATTACGAGTCTCCATCCAGGTCCCTTGACCCCTGTAAATTTCCCAAGAGTAAACATAACCCCTCGTTCATATTCATTTACTTGCTTAATGACCGCAATGAGAATGATGACTATAACAGGAAGGAAGCTTGCCGATTGAAAAACCCACATAAGAAAAAGACTAAGATATTTTTAGTATAGATAAAAATAAGATTTTACAAAAATTTTAAGAGAAACTCTTTAAAAACTCCAAATGCTCTAAAAAATCTTTCCAAGTAAAAAGTTCATATTTTTTCTCAAGAATATTTTTCACTTCTTCGTTCTCTGGAAATTCCAACACTCTTTTATATTTTTCTTCTTCAGAATCTCCAGAAAGATAGTACATTTGCGTTTCTAAATTATCTTTTATTTCCGATAATTCATAATAATAAATTTTATTCCATTCAGAAAGAGTCTTGATCTCTTCTTGTTCCCCCTCCCGCACATCTAGCGCAACTTGGATCTCAGAAGGATGAAAAAGATTTGACTCCTCAGCAATTCGTTGGAGAATTGTTTTTTTCTTTTCTTCTTGTCTCCTTATGAGAGCCCTCAAATCCTCCATGTTCGATATACCCGAATCCGGAAATGGAACATTAACTCTCCGCAAAATAGACGCCAATGCTATTGCCGCCGACGGATACTTGTCCATGGTTTCATCAAATTCTTCTTCAACTGTCTCAACTAATTTTTCTAAAACAGCTATTTCCGCACAAACATCTTTAAATTGCTCTTCTAAAAAATTTGTTCCAGGAGTAATCACATTCTTTATTTCTTCTCGAACCCTTTTTTTACTCGAAACAATTGGTTCTTCTCTGTTATCCGGAAAAACCAAAAAAATTTGTTCTCCCAAGGAAAAATCTTTTCTTCGTTTTTTATTTCGATCGCTTTCCATGATTAATTACAACATAAATATTAAATTTTTACAATTTTCACTCCCGTTCTTTCATCGCTATCCCCACATTCTGCCTCAGTTTTTTTATAACCTCTTTCAACTTTTCCGGATTATCGACCCAATCCGAAAGAGCCACTCCAATATCTCCAATCTCTTTCCCAGAATTAATTTTATCTTGTAAATCTTCCAACTCTTGGAGATTCTTTGTCATGTTTTCGAGGTCTTTACCATCAAACCACATCCCCCTATTCATAAAACAAATCAAACACAAAGTCAATGTTATTACTTTTTCATCATCGCAAAAAAAGCGTCTTGCGGAATTGTTATTTTTCCAAATTGTTTAAGTCGTTTTTTTCCTTTTTTTTGCTTTTGAAGCAATTTATTTTTTCGAGTGACATCTCCTCCATAAAGCTTAGCGGTAACATCCTTTCTGAGGGCCGAAATAGTACTTCTAGCAATAATACGAGCTCCCACCGCCGCCTGAATAGCGATGGCAAACTGGGCTTTTGGGATTATGTCCTTGAGTTTTTCACACCACGAATTTCCAATACGAAACGCATCGTCTTTGTGGACAATCTGACTTAATGCATCAACTCGATCTCCCGCAACAAGGATGTCGAGCCGAACCAAACTCCCGGCACGTATCCCTATAGGCTCGTAGGACATAGAGGCATATCCTGATGTAATAGATTTCAAGTCATCATAAAAATCCGTAATGATTGAAGCTAGGGGAATTTCAAAAAAAAGCTCAACCCGTTTCTCTCCGACATATTGTAGATTTTTGGAGATCCCCCGTCGAGAAGTGCAAAGCTCCATCACTGATCCCACGAATTCAGCCGGACAAAGAATGGTAATCTTCATCCATGGTTCTAAAATTTCTTGATAGTTCCCAGCATCTGGAAGTTCCCCTGGATTGGAGATTTCGTGTGACTCTGTGGCATTATCGATAATGTGATACGAAACGGATGGCGCGGTAATCATAATATCTAAATCAAATTCCCGTTCCAATCGCTCTTGGATAATGTCCAAGTGTAAAAGCCCCAAGAAACCACATCGAAATCCATGTCCCAACGCTCCCGAATGTTCTGGCGAGAAAGTTAATGAAGCATCGTTAAGGGAGAGTTTTTCTAATGCTTTTCTCAAAAACGAAAAGTCTTCTCCGCTTGTCGGATAAACTCCGGCAAAAACAAATGGGGTTACTTCTTTGTAGCCTGGTAAGGATTTTGGAGTTATTGATTTTCCTTTCCAAACAGTTTCTCCAACTTTGGCATCAGTAACATTTTTGAGCCCAGTAACAACATACCCAACTTCTCCTGTTTTAATGATAGGAGTTGGTGAATAATCGGGATTTAAAAACCCCACTTCCAGTGCCTCTATTTGTCGGGAAGATTTCAGTAGTTTGAGCTTGTCTCCCTTGTGAATTTCCCCTTGAAATACCCGCACGCTACACACCACTCCTCTGTACGAGTCAAATGTGGAATCAAAAATAAGTGCTCGAGTTTCTCCTTCGGTAAATATCTCTGGAACTGTACGGAATAGTTCATTCCCTCCGGGGATTGGTACTTTTTGGATGATATGATCCAAAAGGTCTGGAACCCCCTTTCCTTCTTTTGCTGAAACCATCAAAATATCTTCGGCCGGAAACCCAAGTAGCTTTTCTATTTCTTCCGCTCGACGTTCTGGTTCTGCCGCTGGAAGATCTATCTTATTGAGAACTGGGATGATCTCGAGCCCATGTTCCAAGGCCATGTACACGTTAGCAAGTGTTTGCGCCTCAATCCCTTGCGTCGCATCAACCACAAGGATCGCCCCCTCACAAGCGGCTAAACTGCGAGAAACCTCGTACGAAAAATCAACGTGTCCGGGAGTATCGATAAGATTCAACTGTACTCCTTTCCACTGCATTCTCACAGGCTGAAGTTTTATAGTAATTCCTCGCTCTCTTTCCAAATCCATCCGATCAAGAAGTTGCTCTTTCATTGCTCTCTTATCAACAGTCCCTGTGATTTCGAGTAAACGGTCCGCAAGGGTTGATTTCCCGTGATCAATGTGAGCAATAATGCAGAAGTTCCTGATTTCCATTCGAACGGGATTGTACCGTGGAAAAGGCAACTTGCAACTTGAAACTTGCCCCAAACAGGGCCTCCTCCTACAATCTAAACGATGGAAAATAAATACAAATTAAGTGGAGCGTCTATTATTGAATTAATGGTTGCTATCGCTATTATTGGAATTCTTACTGGAATCGTAGTTCCTAATTTTTCTCGATTGTTTAGTTACAATAATTTTCAGGAAGAAACTCGAGAAATTTTGAATTCAATAAGCGACGCTCGGGCAAATGCTCTCGCAAGCAAAGAATGTCGCAACCAGGAAGAGTTAATTTTTTGGTCATTTACGCTTACAACGCCTCCCGTTATTACAACTCTTTCTTGTAACAGTCTCCCCACTGGAACGCCTCTCATAAATAAAACAAAAAATATTTCTGCAAATACAGAAGTGAGTACCATTGAATTGGCAGACGGAACAGCTATTAATACTCTTACATTGCTTTTTGAGACCGAAACATCTCAATCAAAAATAAATAATGGGAATCAACAAAGTGCTCGGATTGTCTTTACTCATCCTTCTAGCGGAAAACAACGGACTTTGTGTTTCAATAGCATTGCCGGATTCCCTACTTTGTCAGAGGGAGATACACCATTCCCTTGCCCTTAAAAAATGATGACGAAAATAAAAATATCCGGAGAAAGTATTATTGAGGTTTTGGTCTCAACCATTATTCTTGTTATTATTTTAACAACAGTATTTGTCCTTATACACCGAGGAATTGCCACCGAAACAAATGTCAAAAAACGTATTCAAGCAATAAATATCGCCCGCGAGGGAATAGAGGCGGTTCGGAATATTCGAGACACAAACTGGCTCAAATATTCTGGGGATAGACGCGGTAAATGGCTTTGTTTAGATGAGTTAGCAAGTTGGGTGAGTCCTCAAATAATACAAGCTGATTGTGGAAGTGTTGGGGGAGCTGGAAATATTGCGGAAGGATTTTATATTGTTGATTTTTCAGAAGATTTTAAAAGATATTTTCTCCAAGAAATGAGTGCGGCAACCGAGCTTGATCTTTCGAATGAATTAGAAAATTTTGAAGATTTTCGAATTTTCTCAGATTCTATAAACAACCGACTTACTCATCAATCCACAGGGAATATTTCAACTCCCTTTTATAGACAAATTTATATCAATCCGATTTCTCAAATCACCTGTGGAGTCGGGGGCTGCAAAGAAGAAAAAATAAATGTTGTTTCTCGTGTACAGTGGCGAGAAAATAATATTGTTCGAAAAGTAGTCCTCGAAGCATATTTATATGATTTTTTTGAACGCAATGAATATTAAAAAGACATTAGCATTTACCCTTGTTGAAATTCTCATTGCAATAGGTATTGGGGGAGTAATTATTACTACAGCATTTGGAACTATTGGAAATATATATCTTATGCAGAAAAGGGTTCGTATTTCTCAAGATTTTCATTCAGAATGTCGTTTTCTCATGGAGCGAATTGTTCAAATGATTCGCAACAATACTATCGATTATGATCGTTTTTTTACAAATCCAGGAGGATGTGACGATGACTATGCCACGAATTTTTATCAAGATACAAATGGAGACGGTGTCCGTGATCGAAACCTTGGGGGACTTACTGCTTCTGGGGCGATAGATGTGTGCACAGAGGCTTGGACGGGATCACAAGGAACCCTTTATCTTATTAATGGAACTCGTACGCTTCAAACTGCTATTAGGGAAACATTAGATGGGAGTCATAAGGTTGAGGCTGAACGACGCCTCGGTGCCGACTTAGATAATGATGGGAAAGTAGATCTTTGGAGTAATTCTCCCATTTGGAATCGCAACGGCCTAGGTCTCTGCGAAATACAAAGTGGGGTTGATTTTTATCCTATTATAGGAGAAGCCTCCTCCCAAGATTTTTGTTCACAAGCACATCCTTGGACGGTCCTTTCTCCAAATCAAATTGATATAGAAAATTTATTCTTTGAACCATCACCCACTCGGGATCCTTTTTTGAGCTTTGCCATAAACGATGCGCAAATACACCCTCATGTATTTGTTGCCATCAAGGCAAGATTACGATCCCCAGAAAATTTTGGTTTGGAAATAAGTGCGGCCCCTGATACATTATTACAGACTGTCGCTTCTTCACGAGTCTTTGGGAATACGCGAAAGTAATCTCATGAAAAAAAAAGAAATTATTGTTCGAATGCCCCCCTCTCCCACTGGTCCCCTTCACCTGGGGACAGCAAGAACTGCACTGTTTAATTATCTTTTTGCGAAAAAGAATAAAGGGAAGATTATTTTCCGATGGGAAGATACTGACATCGAACGATCTCAAAAAAAATTCGAAACAGAAATTCTCGGGGGACTGAAATGGCTTGGATTAGATTTTGAAAAAGAGTCTGAGAAAATGTATAGACAGACCGAAAACAATGAAATCCATAAACAGTTTCTCAAAAAATTGTGGGAGGATGAAAAGATATTCCCTTGTTTCGTAACACCAGAAGAAATTCAATCCTTACGAGAGCGAGCAACAAAAAAGAAGTTCAATTTTGTTTTTTGGTCTCCCTTTCGAGAAGAATCTCGTACAACCCTCCAGAACAAAATGGATTCTGGAATTCCTTTTGTGTGGCGTATTAAGTGTCTAAAAAATAAAACCATTATTTTTAATGATCTCATTCGTGGGCACATCGAAGCCAACAGTAATACTTTAGGAGATTTTGCCATTGCACGATCCGATGGGTCGGTATTATATCTTTTGGCAAATGTAATCGACGATTTTACACAAGGGATAACTCATGTTCTTCGAGGGGAAGATCATATATCAAATACTCCAAAACAAATTCTTCTTTATGAGGCACTTGGGGTCGATCCTCCTGCATTCGGACACATCCCGCTTGTTTTAGATCAACAGAAACGAAAGCTTTCTAAGAGAAATGTAGATCCAAACACCTGTGTTCTTGTCCCTGATTTTCAAGCAGCGGGATTTTTACCAGAGGCCGTTTTAAACGGGCTAGCTTTTTTGGGATGGAATCCAAAATCCACGCAAGAAATTTTTTCTATTCATGATTTAATCGAAGCATTTTATCTCCAAAAAGTAAACCCTGGTGCTGCTCAATATGACTTTGAAAAAATGAAATGGTTTAATATGAAGTGGTTAAAGACCATTCCCATTGAAAAACTCATTGAACATTTTAATTTTTTCGCAAAAACACAATATTCACTTTCCTATAAAAAAGCATTTGAAGTTGCTCGAGAAAAATCTCGAGACCTTATTGATATCCAAAACCAACTAGAATATCTCCTATCCGATCCTGGGATTGACGTGAATAAGTTTATAAACGAAAAATTTCGTATCGATATCCCTTTCGCCAAAAATGTTCTTACTGAAATTGAGCAGATGTTATTGAACATCCCTGAATCTAAATTTAATAAAGAATTTCTTAGGGAAAAATCTATTCAAAAAATAGAAAAACTTGGGATTGCTAATGGGCAATTTCTTGGCCCATTCCGTATAGCCCTCTCTAATAGAGAAGTCTCTGCTGGACCATTTGAAATCGCAGATACTCTTGGGAAGCAAGAAACTCTCCGTCGCATCCAACGATCTCAAAAGGTCTAATTTCCCTCTATCGTTTTTTTCTCAAATCCAACACTATTTTCTACTTTAGATTGACTTTCTGTTTGTTGTTTTTCAATAACTCTTTCCAATGCTTTTTGGACATCTCTCAAAACCTTTTTCGTATCAGGAGGTCGAACATTTTCACTTTTATCTTTAATCCATAGCGGCTGTCTGGTTGTGCTTGGATCTATTGGATTCCAACTAGCACGTGTCGGTTGATAATATTGATTTTCTTGTGCAGCCTCCTCTCGTGCTTGTCTCCCGGTTAGATGCGACGCTGCCTCAGTCCTACTTGTTGTACGAACTCCAGGACGAGCTTTTTGTTCTTCTTCTGCCCCTCCTCGAAGTTTTTCAATAAATTTTTGGAATGCTGATTTTTGGGTTGTGCTCGTTTTCTTATAATCAAGCGCATTTACAAACCAATTCGCAAACTCTCCCCGAGTAAGCACTTGATCTTGTTTAAATTCCTTATCATTAAACCCGATGAACCAATTATTTTGTTTCGCAGCAACCAAAACAGGGGCAAGCGAATTCTCTCGAGAAACGTCAGGAAACGATGAATTTGTTGCCTTCTCATTTATATCTAATTGAAAGGCTATCGCAAGTGTCCATAAAACTTCTTGTCGAGTAGGAAGTGTTTTAATATTAAAATCTGCCCCCAAAACTCCTTCAAGTTTTGCCGTATATATTGCTAATGACTCTGGGGTATTTTGTAATTCGATCCCCTCTATGGCAGGGATTTCTGAACGTTTTAATTCCGCAAGACTCCTGGGAGAGATACAATTTACTGCAAAAATAAACTCCAAAACATTCTCCCAAGTAATATTTCTGTCGGGGTGGAATTTATTTTCTTCGTCAAGTTTCCATACACCATATTCATTGAGCTGATATATTTGATTTGAATAAATATTTTCAGAAGCAACATCTTCAGGTTTTTTCATATCTGGATTTGAGCGTAAACAAAGTT
This sequence comes from Candidatus Altimarinota bacterium, assembly GCA_021736215.1. Lineage (GTDB taxonomy): Bacteria > Patescibacteriota > Gracilibacteria > UBA4473 > UBA4473 > JAIPGI01. The sequence goes on from JAIPGI010000001.1 coordinate 75,865, forward strand.
CGCTTTGTGCTGTAGCATAAAATCCCTGTGCACCTTCTCCTTGTCTTCTTTCTGCTCCCAAGAGCCCTGTAATTTTTCGTGCAACTTCTGGTTGTACCTTATATTCATCAACGGCAATCCTCCCTGCTTGATATCCTCCGAAAAGCTCTCTCCCTTCTTCCGTTACATGTGTTAAAACTTCCCCACTTATCCCTTGTTGAAGTTGGATAACTTCCTGAAGGGATTCCTCATACGTCTTTGTTGGTTCTTGTATTACCTGTGAAACATCCGCTCGCTCCATTCCTGCTTGCCTCGTAATCTGCCCAGCTCCACTATCCGTATAAATAATCCCATCTTCGGTTTGTTCTGCGTTTGTAGCCTCAATTATTTTAAGAATAGGGGATATTTTTGGATTCTTATCCGAGATAAAGAGTGTTGTTTCGAATTTTTCATAAACTCGATGATATATTTTGACAGTATATGTACGATTTCTCGGTATATTTATTGTGTAATTTCCATTTGAATTTGTTGTTGTCGTATATTGCGTATCCCCATCAATAAACTTCACAATAACGTCGCCAATGGGAACGCTTTTTGTGTCTAAGATCTGACCACTTACGCTTACGCCCCTATATACTTGTAATATTTCCGATGTTAATAAATTATCTTGATCAACCACGAAAATTTCTCCTCCTAAGAAGGTAACTGGGAGTCCCAATTCGGCGACTCCTTCGGCATTCGATGTTTCCTGATCAAGGGAAACAAGATTCCCTTCCTTTTTTTCAAAAAGTTCCATCCGTGCGCCCGCTTTTCCTTTTACCTGAAGATCAATAAACCCCTGAGAAAAAAATTCTCCATCCTTAATATTCACAAATTTAGGATTCGTTCCGGTGGAACTTTGAACATTTATAAATATATCTTCTTCGCCTTCCTTCGCTTTCGTGGAAACTATTTTCCCATTATTGTGTAAAAATTCTGCCGTAATTTTTTGGCTACTCCCCGCTACAAGAGAAAGTTCTATTGACACTCTCCCCGAAGAATCAGCCGTCCCTGTCCCGATAACAAATCCTGATGAATTTTTAATTGAAATTGTTTTCCCAATAGGAGCTCTTGCAAGAAATGTAAATGGCGTATCTGTTGGTTGCACAACTGCCTTGGGAGCAATAATGATAATCCTATGGTCTGCCGAATTCTTGGGATCTGTCCCATCAGCAATTTCCGTCCCATCAATTATTGTATCTCCGTCTGTATCGGCATTTATTGGGTTTGTATTATATTGGTATTCTTGCAAATTTGTCAGACCATCTCCATCTGTGTCATTGGAAGATTCCATTAGTGTCTCCGAAGATTCCTCCGAATAGAGCGCCTCAAAAGAATCAGGAAGACCGTCTTCATCAACATCTGCTGGGCTATTGGAAATGATTTTCACCGTTTCCACATTTCCAATTTTATCTACGGAGAAGTATTTTATGACGAAATACCCATTTTCATCAATATCCTCCGGTGCAAGAACAACTCTTGTTCCTTGTGAACTTGCTGTCGTAGGAGTAACTCCGTCCTTCGTATAATATGTTTGCGCTATCCCAGAACTTACTGCTCGATCATTTGGAGAAAGTTTTACAATTATCGGAGCAACCGCAGGAACAATTCCCGGCGCGTTATCCGTCGTAGAAGGAGGGGTTCTATCAACATTTATTACGATAATATTACTTTCTGCATTATTTCCAGCATTATCGGTAGCAACGACTTTAAATTCATAGTGTCCGTCTTTGCTAAAAACATAAGTTCCTGAATCCGAATCTGTAGTTGCATACGAAATCTTACTCTGAGGCAACTCCGAAAAACCAAAATCATTTGCTCCTGCCAAGGTTCCGTCCCCGTTCTCATCAAAACGAACATAGGTGGTAAGTGTTGCTATCCCTGAAGTGGCATCTGTTGCCGACACCGCAAAATCAATTGCATTTTCTTTCGTGAACCCATTATTTATTACCGCTCCCGCCCCCGCAGAAAATGTAACTGTTGGAGGTTGCGAATCTATTTTTAAAGAAAGCGTGTGATCCGATTCCTGATTCCCCGCCCAATCTAACGATGAAAACAACAATGTATTTGTCCCGTTTGCATTAATTGAGATTGCCCCAGTATAAGGGGTTACTCCTACATCATTTTTATTGAAAAGTATTCGATCTACCCCAGCTACAAAACCAGTTCCAGTATGTGTGTATGAATCAAAGACAGTCCCAGTCCCATCGGAAGCCGTCAATGTAATAAAAAGAGGAGATGTATACCAACCATTTCCCCCAGAAACCCCAGAAATAACAGCTGTAGATGTGGGAGGCGTTTTGTCCACCAAGACTCTCAATTCTGGCGAAAGACCCCCTACTGTTTCGATATTTTTGGACTGGACTCGATATTGATATACTGTGCCATCGACCTTTGCCTCAGTGTCTTCATATTGACGGGTTGTTGCATCAGAAGTTGTTTGTATAACCAATCCATTTCTTAAAATTTGATAAGCACTTACATTGGGAATATCTCCTGCCTGTATCCACTGAAGGGGAACTGAATCACTATGTGTATAATGATGTATATTTTGGAAGGCTGCTGGTTTTACTTTTGTTGAATTAACTTCAAATTGAATTGTTGGAGTTGTCACTGTAAGTCCCGATCCATTATAAGCTGTTATTTTGTACACATATATCCAGGTATCTTGAACGCTTTCGTCAACATAACTTCTCCCAGTCGTTGTCCCAATCGATCGCATAAAAACAGTAGGAACATCTTTTCCCGATTCTATATCTTCTCGGAATATTTCATATTTTCGTATTCCTGACTCTCCATCCGAAGAAGCATCCCAACTAAGCGTTTGTGCTCCAGGAGGACTGGGATTCGGTATCGTTCTAAGCGCAAAACTCGCAGGAGGAGTTGTGTCTATTATTGTCCCCGCACTATAAACATAATTTGATTTATTTCCCACTAGATCCACCGCTCTCACACGAGCAAAATAACTTTTTCCCTGATCTCCAGTGAAAAGTTTATTCGTAGTTCCATAGTGTACGTCTTGAAAAAGAATGTTCGAAAAATCACTTTTCCCTGAAATAGTGATTTCAAAATGGTCTATTCCAGATCCCCCATTGTCTGTAAAATCAGTCCAACGAAATTCTATTTCCCGCATCGGAGAATATGTTCCGCTGTTGGAAAGAATACTCCCTTCGGGAGCAAGCGTGTCTATAATTGTCTCCGTAGCTGTAGAGTATTCTGTTTCTTGTCCATTCGCATCTTTTGATTTCACTCTGAAAAAATATTTTTGTCCGTTTTGGAGATTTTGAAAATTATATGAAGTTTCAGGAATCCATCCTGATTCTTGTGTTTCCACTAGGAAGCTTTTGTCTGTCGACACCTGCGCCTTAAACAACTCTCCTGTTTTATTTTTGTCCCAAGAAAAAGTAAGATTCCCCGTCCCCGTAAATTCTCCCAAAACATGAGGAGGAGGGGGACCCTCTTCTAGGGTTTGAACCTTTATCAATACTTGATCTGAAAAAACATTCGAAAGATGCTCTCCAATGTATGCCTTTGCAAACAATGCCCGATCCCCCGTATCTAAAGTAATAGGCTGTCCCTGCCATGCCCCCCCTGCTCCCACTTCTGCGAAAAAAAGTGGGGAAAGTATTCCCTGCTCAAAAATTCCAACCCGAGTTCGTAAATCCCCCGTCCCGGGATCACCTGTCCCAGAGAAGGTATAAATTTGTTGGTCTTCTACTGACTGTTGGATAAGCGTTATTTCTGGCTTTTCTATGGGAACAAAAGGATTATTATCCTCCTCATTTGACAATCCGTCCCCATCTATGTCCGCTTCCCCTGGCCGATAGACATAAAATTGTCGATCATTCGTGAGCTTAGAAGAAGCATTTCCTGTAACAAACGCCCGAGCAAATACGGTATGGGCTCCTCTCGTGATAATTTCTTGACAAGCCCAAGTTCCAATCCGTGTGGCAGCAATCTTGGTAATTCCACTTTGGGATGTGATTTCTGTTGTAAGTCCAGTACTTACGTCCAATTTTGTTATCCCCGTTGTCGTTGCTATATAGCATGTATTCCATTCTGGATGACAAGTAACATCCCTTACTTCCAAAGAGTCATTGCGGAGTGTCACCTTTGCTCCAGGATTTTTCCAGTTTTTTGTTAAATTATAAATCTCTTGAATTTGTTCTTGTGTATAGCTTGTCGCAGCAACAAATGGTAACAAAACGCTCCCGGAGAAATATTCATTCTGATACCCATACCCAATTCTCAGATCTTCTCCATTTGGAATAATATTCCCAGTTTGGGCAACTACGTCCTCCAATACACCATCCTTATATATTTTAACATTCTGCCCATCATATGTTCCAACAACAAACTCCCAGACATCCGCTTGCGGAGAAGACTGGATGGACGCGGCCGCAAATCCATCTTCTGTTTTTACTCCGAAAAAATAGGGATCTTCTTGTATTGGATAATCAAAGAAACTATCTCCAGCTGAAATAAAATAATTCCTTGTTTGTGAGGATTCGCCATGATTTAATACCTTCTGATAAGCTCCAGTCCCCCCTGTTTGCGAACGCTTTATCCACATCCCAACAGTAAGGTAATTCCCTGAAACATCAAAATCAATTCCATCCGAACTCAAATACTGAGAAGATCCATCAAATGAAAATTCTTGTACATCTGCATTTTCCGCAACAGGAGAAACTTCTACTTCATTGTGATCTATAAGATTATTTCCTTTCCCACTCCGATCTAAAACCGAATTGAACCAATGCCCCCGAACATCTCCGATAAGGGGAATTGTCGCGAAGTCACGAGAAATGTTTCTAAACTTCTCATGAGATTGAATATGTGTTATTCCAACGGTATGCCCAATAAAATCCCCTTTTAATACTCGTCCTAATCCCACGTCAAAATTTGTTTTCGTGGAAACATTCTCAACTTCCCAATTTGCAGTAACCGCTAGAACTTCCGACGAAGAAAGAAATGTTCCATTTATAAGGGCATATGCGATTTTATTTTCCGCAGTAATCATTACTCCTACAATGCTTCCCGAAGATTTGGAAAACGTTACTGAATCCGTTGCATTAAAAAGCGTGACCCCTCCCTGAGTCCCTATGACTACGAAATTTTTTCCTTCTATTTTTTGGGAAGCCACGTCCGTTATGGCCGCATTGATAATCGCCGGAGTCGATGTCGGAGTCAATAATTTCGATAGATCTCCATTGGTAAAATCTAATATCCGGAGTCCTGATCCCGTCCCCACATAAAGAACCCCCTCCAGAGCTGTGATACTCGTAATCCCCGTAAGAGGGATCTTTTTCCAAAGCCCCCTAGTTTCTGCGTCAAATATAAAAAGTGCGTCCCCTGTCCCAACGAGAAGTGCCTTGAGAGGAAATGCCCTCTGTCCACACCGATCGTCCTCCCCCGATCGAGGATCTCCATCTCCATCCCCAATGCGATAATCACAAATCTTGTCTAGAACATCATCTCTTTCTTCTCCGTACCAAGGAAGGGTATCCGTAGATCGCCACGCTGAGTTTTCTTCTGTATCATAAAAAAATTGTACCACTCCTCCCTCTCCCAATAAGACATTGCTATCGATTTTCGTTTCCCCATCTTGCATGACGGATATCCCATTCCCTACGATCTCTGCCGCACAAATCTCGTCCTGATTTTCAAAGATTTTTACTTGTGTCCCCACTTCACCACTTCCCCGAAACGAAGCTTGCAAATCTACATTCTCAACCCCAGTATTTTCTAACGGGTACACAATCCGCGGAGCCCAAAGTGGACTCGCATCGTTATTATCAACCGTCTCATCGAGCCCATCTTGGTCAATATCCGCTGCAAATACCAGTGGAAGAAACATTCCTAAGCACATGCTCCACAAAATAAAACCTGCTGTAAGCAGTCGCCCTTGTCGTTTCAAAATATTGAGTACAACGTTCATTAGTTTTTGTGGGTTTTTCCTTTTTTTAGATTGTAGCATAAACCTTGGCTTTTTTTCCAAGGAGAAAAGGCAAAAATTTAAGATTTGACAATAATAAGTTAGAGCGGAATACTATGGATGCATAATAAAATTACATGAAAAAAGGTTTTTTGTATTTGATTCTAGCCCTTTTCTTGATTGGTGGATTTTGGTTTTTGGGTGGAAAAAGTGAATGGTTGACGGCAAGTATTTTAGAAATCCCCGAATCAACGGTAACACTCCAGACAAATTTGGGTGATATAGAAATTAAGCTTCTTCGAGAAGAAGCCCCCTCTATCAGTAATAATTTTCTCTCTTTAGCAAAGAATGGGTTTTACAAGGATACTATTTTCCACCGGGTTATTAATGGATTTATGATACAAGGGGGGGATTTTGAAAATTCTAATGGAACTGGCGGAACTGCTTATGGAGGAAGTCTTTTGGATGATGAATTTTCCCCAAAATTATCACACGTCCGCGGAGCGGTTTCTATGGCTAATCGAGGACCAAATACCAATGGGTCTCAATTTTTTATCGTTCAAGAAGATGCCCCATTTTTAGATGGAAAACACTCGATTTTTGGGCAAGTAGTAAGCGGAATGAACGTTGTGGACAAGATTGCAAATGTTAAAACCGATTTGAATGACACTCCATTGGAACGAATAACGGTGAAAAATGTAATTATTGAATAATGTTCCCTCTTTTTCACAAGAAACACGAAGGATTCATCCGCCGAATGGCTCTCTCTAAGGGGTTGGGGATTTTTCTAGGAATCATAGGAACTTTCTTTATTCCCGCCTCTGCTCTCACCGAAAGGTCGGGAGTTATATTTTATTGGGGAATTTTACTTTGGGGAATGACTTTGGGGTTTGTTATTGGACTCGCTGGACTTATCACTCAGAATCCCCTCTGGGATAAAAAATGGCTCCCATTCAAGCATCATTTATGGAGGCCTTTTTGGAGAGGGGGAATAGTAGGCGCTTGGCTTGAACTTTTATTCGTTATTCTCTCTTACGAAAAGGTAATTGCCTTACTTGGTTTTCTCAATATTTCATGGATCTCTACAGAAAATATTATTTGGTGGGCTATTCTGGCTGGATTTTTTTGGGGGGCAATCATAGATCTGCTCGCAACAAAATTCGGCGGAGAGGGAAAGAATATTTTGTAACAAATTCTCTCATAAACCGTTTTACTAAGTGACCACGCTCTCATGAGTTTTCAGGATTTAGAAAAATACATTCGTTGTTTCTTTCAAAAAGCGGTTTCTCAGCGAGCTTCCCATACTGTCCGCGAACGCATTTTTGAAAAAACAATGGAAAAGTTTTTAGAGCAAAAAGAGTCCCACAGAACTACTTTTTGGAAAAAGATATTAGTCCCTCGAACTTCCATCATGGCTTTTGCAGCCGTCTCTATGGTGGTTTTATTTAATCTTCTCCCAGGAAGTCAGAGTTTTCTTTCGGCGGGGAAGCTCCTTCCCAAATACGGTCCTGTCGAAATTTTAAGGGGAGACAATGTTATTTTGGTGGAAAAAGCAACTCATCTCCGGCAGGGAGATGTGATCCGAGTTGGAAACAAAGCTGAGGCAGAAATTATTTTCCCGAATCACCTCTCTTCTACGGCCAAGTCTCGATCACAACTTCGCGTAGTAGATCGAAACTCTCTTTTCCTGGAAAAAGGAGCTCTCCAAAATAAAACTTTCAATGCGCAAAGCGAGGTTTCTACGTCCCGAGGGTTTGTAAAGAGCTTCCCAGGCGCATCCTTTTCTGTTGCCGTCTCTGAAAGCGGGGAAACTGAGGTAATTTCCGAAAAAAGTGATATTTCCGTATTTGACTGGAAAGAGGGACAAACTCTCCTTTCCCCCGGAGATGTACTTAAGCTTCGAACAGATACAACCCTCAGTGATTCCAAAATTCCTCAAGATATTAGTCTATCTTTGTCTCAAATTCAGGCCATTCAGGCAAAAATGATTATCGCCCGAACAAAGGCTCTTACTGCTATAGAAAACGCGCTTCAGGGGAATAAAAAAGAATCGGGGGCAGACATCACTTCTGCCAAAAAGAGCTTCCTTTCTATAGTTCAAGTTCTTGATTCTTCTCGAAATCTCGAGATCACAAAACGAAAACAATTAGATACATTAACTCTTTCAGATGTTCCAATTGCTCTTTCGGGGAAAACAATGGATTCTTCCTTGATAAAAGAGGCTGAGTCCATTCAAGCACTCCTCTCTCTTTCTGAGTCAAACCTAAGCCAGTTAGGATTTGCGTTTCCTCCCTCCTCCGTACAAAGTTTTAACCGGTTTGTATTGCTCGATAGAATTTTTTCATTTGGGACATCTTCCCAACGAGATCTTGGCAAGATTTTAAAAGAAAAATATGTTGTCGCTTTTTTGCGTGATATTTTAAATGAGGAAGTGATGATTGACCAAGTCTCAAAGCTAAACCAGGAAATATCAAATCTTCCAAAATCTCCCCTCGCTAAGGAGTTTCTTGTTTCTCTTCGGGACCATTTTGCTCCCGACATCGCCGCACTCTTGGAAGTAAAAATCGAGAACGCATTTTAATATTTCCTTTTATAATAACCCCGCGAAAGCTCTTTCTGGGGGGCAGTTTTTTTCGTCAAATAAAATTCTCCCTTTTTCTAAACGGATAATTCTTGGATTTGTTCTCATAACAAGGGTTGGATCGTGTGAAGCAAAAACGATGGTCAACCCTTGGTCTTTGTGTAAACGCGAAAAAAGCTCTGCTATTTCTCGTGAATTTTTTGGATCCAAATTCCCCGTAGCTTCGTCTGCAATGAGTATCTTAGGGGTATGTACTAACGCCCGTGCAATCGCTACTCGTTGTTTTTCTCCCCCAGAGAGAGAGTCTGGAAATTGATCTTTCTGTTGAGAAAGCCCCACTAATTTCAAAAGTTCTGGGACTTTTTTTGAAATTTTTGATTCCTCTCCACACACCTCAAGTGCAAAAGCAATATTTTCAAAGACTGTTTTTTTAGCAAGAAGTCGGAAATCCTGAAAAACTACCCCAATTTGGCGACGATATTTTTGTAAATTTTCAAGAGAAAGCTTTTCAAGAACTATTTCATCCAGTTTAATCGAACCAAGCGTCGGTTTCCATTCTCCCAAAAGGAGACGAAAAATTGAAGATTTCCCAGCCCCAGATTCCCCCAAGATGGCGACAATTTCTCCCGGAACGAGAGAAAAGGAAATGTTCTGCAAAACTTCTTTCCGCCCAACCGAAAGAGAAACATTTTGAAATTCCAACATTTATTATTTTTTCTTTATTGTTACATAATTTAGAGGGGAATAAAAAACGAAAGATGAATTTTTTGCAATATTCTTGCATTTTTGATAGTTTGCCTGACGATGAACGAGTTTGAACAGTTGGTTATCGCTTCTTTTGCTACTCGTGGGTGGCGCATCACTTCTGGAGTTCGAAATTTGGTAGATATTTTAGGAGAGGCGTCCTCCCCTCTGTCCGTTCAAGAACTCGACGTTCTCCTTGGGAAGGAGACACGTGATCTCGATGCGACGACCATTTATAGAATCTTAGACAAATTCATTGAGGCCGGGATCTTGCACAATTTAAGTGGCCGGTTTATTCGCTGTAAAGCTCCTCATGAAATAAAAAAACAGCATCATTTTTTGCTTTGTGAAAAATGCGGGAAAGCCGAAGAAATATTTCTCGACTATCAAGGATCTATAGAAAAACAACTTGCTCAAGAAAAAAACTTTGTTTTACGCGAGGTTGAAATGTATTTTTGGGGAACCTGCGGACATTGTTCTCGGTAAAATATCCTCCCCATTGACTTTATTGAATCCTTTTGTATAATGGATTCAGGAGATTTTTCCTCTTCTGGAAATACGACGCTAATAAAATGAAATCATTCAAAAATGTACAATATTCGCCCCCTGCGGGATCGACATGATTTTTGAGATTCCTCGTCATTAAAGGAGAGGGAAAAGAGCCATATTTTTTAACTCTTTTCTCATGGAAACCCTTATACTCATTGGTATTACTGGAATTCTCATTGGTGGAGGTTCTGGGTTTCTTTTTTTTCGGCCAAATTCGAAACGTATTGAAGAGAAAGCACGTCATGATGCGGAAAAATTACGAAAAAGTGCAAGCGAAGAAGCAGAAAAACTTCTCAACGATGCCCGCCGCATTGCGAATCAGTTACGTCAACAAGCCGAACAAGAAGAAATTAAGTCTCGCCAAAGATTGGAACACCTCCAATCACAATTTGATGAACGAATATCCAAGCGTGAAGAACTCTTGGAACAAAAGATTCAAAAAAATGAAGAGGCTCGTGAAAAATACGAAAAGACTGTGGAACAATATAATGTGAAGCGTCGCGAAATAGAGACCGGTCTCGAAAAACAAAATGCGGAACTTGAGAGAATTTCGAAACTCTCGAAAGATGAAGCAAAGAAAGAGCTTTTTGATAGAATGGAACACGAGGTTTCTGATAAACTCACAGAAACTCTAAAACGGAAGGTAGATATGATGCGGCAGAGCGCTGAAGAAGAGGGGTCAAATATTGTTATTCAGTCTATTCAGAGATTAGCCTCTTCCACAACGAGTGAGTCCACCACCACGGTAGTAAAAATAGACTCGGAAGATATCAAGGGGAAGATCATTGGTCGTGAAGGACGGAATATTAATGCATTTGAAATGCTCACTGGAGTTGATTTAATCATAGATGATACCCCTGGTACCGTAACCATCGCGAGCTTTGACATGTTTCGTCGATATATCGCTAAAATAGCTTTGGAAAATTTAATAAAAGATGGCCGAATCCATCCCTCTCGTATTGAGGAATCTGTACAAAAGGCACAGGAAAGTGCTGATAAGCTCATCCTCGATATTGGAAAAAAGTCCTGCGAGGACCTCGGAATCCCCGTCTATCCGGAACCCATTTTGAAGCTTCTAGGAAGACTCCGATTCCGTACTTCTTATGGACAAAATGTTTTGGCTCATTCTATGGAAGTGGCCTATATCGCGGAAGGGCTTGCCCACCAGCTCGGAGGAGCCGATCCCGAAATTTGCAAAAGAGCAGGTCTCTTGCACGATATTGGGAAGGCTGTTTCCCATGAAGTCGAAGGAGGTCATGCAGTCATTGGGAAAGAAATATTAGAAAAATTTGGGGTCGATAAGCGAGTCGTTATTGCTATGCAGTCCCATCACGAAGATTTCCCTTATGAATCCCTTGAAGCAAGAATTTTGCAGGCAGCAGACGCTATTTCGGCCTCTCGCCCAGGAGCACGAAGGGAAACTCTCGAAAAATATATTAAACGTCTCAAGGAGCTAGAAGCTATTGCGAGTTCTTTTTCCGGAGTAGAAAAAGTTTTTGCCATTCAGGCCGGACGAGAAGTCCGGGTATTTGTAAATGCCAAGGAGCTAGATGATCTAAAATCAGAAAAACTTTCTTTCGAAATTGCTCGGAAACTCGAAAAAGAATGTGAGTATCCGGGCGAGGTTCATGTTGCCGTCATCCGAGAATCGCGTTTTGAAGACGTTGCAAAGTAGTTTTTGCAAGGTGCTTGCATTAAGAAAAACCGACACTAAGGGGTCGGTTTTTTGAATTCCATTCTCCAAATTTTTTCTCCTTTCTTCCTTTTGACCTGTTCCCAATCCGTCATAATCCCAAATGGGGGAGTGTTGAATTTATGAATATCACAAAATGCTGATTTTTGGACAATCGCAAACGTTTCTTCAAACAGGAATTGTTGATCTGTTTGGAAGACGAACGTTGTTTTTTCATGTATCCACTCAGCGCATTCTGACAAAAATTTTTCATGAAGGAATCTCCGTTTTTTGTGTTTATCCTTAAACCAAGGGTCTGGGAAATTTATATAAATGGTTTCTAGTACCCCAGCGGAGGAAACGAGGATTGACCGAAAATTCCTTCCCGCATCTCCATCAAAAACAATCACATTAGGAAATTTTGAAAACTGTTTGCGGAGTTTCTCTGCAAGAGGGATTCTTATTTCAAAAAGGATAAAATTTTTTTGAGGGAACTTCTGTACAAGCTCCAAAGCAAATTCCCCTCGGCACGCCCCAACGTCAATAATGATGGGGTTTTTATTCCCGAATCCCCCAAATGAATACTCTTGGCGGACAGCAAGGGGGTTTACATGAGCACGAATCCGTGGAGACATGACGAAGGCAGTGTAATTTTTTTGACAAAAATAGGAAGTTCTTTAGACTCTTGACAGATGAATCGACTTCTCATGGCTTTCTCTTGGTGGTGGACACTGTCCGGCAGTGGGGTCGTTTTGAGTATTTAGTTTCATCCTTTCCGAAATCTAAGTATTCTCGTCCGGCCCCTTGGCCGGTTTTTTGTATATTCTGATATCCTCGGATAATCAGAATGTTGTTCTTTGAGATTTCAATTTTTCGCCAAAATATACAAGGAGGTTTTTTTATGGGGAAACGTACACATTAAGAGGAGAGGCTCCCAAATGGGCATCCTTTGTCATGCCCCTTTCTGAAATCAATTATTTTATAAACAAACAAAAGGAAAACACCAAATGAATGCTCCAAAAGGATTTTTAACACAAAAACAATTAGCTCAACTGAAATGTAAATTTTCAGTATCTGAAGCTGAACTTATTAACCTTTTCCAAGAAAATGTCGTTTCTGCTGAATTATTCTTCAAAAAATCAGAAAAGATTCGTACTTTCCATGACTTCACAACAAAAATACAAAATGTTTCAAGGCTTGTAAAAGCCTCCCAAAAAAATTCAGCATCAACTCCTTCTGGTGGGTGGCTTTGGTGATCGATTGTTATTTCTCGTGAACAAGGGGGTCTGTTATAAAACTCAAACAGGCTCCCTTTCTTTATTTGACGATGTCAAAAATTCCTCTTATTATCATTATGCAAATGATTTCTTGCGTCTCCCAATTTCTCGCCAAACGTCGACGTCCCGTCGGCAAGGGGCGCAAGGAAGTATAGTAATTAAAAATGAATAGTGAGTAATGAAGAATGAGGAATTCTTAAATTTTTTTAAATGGAGAAAGATAATATTATCCGATCAAAAACATTTCAATTTTCCTTAAATATCATCGAGCTTTATAAACAACTCATCTCAAAACAAGAATTTGTCATTTCTAAGCAACTCCTCAAAAGTGCCACAAGTATCGGAGCAAATATACGAGAAGCCCAAGCAGGACAATCTAAAAAAGATTTTTTAGCCAAGATTTATATCGCGTTTAAGGAGGCAAATGAAACTTCCTATTGGCTTGAACTTCTTGAAAAAAGCAATTTTGTTGGTACAAATATTTCTTCTTTTCTTGCAGAAATTGATGAAATTCTAAAAATATTAAATAAAATTATTCAGACGACAAAAATCAATATCGAAAAGTAATTTTTAACTTTTAACTTTTCATTCTTAATTCCCTTAAAATGACCCAACAATCTATTCCATTCATCGAAATCCAAGATCCTCAAATCGCAAAAGCTATCCGTGGAGAAGAACTTCGCGAGGCTGAGGGATTGGAACTTATCCCCTCGGAAAACTACGTGTCTAGGGCTGTTTTAGAAGCCAACGGATCGGTTTTTACCAATAAATACTCTGAAGGGTATCCGCATCGCCGATATTATGGGGGACAAACCTACACCGATATTGTAGAAGAAATCGCTATTGAAAGGGCCTGTAAACTCTTCGGCTGTAAGTATGCCAATGTTCAACCTCTTTCGGGCGCTCCGGCCAACGTGGCAACGTATTTTGCCCTCTGTAAACCGGGGGACACTATTCTAGGAATGGATCTCTCTCATGGAGGACACCTTACCCATGGACATCCCGTAACGCATCTTGCAAAAATATTTAATTTCATCCGATACAAGATGAAGAGCCCGGAAACGGGGGAAATTGATTATGATGCATTGCGAGAAACTGCTCTCAAAGAAAAACCAAAAGTTATTCTTGCTGGGTTTTCTGCCTATTCACGGGAACTGGATTATGCCAAGTTTGTTGCGATAGCGAAAGAAGTTGGTGCTATAACCGTTGCAGACATGGCTCATATTGCTGGACTCATTGCTGGGAAGGTTGTCAAAAATCCTTTCGACTACGGGTTTGATGTTATTACCACCACGACCCACAAAACTCTCCGTGGCCCACGTGGGGGAATGATTTTGACACGGGAAAGCGAGGAAATCGCCAAAGCTATTGATAAATCTATTTTCCCGGGACTCCAAGGAGGTCCACATATGCACATTATCGCAGCCAAGGCAGTCGCTTTCGGAGAAGCATTAAAGCCAGAATTTCAAGAATATACTAAACAAATTCTCAAGAACGCAAAAGCCATGGAAAAGATCTTTCAGGCGCATAATATACGAATGATTGGTGGGGGAACGGACAATCACTTGATCCTTGCTGATGTTTTTGGTTCTTTGGGTGTAACAGGAAAAGAAGCACAAACGGTTCTCGACGAAGTCGGAATCACTCTCAATATGAATTCTATCGCCGACGATGTACGCCCACCAATGGATCCTTCCGGCATCCGGTTTGGGACGCCTGCTATTACCACCCGCGGGTTTAAAGAGTCCGAATGCACAAAGGTTGCCGAACTTATGATTGAGGCCATGAAAAACCGGGAGAATGAAATGGTTAAGCGACGTATCCACGAGGAAATTCGAGAACTCTGTGCAATATTCCCAATCCCAGAGGGGTTTGTGAAAGCTTAAAAAGAGCCATACAAAAAGCCGAATCATCCTATAAACAAGAAACGCTTCCGTCTATTTCACAACTCGAATCAGCAATTAGAGATCTTTAATACTTCGCCAAGTGTGCAAACGCTTTGTTGGACTGAGCCATTCGATGCGCTTCGTTTTTCTTATTTATTGCATATCCCGTTTCTTTTGCCGCATCAAGAAGCTCTTGGGCAAGGCGCTTGTGCATAGGACGCCCTTTGCGTGCACGAGCCCCGTCTAATATCCATCTGATCGCCAAGCTCTGCTGTCTTTTTTGAGGAACTTCCATAGGAATCTGATAAATAGCTCCCCCGATTCGTTTCGGACGAACATTCATACTTGGAGAAGCGTTTTGAAGTGCTGATTCAAATATTTTCATCGGATCACCATCTCCCAGGCGAGCTAATTCATCGAAACACTCCCGTAATATTTGTTGCGCGACGGTCTTTTTCCCTTTTTTCATAATCGAATTTACCAACCGCACCTGAAGCGGATCAGCATAAGAAAACGGATTTGGATACTTTGTTTTCTTTTCCGTCTTCCCCCCTCCTTTATTGTTCTCTAGAGAAGTGTTTTTTTCTGGTGATGAATTCTTCGAGGGAGTTGTTTTTTCTTCCCCTCCTTTCTTTTTCCCCGAATTTTGAGAGGCGGCTTCGGTGGCCGCTACATTTGTTTTAGGCATTGTTATAAAAGATTAATTTATTTTTTTGGCTTTTTTGTCCCATAACGAGAACGCGCTTGTTTTCTATCAGTAACTCCTTGGGTATCAAGCGTCCCCCGAACAATATGATAACGAACTCCAATCAAGTCCTTCACCCTCCCTCCCCGCAAAAGCACGACTGAATGCTCTTGTAAATTGTGCCCTTCCCCCATGATGTAGGCATTCACCTCATATCCATTTGTTAACCGAACGCGAGCAATTTTTCGGAGGGCTGAGTTTGGTTTTTTCGGCGTCATCGTTGTCACCTTGATACACACCCCTCTTTTCTGTGGGCAATGAAGTGGACTAAATTTATTTTTGATAGTGTTTCCAATAACCTGCAACGCTGGAGATTTGGATTTTCTTCCTTTGTCTTTTCGTGGGTTTCTAATGAGTTGGTTTATCGTTGACATGTGTGTTGTTGAGAATAGGTGTTACTTTTTTTTAGCTTTCTGAGCAGCTGCGAAGCCTGTCCCAGCCGGAATAAGCCGGCCGATGATAACGTTTTCTTTTAATCCGTCAAGAGTGTCGACTTTCCTTGTTGTTGCAGCCTCAACAAGCACTCGGGTTGTTTCTTGGAATGATGCTGCAGAGAGCCATGAATCCGTCCAAAGAGCCACTCGTGTAAGCCCCAAAAGGAGTCTTTCTACTTTAACAAGTATTTTTTTCTTTTTCTTAAGTTCTGCATTTTTCTTCTCAAATTCAACAAAATCTTTAATTTCCCCGGGAAGCCATCCACTATCTCCTGATTCCAGGATTCTCACTTTCGATACCATTTGTCGGGCAATAACTTCTATGTGTTTTTCGTTAATATCCTGCCCCTGAGAAGAGTAAATACTCTGTACTCCGAAAAGAATATAGGCCTGTACTTTCTCGACAGATGTCAGCTCCATAAGCTGTCTCAAATCAAGGTGTCCCGCAGTGAGGGCCGCGCCCTTTTCTACATTTTGTCCATTTTTAATACGAAGCGTAAGACGAGGGGAGACCGTATATGTTTTTTCGACTGCTTCGTTTTGATGGATAACAATTTGATCACTCGAAACTTCTTTCGCCTTCCCTGAACAACGAGCCTTAATTGTTGCCTTCCCTTCTGTCGATCGAGCAATAATTTGTTTCTCTTTAATAGCCTCTCCTTTTTTCACACAGGGTTCATATTCTATCCCAAGATGATGAACGTCGTCTTCAGCTTTCTCCGCAGAAATAACTATTTTGGTATCATTTTTTCCCTTGCGAACAGAAACTTTCCCAGTGATTTCTGCCAATATTCCTGCGTTTTTTGGCGTGCGAGCCTCGAAAAGCTCTTCTACTCGGGTCAACCCCTGGGTAATCGAATCCTCTTCCGTGGCAATTCCTCCCATATGGAAGGTTCTCATGGTCAATTGGGTTCCTGGTTCTCCGATAGACTGTGCCGCAATAATTCCAACTGGGGTCCCCATCTCTACGAGCTTATTGCGACCAAGGTCATACCCATAACAATACTGACACACTCCAGCACTCGTTTCACAGTACATCACTGAACGGACTCTGACTTCTTCTACTTGATAATCACGGATTATTTGCATCTTTTCCTCGTTGATCAAATCTCCTCTCTTGAGGATTACTTTTGATTTCGCTTTTACATCTTCCGCAACCACTCGGCCAAGAAGGCGTTCCTCAAAATCAATCCCGATTTCTGCAGAATTTGTTCGTGAAACAGGCTTTGACTTTAGTGTCCCACAATCTTCTTCTTTTGTTACGACATCCTGCACGGAATCCACTAATCGTCGGGTAAGATATCCAGCTTCTGCTGTTTTCAATGCGGTATCTGATTTTCCTTTTCGTCCTCCATGCGTCGCGATAAAGTATTCAAGAATTGTAAATCCTTCCTTCAAGTTTGATTTAATAGGGAGTTCGATAGTTCGTCCAGACGGACTTGCTACTAATCCCTTCATCCCAGAAAGCTGTGTAATTTGTCCCCAGTTCCCTCGTGCACCCGAATCGATTTGGTAAAAAATATCATTCTCTTTGTGATACCCCCCAATCATTTCATTCATCACTTCTGTTTTTACACGAGACCAAATCTTAATTGTATGATTATATCTTTCTTCGTCGGTCAAAAGCCCGTGCCAAAACTCCTTATTTATTTTTTCCACAATGATATTCGCTTTTTCAATAATTTCGTTTTTATTTACTGGTTGCTTGAGGTCGAATACCGAGATAGAAATCCCTGATTTTGTAGCAAAACGGAACCCAAGATCTTTTATATCATCTGCTGCTTTTGCAGCAACCTCTGTCCCGAATTCTGCGTAAAGTCGTGCTAATAAATTACTAAGACCCTTTTTTCCAAAAACAGTATTTTGGTATTCAATTCCCTCTGGGAGAATTTCATTAAAGATGATTCGTCCGATTGTTGTCTCTAACACTCCTTCTTCTGTTCTTAGTTTAATCTTCGCTTGCGGGTGTACAAACCCAGATTCATAAGCAAGTTCAGCTTCTTTCACAGACGAAAAGCCCATCCCTTCGCCCTTTTTCCCTTCAAATATTTGTGTCAAAAAATAACACCCCAATACCATATCTTGTGAGGGATTTACGATAGGATCTCCGCTTGAAGGCTTTAGGAGGTTCTTTGATGAAAGCATAATTGTTTTTGCTTCATATTGTGCCTCTACAGAAAGGGGGAGGTGTACTGCCATCTGGTCTCCATCAAAGTCCGCATTAAATGCTGCACATACAAGTGGGTGAACTTGGATAGCCTTCCCTTCAACTAGTCGTGGTTGAAAAGCCTGGATTCCTAATCTATGAAGAGTCGGAGCACGATTTAGAAGAACATATTTATCTTGAATAATTTCTTCCAAGATATCCCAAACTATTTTTTCTCCTGACTTAATAATCTTCTCTGCGCTTTTTACATTATAAGCGAGCTCATATTGGATAAGTTTTGAAATAACAAACGGTTTGAAAAGTTCAAGCGTGATATATTTAGGGAGACCGCACTCATGAAGTTTGAGTTGTGGGCCCACGACTATAACTGAACGCCCAGAGTAATCGACTCGTTTTCCCAAAAGATTCTGCCTAAACCGTCCCTGTTTCCCCTTAAGCATATCAGAGAGTGATTTAAGCTTTCTTTTTTGAACATAATTCATTCCCGCACGAGAATTTCGTACTTGATTAGAAATCAAAATATCAACTGCCTCTTGGAGCATTCTTTTTTCATTTCGACAAATAATTTCAGGAGCCCCAAGTTGAATTAATTTTTTTAGTCGCTGATTTCTATTAATAACACGACGATATAAATCATTTAAATCTGATGTTGCAAAACGACCACCATCAAGTTGTACCATCGGACGTAAATCTGGTGGAATAACGGGGATGACTGTTAAAATCATCCATTCTGGCTTAATATCACTTCGTAAAAGCGATCCCGCAAGCTTCATCCGTTTTACAATTTTTTTCTGCTTCTGTCCGGTAGAATTCTTATACTCCTCTTGCATAATTTCTAAAAATTTCTCCAAATCAATCTGTTGGATAATTTCTCGAATAGCATCAGCCCCAATCCCTGCACGAAAAACATGACCAAATTTCATCGAAATCGATCTATATTCTGTTTCTGTTAGGACATTAGAAACTTCCAAGCCTCGTAATTCTTCTTTTGCTATACGAAAATTTTCATTTGTTTGTTCTATTTTTTCAATTAATTCTTGTTCTAATTTTATCAAATCCTTTTCTTTCATATCACCGCTTTTTATAGCCTTTTTTGCAGCCTTTAGGCTTTCTATATTCTCTTCTTTTACTTGGTCAACCACTTTTTTATATTCATCCTCTAATTTTTTCAATTCCTCTTGTTTTGCTTTCTGATCAACCTCAACGGTGATATAAGAAGCAAAATAAACCACTTGCTCTAACTTCTTTACAGGTAAATCAAGTAAAAGCCCTATTTTAGAAGGGGTTGATCGTAAAAACCATGTATGGGCTACTGGGACGGCCAATTTAATATGTCCCATTCGTTCTCTACGAACAATAGATCGTGTAACTTCTACACCACATTTTTCACACACAATTCCCCGATATCGGATTCTTTTATATTTTCCACAAGCGCATTCCCAATTTTTAACGGGACCAAAAATACGCTCACAAAAAAGACCATCTCGCTCTGGTTTTTGAGTTCTATAATTAATTGTTTCTGGCTTTGTTATTTCGCCATGAGACCAACTCAAAATATCCTCTGGTGAGGCAATAGAAAGAGAGATGGCATTAAAATCCTTGAGTTTTTGAATATTTTTCGGATCTGCCATGAATGGAAGATAAAGAGATAGAACGCGTTTTTCTCTACCGGTCAAAAGACTCTTCTGACCGAAAAGCTGGGCGAGTGTATAAAAAAATCAACTCTCGTCAAGTCATTTTTCCTTTTCTTTATTGTTTTTTATTTATTATTTAAAAATACAGAATTCGTAGTCTTTAGTGTGGAAATGTTAAAAAAGGTGAAAAGCCCTTTAAAAAGCGAAATGCAAAAGGGTTGTGTTTTTGTTTAGAAAAGGGGGAAGGTGTTTTTTTTAAAAAATGTATTCAAATTTCTCTTGAGAAAAATGGGAGTTTTTGTGAGTGGGAAAAATATTCAGTCTTTTTAAGAAAAATAGTGCAAAACTTTTTTATAAAAAGGGTATTTTGGAAGAATAAAAAAGTGTACACGCTTTATTTTCTTATTTCCCCAGGATTAATAAATTCTTGTTTTTGCACTTTTGCACCAGGCATAATACTCGCATGGATGCCAATTTGTGCACCACTCCCAACAATAGCCCCTAATTTTTCATGATGAGAATCTATACGCTGATCTTGAATGTTCATTTTTACTGTTTTTTTGTCGAGACGGAGATTCGCGGTGCAAGAATACGCACCGAAATTAACACCTTCATCGACAATGGAATCCCCGATATAAGCGATATGTGTTGTAATATTCCGAGAGAGAAAACTTCGGGCAATTTCGGTATTATAACCAACAACCGAATTTTCTCCAATAATAGATCCACGAACCAAGGCATTATTCCCAATAACCACATTCCTCCCAATGTAACAAGGACCCTGAACAACAGCATTTTCGAATATTCGAGCACCCTCTTCGATAACAACGTGTCCACCCTTTATTACCGCACTTTCAGCAATTTCTGCCTTTGGAGAAATATTTTTTTTGAGCTGGGATAAAAGCGTTTCCATTACTTCTAGGACATGCCAAGGATATTTTATTGCTTGCCAAACCCCACCATATTCAATGGCAAGAAAGGAATGTGTTTTGAATAGTTTTTCCAAAGCCCGCTCGTAAGCGTCCCCAAAAGAGAGTGGAACAGATTTTAAAACATTTTTCAGATCGCCAGCCCGAGAAAAAAGATGTGCCACGATGTTTACCAAATCCGAGGGCTCTTCCCCCTTCCTAGGTTTCTCTACGATTGAGAGTATTTTGTTTTTGCAACCTACTTGCAAATACCCACCAGGGAAGTAAGAATCTACTTTTTTCGCCAAAATGCAACCATCTTGCATTTCTAATTCCTGAATCATTGTTTGGTAGATAGCGGCATCAATTAAATCGTTTCCGCCAAGAATAAAAACCTCCTCGTCGTCTTTTACAAAATCGAGTCCTGCCAAAACACCGCCCGCCTGTCCCTCGTCCAAATTTTTCTGTATAGCAATTTGAGCGAGAAATTTTTCTTTCTTGAGAATTTCAGAAATAGCTTGTGTGTTTTCGCCATTTGTTACCACAACAAAATTTTTAAGCCCCCCCTTTTGGGCATTTCGCAAAAGATAAAGAAACAATGGTTTTCCGCAAAATTCTAATAAATTTTTATCTCCCAAGGGTTCCATACGAGAAGATCTTCCGGAAGCGAGAAAAAGAGTCTTCATGCAATTAAACCTAAATCTTCGGCTGCCTCATTTAGATCTTGAAGGACGCGTTCAACATCATCTTCGTCAAATCCATGAGAAGCCATCCCCTGCTTGAGGGTCTCCATATGGGAGAAAGAACATCCCACACATCCAATCCCATGAGAATACAAAATCTCTGCCGCCTCGGGGTGGCAGGCAAGGATATCAATGATTTTTTCCTCACCGGTAAATACTAAAATATCGCCTTCTTTGATTGTCATCGCGGCGAGTTTAGTACAAAATAGCCTTGATGAAAAACGAATTTGATATTCAGTATCAGGTGATTTTAAAGGAAATTCTTGAGAAAGGCGTTGAAGAAAAAAACATTCGCACCGGACATGTTTGTAAAAGCCTGCCTGGGATGACGATGAAATTTGATCTTAGGAAAGGATTTCCACTTCTTTCTCTCCGGAAAATCCCGCTCAAGGTTTTTATTGCCGAACAGATTTGGTTTCTCATGGGGAACAAGAATTTGGCGTTTTTACAACGATTTACCAAGATCTGGGACGACTTTGCGGAAGCCAATAATTGCGTGGAGTCAGCATATGGGTACAGGTGGCGTAAGCACTTCGGTCGAGATCAGATTGGAGGGTTGGTGCAACTTTTGAAAGAAGACCCCTCCTCTCGGCACGGAGTTATCTTGATGTGGGATCCAGGAGACGATGGCTTGGCAAACGGAATTAAGAAAAAAAATGTCCCCTGCCCCTACACCTTCACCGTCCAAATTATGGGGGAAAAGCTCTGTCTCCATCTCGTTATTCGTTCCAATGACATGATGTTGGGAAATCCCCACGATGTAGCAGGGTTTGCCTTGTTGGCGCACGTCTTGGCACAGAAATTAAATGTCGGAGTGGGCACGCTCACGATTTCTATCTCCAATGCGCATATCTACGATATTCATTTTGCGCAGGCACAGGAAATTCTGGATCGAAAGGTTTCCCAAAAATCCATCAAATTTATCTGTCCTTCCAAGGCTTTTGATCGGGCGGAGGAAGGAGATGAAAGTTTGGTTGAAGAGGTTTACAAGGCCCTTACCAAAGACTACGAACCCCAAGCCAACCTTGAGAAGATGGCCATTGTGTTATAAAATTTCTACAATGGATAAAAAAACAGACAGCAATCTCTTATTCCAAGTAGGAGACAGGTTTTTTGAGCAGGGGGTTATCCAAGGGATGGATTCCTTTAAACAGATAATAACTATATCAACCTATGCCTTGGGGTTTCTAATTTTACTAAAGACAGAGTTCTTGGACCACATAACAAATTGCCAAAAAAATATACTTATCGCCACAGCAATATTTTTTTTGGTAGCATTGCTTTCTGCGACAACAAGAAATTATTTTTCAGGGAATGGGTTGTGCGAGAGGGGACTCTTTTATATAGAGCTTTCTGACGGGAACGAAAATCCAAAGAAGCCGTTTCAGGAAACGGATAAAAAAAGAAAAATCCTTTCTAAAATATCAAGAGGAGCTTTTGGACTAGGGTTTGTTGGAATAGTTCTAATTTTTATTTTAGAACTTTTGAAATAATCGCAACGAGGGGATCCCTCCCCAAGAGAGGATGACAAAATAAAAAATCATGAGCGAGCTTTGGCTCCCTTGGGTGGTGCCAAAGCGAACGAGTTCCTTTTACAAAGGGGTATCCCCGCTGCACAGCGGGGTATCTAGGGGAAAAGAATTTTCCCATGGACATTGTTAAACCTCAATCCCAAACCATGTTCTCGCCACAACTCCAATCCCGAAACTCAGTGCCGCCACGCCCATACTAAGGAAGGCCATTTCCCAGAATCTTTTGGCGAAGTTGTAATCTTTGGCAACAGAAATATAGAAATTGAAACAGAAAATAATTGAAAGGGCTATAATAAGGGTCGCAACGAGGCAATAGATGTAATTATGGAAGAAAAAATAAGGAGAAATAAGAAGGAGGACTGTGATAATATAGGCGATCCCTGTATAAATAGATGATGTCAAAGCGTCCTTGTCTCCATCGGCCCTGGACGAGAGATATTCGCTTGCCGCCATCGAAAACGATGCCGCGACACCCGTAATAAATCCAGCCAGAGCGATAAGTCGTGTGTTTTGTAACGCAAAAGTAAGTCCCGCCAAAGCCCCAGTGAGTTCGACGAGCGCATCATTGAGCCCGAGAACAATAGATCCCACATAATTTAATTTTTCTTCCTCAATCATATTAAGAAGCTGGTTTTCGTGTCGTTCTTCGTCCGCTTTAATCCCTCCGGCTTCGGGGATCGTGTCGATAATGGTATCGTAATTTAATTGTGCATCGTTCTCCCCCTGTTCCATGAGTTTCACCCCAAAAGTCAGTCCGAAAATTCTTGCAACCCAAAAAAATTTAAAAAGCTTCCAACGATTTGGTTTTACAGTTTTTCCCGTGTACCGAGCCCAAAAATCATAATGCCCTCGTTCTTCATTGGCGATACGTTCAAGAATTTTTTTATTATTAGGATCTTTGGTGATACGAGCCAAGCGATGGTAGACAAAATATTCAGTGATTTCGCTTTGTTGTGCGGAGAGAAGAAATCTTCGAGTTTCGGAATCGAGAGTTTTGGTGATCATGTGTGCAAAAAGACGTTCGTATTGTTACTTGAGAAAGAGAAGAAAAGCAAGCTTCGATATATTGACTTTTGCTTCGAAATCAGTATGGGGGCAGTATTCAAATGTCGGTTTGAAGACCGGTCTTTTTTCTATAAAAAGAAAGATCTTCCTCACACATTTGATGGCGGATCTTTCACAAAAACTAGGAGGAATTACCCTTATGCAGCAGGCACATATTGAAAAACAGCAAGCTATTTATTTTATTCTTGAAGAAGGTATTCCAATATCCATAGAGATAAAACCAAATATGGATTTCGAAGGGTTTTTATGGGGAAATAAAATCAATCCAAGGAATGAAATACTTCTCTTGGTTTACACCAATTCCCCACTTGCCCAAAAACACACACTTGATACGGTAATTATGGCTGTATCCATGTTTGGAAGCTTGTGCGAGGTATGGATAAATGCCCTTGAAAAACAGATACAAATCTTTGGATTCTACAAAATTTCTAGAGAGAAATACGAGGAACTCAATAAAAAGTATCCGATGGTTTTTACTTTCTAGAAGATCCGCCTTTTTCCCGCAGAATCAACAAGTTCGGTTGGACTGCGGGAATTTTTTTATTATGATGCAATTCCGATGAAAGTAACTCTTCTTATGGCGCTCACGCTCGACGGGAAAATCGCTCAATCGGGCGATCATTTAGCCGACTGGTCTGAGCCCGCAGACAAGAAACTTTTTGTTGAGCTCACGAAACGCGCAGGGTGTCTTATTATGGGATCGAAAACCTATGATACTATTGGGAAACCACTCCCCGGGCGAAAAAATATCATTATCACGCGAAACACCAATAGACAGTCTGCCCCTCCAGACTTAATTTTTACGAGTCAAAAACCACGACAAATTTTGCAAATGTTAGAAAGCGAAGGAAGAGAAGAGGTTATTTTGGCGGGCGGGCAGGTGATTAACACGCTTTTTGCCAAAGAAAATCTAATTGATGAAATTGTTGTTACTATTTCTCCGCTTATCTTTGGGAAAGGGCTTTCTCTTTTTGATGAGAGTATTTCCATGCAACTAGAACTTCAAAAATCAGAAAAAATTGGGAAAAACTCAATTGTTGCATACTACAAAGTGTTAAAAAATTCGTAATTCGTAACAGAATAATTAATAATCCGACTCCATGATTCTTACTCGTCACGAAATCGCAAAACTTATCGAGACAAAAAAGCTCGTATTTGAACCAGAACTTGATGAATTTCAAAATCAACCACACGCAGTAGATCTTCGGCTGGGGACAGTTTTTTATGTACCCAAAATATGGGAACTAACCCCTGAAGGGAGGAAAGTGCTTAATGTTGACGTAACAGAATCCGCGGGGAATAATTTTGAAAAACTAGAGCTTAAACCGGGACAATTTTTTGAACTCGCTCCAGGGGAATCGATTATTGCCTCAACTTTGGAAAAAATTTCCATGAAAGAGCTAGATATTATGGGGATTTTATATCCTCGAAGTTCTATTAATCGACGAGGGTTAACGGTTGATTTGACAGGGATTGTAGATGTTCACTACTGTGGACACCTTATGATTCCTATTTTGAACAGAACTTCTTCTCAAATAATTCGTATTTACCCAGGGGAAAGAATATGTCAGATTGTTTTTGAAAGATTGCAAAGTGCTATCAGTGAAGAAGAGGCAAGTATCCATGGAAAAATGAAAGCAAAATATAATGGCGCAGAAGCGGGAGGGCTTTGTTCCAAAAAAGACGCAGAAGAAGAAATAAACTTTGTACGGAAAGGAGATTTTTCTGGTCTTAAAAAAATAAAATACTGATGGAATTACCCTATCTTCCAAAAGGACGAATTATTTTATATGTTCCCGAAAACAACGAATTTATGATGGCTGCCAAAAAAGCAGCACAAGAGCTTTCTCTTGACCCAGAACATCCAACAGGAGCTGTACTTGTTCAGAATGGAGAAGTTCTTGGGCGAGGAGCCAACGGGTCAGAATACCATCAGAAGCATGGCTGTGAGAGGAAGAGGAGGAATATCCCCACGGGACAACAATACGCCCTCTGTCCAGGATGTGATCCAGTAAATCATGCGGAGCGGAGAGTTATTGCAAGTATATTGCAAAAAGGGAATAAGTGTCCTACTGATACAGATATGTATCTCTGGGGACACTGGTGGTGTTGTCAGTGGTGTTGGGAAGCGATAATCGAAGCTGGAATTCGAAATGTGTACCTACTTGAGGGAGCGCGAGAGAGGTTTGAAACTAGGCGATAGCTTTTTTATAATTCTCTTCGGCTCGATCCCAGCGAACAACATTCCAAAAGGCATTGATATAATCAGCACGGCGGTTTTGGTATTTGAGATAATAGGCGTGCTCCCAAACATCAAGGCCGATAATGCGTGTGTCTTTCCCAATAAGTGTAATAACTGAATCTTGATTGGCAGTAGAGACAATTTCTAATTTTCCATTTTTGACCACGAGCCAGGCCCAACCAGAACCAAATTGCCCGAGAGAGGCTTTCTCAAACTCGGTTTTAAATTTTTCAAAACTTCCAAATTGTTTTTGGATGACTATTCCGAGCTTTCCCATAGGGAACCCTCCTCCATCAGGACCAACAATTGTCCAAAAAAAAGAATGATTACAATAACCACCAACATTATTGCGTGCAGCAGAACGGATGGAGACGGGCAAAGAATCGAGATTTGTCAGAATTTCGAAAACAGATTTATCGGCCCACGGTGTTCCCGCAACAGACTTGTTTGCATTATCAGTATATGCCTGATGGTGTTTAGTGTAATGGACTCTCATTGTTTGTTCATCGATGTGTGGTTCGAGAGCATCATAAGCATATTCGAGAGCAGGAAGTTGGAATGACATGAAAGAATTTTTTTAGGGGGAAGAATAAAGGGAGAATATCTTTTCTTCGGTATCAATATTAAATTGTCCCCCATTAGAGGACAATGAAACCCTGTAACACACATTACAAGCTATTTTTTGAGACCAGCTTTTTCACGGACCAATCCTTCGATTTCTTTCGCTAAATCGGGATTCGCCTTTAGGAAATCAACCGCTTTTAACTTCCCTTGCCCGAGCTTGGTTCCTGTATAGGAGAAAAAAGCCCCAGCTTTCTGAATAATTTCTAATCTTACTGCTGTTTCAAGAAGGTCCCCCATGCGTGAAATTCCTTCATTAAACATAATATCAACTTCGGTTGTTTTAAAAGGAGGCGCTACTTTGTTTTTTACTATTTTTATACGAGCAACGTTCCCATTGGCTTCTTTTGAATCTCCGGTTCCAGATTCTATTTTCTCCCCTTTCCGAACTTCAATTCGGACAGAAGAATAAAATTTTAAAGCATTCCCACCAGTCGTTGTCTCGGGGTTCCCAAACATCACTCCGATTTTCATACGAATTTGGTTCACAAAAATAATAGTGGTTTCCATTTTTGAAGAAATGGCAGTCAACTTTCGAAGAGCTTGACTCATGAGACGCGCCTGGAGGCCCATTTGGGAATCTCCCATCGCTCCATCGATTTCTGCCCGTGGTGTGAGGGCGGCGACAGAATCAATAACAATTAAATCAATCCCTCCAGAGCGCACCAATGCCTCTGTAATTTCGAGTGCTTGTTCGCCAGAATCGGGTTGTGAAAGAAGGAGATTGTCAACATCTACCCCAAGTTTTCGAGCATATTCAGGATCGAGAGCATGTTCCGCATCAATGAAAGCTACAGTTCCTCCGGCCTTTTGGAATTCGGCCACGGCGTGTAGACAAAGGGTTGTTTTCCCAGAACTCTCTGGTCCATAAACCTCAATAATTCTACCCTTTGGAATTCCTCCACCGAGAGCAATATCAACAGAAATAGACCCAGAAGTAATGGTTTCTATTTTTGCATGAGTGTGTTCTCCCATCTTCATAATAGAACCCTTCCCAAAGTTTTTTTCAATCTGGGCAAGAGCTGCTGCGAGAGCCGATTGTTTTGCGTCTGTAGACATTTTGTAAAAAAGTAAAAAATAAAAATGAAGAATAAATAATTAAAAAACAGGAAGAGATTTCACAACGATCCCCTGTATTTGGAAATCCCCAGTAAGGATAATGGGTTTGTGAATAGGGTTGGAAGACCGTGGGCAGAGGAATACCACGTCATTCCTTTTTTGAAATTCTTTAATAGTGGCCTCATTGTCGATAAGAGCGACAACGATATCTCCAGTATTTGCAGTTTCCTGTTGGCGAATCAAAACCAAATCTCCATTATAAATTCCTTTTTGGTCCATAGAGTCCCCTTGGGCACGGAGAAGAAAATGTTTTTTTGTGGGATGAGCAATTCGAGTGCTGATTTTATAGTAAGCCTCTATATTCTCTTCGGCGAAAATGGGCATTCCGCAAGAAGCTTTTCCGACAAGGGGGACATCAATGGTGTCTTCGTTTGGGGTAGAAGCTTCGGCATTTTCATTTAGAATATATTTTCCTTCACGATGGATAAGGACTCCCTTCTCAGTGAGTTGTTGGAAAAGAACGGAAACCGATCGAGGAGAACGATATTCCATTTTTTCCATCAATGTTCGCACTGAGGGGAATTTCCCGTTCAGTATAAATTCATTGCGGATGTGGCGCAGAGCCAACATTTCTCGGTCAGAAAACGATGCCTTTGTTTCCATGCATACAGAAGTATACACATCGTATGTATCTGGTCAAAAAAATTCTTCTCAAAAAAAGAGAAAAGGCTTCATTAAAAGGAAAAAACAAATTGACAGGGCTACTGCTTTTTGTCCAAATGATAAAATTTTCGAAGAGCGCCCTCTTGTCCCATGGAAATTTTCTTTGATTTACAATTACCGCAAATGGTTCGCGTTTTCCCGCGAAGCGTTTTCCCAAGTCCCGCAGGGACAAGTTCATGGCAGTCATGACAAAAAACCACCATTTTGACGGTAGGAAGATCTTCTTCTTTTGTGGTACGTAGAAAGTTTACTTTTTCTGGCTCAAGAATAATGTGAACGGCGGCAATGGCCTTATCTAAGTCAGTGATGGCAACTTTCCCCGAAGCTTTCCCTTCGCGTTGGGTTTCGGCTAAAAAAGATGGTTCTTGTTTCTTATTGGTCATGATGGATGAGGTTGGAAGCATCTGATTCAAAAAGCCCCCCCAATTTTTCATCCTTCTTTGATAGGAGATCTTTTTCTCCTCGAGGAGATTCGGGATGATGAAAGAATTCGCGAGCCTTTTTTTGTTGGTTATTTTGTGCTAACAAATATGTTGCAGAGAGACCAGCTATCTGAACCAAAAAACAGGCAAAAATTCCGAAACGAATTTCAGAACTTTCGAAATCTCGAGTAACAGAAATAAGTACCGACCAAGAAAGAATTAAAAATATTAACTGTTCAATTCCTGTTGCATAAAAAATATAAGTTTCGGGAAAAGAAATCAAAATTCGTTTTGTTTCGAGAATTTTGTCGACGAAGAAAAGAGCCACCAAGAGTGATGTAAGAAAAATAAAAGCTCCGATAAGGGCCCCTGCCCCGGAAAAAGCAGAATTCCAATACGGATCATCATAAAGGGGCTCGATAGAAATCCAAGGGAAAAAACAAAATAAAATAGTTGCCGCATGAGACAAAAAAATTACACGCTCTTCAAACGAAAGCTTTTTAAAGTTTCGGAGGAGGTAGGCATACTTCATAGCAGGGCGCATTGTAGAACTTTTCATCCCCTTTGGCGAAATATTTTTTGACACTTTTGAGAAAAATCAATACAACAAGCATCGAACAATGCAAAAAAGAATGGTAACAATGCAAATAATGATGGACGCTTCCGCGGCTTGAGGGATGTATTGCGAAATTTAACCACCCTCCGGTCGCACTCGACCGGATTTTTTTTATCAATTACACTTCTCTTGAATGAAAAAATATTTCACCACTCCTATCTACTATGTGAATGATATTCCCCACATAGGACACGCTTATTGCACGTTGGCTACGGATACACTTGTCCGTTACTGGCGGAAGAAAGTAGGAAAAGAAAATGTATTCTTTTTAACGGGGACTGATGAGAATTCCCAAAAAACAGTTGATGCCGCAAAATTGGCCCAAAAGCCTATTGACCAATATCTTAATGAAATGGCGAAAAATTGGCGTACCACATGGGAACAGATTGGAATTGAGTTTGATGATTTTGTTCGCACCACGGAAAAGAGACACGTGAAAAAAGTTCAAGAAATTTTTCAAAAAATTTATAAAAAAGGAGATATCTACAAAGGGAAATACACAGGACTTTATTGTACGGGGTGTGAGACTTTCCTAAAAGAGTCAGATTTAGATCTAAATGGACATTGTCCACAGCACAAGAAACCACCACAAAAAATAGAAGAAGAGAATTATTTTTTCAGATTAAGTCACTACGGAGATCGGCTTTTGGAAATTTATGAAAAAAATAGGGGATTTCTTCAGCCCGAATCTCGACGGAACGAAATTGTCAGTTTTATCAAATCGGGGCTTGAAGATATATCTATTTCTCGAGAAACATCGGAGTTTGGGATTACGCTCCCTATCGATGGAAAACACAAAGTATATGTGTGGTTTGATGCTTTGATTAACTATCTTTCGGGGCTCCCTCAAGGAGAAAAAAATGAATTTTGGGATCATTCTTGCCACATCATTGGCAAAGACATTACTCGATTCCACTGCGTTATTTGGCCAGCGATGCTCCTTTCTGCGGAAATATCTCCCGTGACAGAAGTTTTTGCGCATGGATTTTTTACGATCGACGGGCAAAAAATGTCGAAATCCCTTGGAAATGTCGTATCTCCGCTTACACTTTCTGAGAAATATGGGAACGATGCCCTTCGTATAGGACTTTTATCAAGTTTTGAATTCGGAAATGATGGAGATTTTTCAGCAGCAAATTTTGACAATTTTTATCGTTCGCGTCTTGCTGGTGGGGTCGGGAATCTTTTTAATCGAGTAATTGTTCTCGTGAATAAATTTTTGGAGGGAAAAAAGCCGAAGAAATTATCCATTGAGAATGATGAATTACGAAACTTTGAACAACTTTTCGAAGAAAAGAAAATAAAATCGGCGATCGACTACTTCTTTTCCGTGGTCGACTCAGCCAATGAACTCTTGAATAAAGAAGAGCCTTGGAAACTAGCAAAAGTAGATATTGAAGCGGCTAAAAATGTTTTTGCAATATTGTTGCAAAAACTAGAATTCCTCACACAAATGGCAGAAATTCTTCTCCCAGAAACATATCCAGAAATGAGGATCATGTTGGGGGATGAGGAATGCACAGGAGAGGCACATATTCTTTTTCAGAAAACGGATGAATAAAATTTTGTAATACGGATTACGGAACGCCCTTGACGAGAGAAAAGGCTTCATTACAATTCTGGCGTCTTTAATGTTGAGACTTTTAACCCATTTTCTCATGAAAACAAAACATCTTATTTCCATGCTTTTGGTGGCAGGAACCATTGTTCCAACCATTGGATTTGCGCAATCCGAAATGGCGGCTACGTTTGATCTGCTTTTCCCAGATCGAACCATTGAACGTTCTCCTGATTTGGCGGGGAATCGCAAACATTCTTCTCCGGCGACATTGAGTCGAGGACAGGAAATTTTTGCAAATCGAACAATAAGCGAAGGAACAAGTGCTTCCGATAATAAGCTTCAATCACAAGCAGATCGTTCTCCTGAGTCCTATGAAGTCGTGCAGCCCGGTCTTCAGCCATGGGTTGCGATGCACTACAAAAATCGTATTAGAAAAGCTTTTGAAATGACAAAGTTCGAAGAGGTAAATAAAAAGCCAATTATTGAAGTAAAACAAGAACAGATTCGTTATGATCGAAAATATCGTTCCGCCAAAAACACTCTCGACGGAGAACGTGGAGGGAAAAATAAGCTCTACCGACAGTTCTTTCAGTAAGAGACACTTTTTATTCTAGAATTTCAAAAGGGTGCGACATGTCGCACCTTTTTTTATACAAAGAAAAGAATACTCCAATGTGAATAGTTTTGTTTTGGGATTACTTTCTTCCATTAATTTTTTTAAAAAAGACGGACAAGATTTGTCCGCCTTTAGAAATACGAAGGGAAAAATAAAAGAAATTACCCTTTTCGTTCAGTGATAATTTTTTCTGCGACACTTTTGGGAACTTTGTCATAGTGAGAAAACTCCATAGTGTAACTCGCTCGTCCCTGGGTCATTGAACGCAAATCGGTAGCATATCCGAACATTGATGCCAATGGAATTTTTGCTTTAACAAACTTTGCAAGACCTCGATTACCAGTTTCTTGAATGATCCCACGTCGAGAAGATACATCTCCCATAACATCTCCTAAATAGTCTTCTGGACTTACGATTTCCACTCCCATAATCGGCTCCAAAATAACAGGATCCGCTTTCATAGCACCTTCCTTAAATGCTTGGGCAGCAGCGATTTTGAATGCGAGTTCTGAAGAGTCTACATCGTGGTATGATCCATCATAGAGTTCAATCTCCACATCCACCACAGGATATCCCGCCAAAATCCCTCGGGTAACAGCCTCTTTAAATCCTTTTTCACAGCCAGGGATGTATTCATTTGGGATAGAGGCGCCTTTAATCGCATTGATAAATTTGAATCCACTTCCCAATTTTCCTGGACGAATACGGCACAAAACGTGTCCGAATTGTCCTCGACCACCGGTTTGCTTCTTGTGTTGGTATTCCGCAGAAACTTCTTTTTGAATGGTTTCTCGATAAGCGACCTGTGGAGCCCCGATATTTGCCTCAACTTTAAATTCTCGTCGCATTCGATCAACTAAAACATCCAGATGTAATTCTCCCATCCCAGAAATGATGGTTTGATTGGTTTCCTCATTGGTATGAACTCGAAAGGTAGGATCTTCTTCTGCTAATTTTTGAAGAGCCAAAGCCATTTTTTCTTGATCAGATTTTGTTTTAGGCTCAATAGAAATAGAGATGACTGGCTCAGGAAAATTGATAGATTCAAGAAGAATCGGTTTTGCCTCGTCACACAATGTTTCTCCCGTTTTGGTGCTTTTGAGACCGACAACGGCTCCAATGTGTCCAGCAGGAATTTCCTTAATTTCTTCTCGGGAATTTGCATGCATCTGTAACAGTCGTCCGATACGTTCTTTTTGTTCGCTTGCAGAATTGTAAACATAACTCCCCGATAGAAGTGTTCCAGAATACACACGAACAAAGGTGATTCGTCCAACAAATGGATCTGTGGCAATTTTAAATGCGAGGGCGGATAAAGGCTCTGTTTTATCAGCGTGTCGTTCCTCAACCGCTCCGGTGTTTGGGTTAATTCCCGGAATAGAAGGTACGTCTAGCGGACAAGGAAGATAATAAGTGACAGCATCAAGCATGGCTTGGACGCCTTTGTTTTTGAGAGCAGTTCCGGTAAGAACGGGAACAAATTCATTTGCAATAGTGGTTCGGCGAATTGCTGCACGGATCTCGCTTGGAGTGAGAGTTTCTCCAGAAAGGTACTTATCCATGAGTTTTTCATCACTAGTGGCAACGGCCTCGAGCAATTTTTCTCGCCACTCTTTTGCCAAAGCAAGTTCTTCATTTGGAATATCAACTATTTCAATTTCTTTCCCTAAATCGTCCTTATAAAGGACGGCGTTCATTTCAATGAGATCAATCACTCCCTTGAATCCCTGTTCCATCCCGATAGGAATTTGGAGAGGGAAGGCACTTTTGGTTAAACGTTGAATAATAGATTCATAAGACTTCCAGAAACTGGCGCCAGTTCGGTCCAACTTATTAATAAAACACATTCTCGGGACCTTGTATTCATCAGCTTGTCTCCAAACGGTTTCTGACTGTGGCTCGACTCCTGCGACTCCATCAAAAACACAAACCGCTCCGTCCAAAACGCGCAAAGATCGTTGTACTTCAACCGTGAAATCCACGTGTCCTGGGGTGTCGATAATATTGATCTGGCAGTCTTTCCAAAAACAAGTTGTTGCCGCAGAGGTAATAGTAATTCCTCGTTCACGCTCTTGTTCCATCCAGTCCATAACAGCCTCCCCTTCGTGAACCTCTCCAATCTTGTGAGACTTTCCTGTATAAAAAAGCACACGCTCAGTAACGGTGGTTTTTCCAGCATCGATATGCGCGATAATTCCGATATTTCGGACTTTGTCGAGGGAGAAATGAGTAACAGCCATATGTATAAAATTAAGGATTTAATCCTCCTCTACGAAATCATTGGAGGATAAAAAGAAAGAATTTCTTTTCAGAACGCGGCGATTGTATGAAGGCAGAAGAAAATGTCAATTTTAAGAACAATTTTTAGTGGCTCGATTTTGTGGCTTCAGGAGAGAGCGAAATTTCTCAATAACAGAATTG
This sequence comes from Candidatus Altimarinota bacterium, assembly GCA_021736215.1. Taxonomy (GTDB): domain Bacteria; phylum Patescibacteriota; class Gracilibacteria; order UBA4473; family UBA4473; genus JAIPGI01. Next base: position 110,036 of record JAIPGI010000001.1, read on the forward strand.
AGAGAGTCAATTGCAACTCCCCTCAAAATCGCGATAATGAGAAAGTATTATGATATTTGGAATATGGGATGCGGTAATTGCTGGAAGTGCGACCATTTTGGTGGCGGGGTTTTTTGTTTTATGGTGGAGAAGGAGAATTGATTTCCAAAGGTCTCTCGATTTTATTTTTTTACAAATACTTGTCCCCAAAAAAGAATCTAAAGAAGAATATGAAAAAGAACGAGACCTAACAAATGAAATAAGGAAAGTTATAGGGATTGGGGAACATTTTTTTGCAACGCTACACGGGATTTATTCTCGGGATGTGCGGAATATTTTTACGAATCAAGACTTCCTTTCTCTCGAATATATTGCAACCGATGGAGAAATAAAATTTTTTATGGGATGTCCACGACATCTAAAATCTATTATTGAAAAACAAATCACGAGTTTTTATCCAGAAGCAGTTATTGAAGAGTGTCCTGCTCCGAGTATTTTTCGAGAAAAAACATTACAAAAAACAGCCTACCTTATAACAGAAAAAAAACATTGGTTTCCGATAAAAACATATACAAGATTTGAATCCGCAGATCCTATAAACAATATTCTTAATGCACTCTCTAATGCCTCTGATGAAAAAGGGAATTCTGCGGCAGTGCAAATTATGATTCGCCCGATGAAAGACGGATGGCAACGAAAGGTGCGACATCAAGCAAAAAAAATGTCTTCAGGGAAGAAAGATGTTTCTTGGTGGAACCCCTTTGCCCTTTTGGGAAATTTGTTTGGGATTTTAGTAAGGGGGGCAGAAGAAAAGCCGTCGGATGGAGGGCAAGTGGACTCAGAAGAATCTCAAGAAGCCATAAAAGCCATGGAAGAGAAATCGGAAAAAGTAGGATTTCATACAATTCTTCGGTGTGTAGCCTCTTCCCCCGATAAAAAAATAGCCGAAATGAATATAAATTCGATTGTGAATTCTTTTGCTCAGTATGGAGCTCCAAGCATTAATTCGTTTGTGAGTCGGAAATGGCATTCTCAACGGAGTCTTATCCGAAATTTTTTATTTCGGTGTTTTCGAACAAGCTGGCATTTCCAAAAGAAAATAGTGCTTTCACCAGAAGAACTTACCTCGCTCTTTCACTTCCCCCACATTAAATTCAATCAAGTTCCTGCTGTAAAATGGCAGAATTATAAAATAGTAAAAGCCCCTTCAAATATCCCCAAAGAAGGACTTCTCCTGGGACACAATGTCTATCGAGGAGAGATATTGCCTATTTACATAAGGCGTGATGACAGATTCCGTCATTTTTATGTCATTGGACAAACGGGGACAGGAAAGACCTCTATTTTTAAATCCATGATTCGGCAAGACCTCCTTAATGGAGAAGGATTTTGTGTGGTAGATCCGCACGGGAGTCTTATTGATGACATTTTGCCATTTGTCCCACGTAATAGAATAGACGATGTCATTATTTTTGATCCCTCTGACTTGGAGCGGCCCATGGGGCTCAATCTACTGGAGGCCGGAACCGATGAAGAACGTGATATGGTGGCACTTGATGCTATGAATATCATGCTCAAGCTTTTCGATGAAGAGGTTTTCGGTCCACGAATTCAGGATTATTTCCGCAATGGATGTCTCACTCTTATGGCAGATCCTAATGGAGGAGCACTGACCGATATCGTGCGACTTTTTACGGATGACGCTTTTCAACGAGCGCGCGTTCAGCACGTCAAAAATCCAGTAGTGAAATCGTTTTGGACGAAGCAAATGGCGCAGACTGGAACGCGAGAAAAACAAGAAATGATTCCCTACTTTGCCGCCAAATTCGGAGCATTTGTAACGAATTCCATGATGAGAAATATTATTGGGCAGACAAAATCTGCTTTTGATTTTTCCAAAGTTATGGAAGAGGGAAAAATTCTTCTTATGAATCTTTCCAAGGGAGCGACGGGAGAGATTAATTCCAAAATGCTCGGACTTATTATTGTGTCCAAGTTGCAGATGGCGACGATGCGTCGCCAAAAAATGTTGTCAGGAGGGCAAAAACCGAGAGACTTTTTTCTCTATATCGATGAGTTTCAAAATTATGTGACAGAATCACTGGAGTCGATTTTATCTGAAGCTCGAAAGTACCGATTGGGACTCAATATCGCCCATCAGTATATTGGACAAATTGATCAAAAAGACCACAAAGGACGTTCTGTAAACCTCAAAGATGCAGTCTTTGGAAATGTCGGGACGATGATGTGCTACAAAATTGGCGCACAGGATGCGGAATACATGGCCAAAGAAATGAACCCTGCGTTTTCTGATCAAGATCTTATTAATATTGATAAATACAAAGCGGTCATGAAGCTTTCTATCGATACACAACCATCGAAACCCTTTTCGATCGTTCCACTGAATCCCTACCTCGAAAAAGGAGACGATGAAATTGCAACAGCACTCAAGCAAATATCTCGACTGACTTTTGGGCGAAGCAAGAAGTTTGTTGAGAAGGAAATATTTGCGAGATTGGATGTGTAGATATAATATTTCAACAGAAAAGAAATTTCTTTTTGGATGAAGAATAGTTAAACTCTCAAGCAAATGGAAGAAAAATTTGATTTGGGGATGTTTTTAATAAGTGTTGTTTGCTGGCTTATGTTGAGTATTGCGTGGATGGGAATCGTTGGGGTCGTATTGTTTTTGTTAACACTTGTCATAAAAGCCATCACATTTAATTGGATTTTTGTCTTTTTGGGCGGATTGATTGGTGGAACAATTCAAATGTGGAAAGAAAGCAGAGAATAACCATGTTTTAATGTCATCCTCGCTTGTCGAGGATCCTGTGAAGAAAGAAATCCCTCGCAAGCGCTAAGCGCGCGACACACGTTTGCTGTATTCTTAGGATTCCGGACAAGCCGGAATGACAGACAACTACAAATATTTCTTCAGTGGTCCCACAATCATTTCTTTTTTCTTTTCCAAGCTTTCCTTGTTTTGCGCTTCAATGCGCACAGATATTTTGGGTGAAGTGTTCGAGCATCGGATGATTGCCCATTCGCCTTTCCCGAAGTCAATTCGTACTCCATCAAGAGTACTAATTTTGAGAGACATATCCCCTGTTAGAGACGCGATTAATCGCGTCTCTACTTTCTCCAAAATTTGAAATTTCTTTTCATCGGCAACGGGGAATTTTTCAGAATATTCAAGAAGTGATGGCCATCGCTTGGTTACATCAAGAATGAGGGATGGAGCAGATTGTATCGCAGAAATAAATCGGAGACTCGCGAGCATTGCATCATCATGACCATAGAAATTTTCTCCAAAAAATTCATGTCCCGATTGCTCTCCCCCCAAAAGAGCGCCCGCTTCACGCATCTTGTTCATAATGTGAGAATGGCCCGTGGGGGAGATGATGACGTCGCCACTCAGTTTTTGTAATTTTTCAATCAAAGTAGCAGAAGTCATGGCATCAACGACAATTTTTTCTTTGGGATTTCTTTTTAAAAAATCTGCAGCCAAGATATACAAAATCTTATCTGCAGAAAGAATATCTCCGTTGTGTAAAATAATCCCAACCCGGTCTCCATCTCCGTCAAAAGCAAATCCAAAGTCAGCCCTTTCTTCTTGTACTTTTAGAATCAAATCCTGAAGATTTTTCTTCTCTTCGGGATCTGGTTGATGATTGGGAAATGATGTGTCTAAATCACAAAAAAGTTCAATCAATTGATGCCCAAATTTTCGAAAAATGTTTGGATAAAGAATTCCTGCAACTCCGTTTCCGCAGTCCACTACGATCTCGAGGGGGGTTTGCGGAGACGTAATACTTCTTAGTTTTTTTTCATACCTTGCTTCAAAAGAATTTGTTTTACATTTATCTCCGCATTCTCCGAAGTCGGAAGTTTTTCGACAGGTTGTACACTCGGCCATTTTGCGAATGGTTTGGATTTGTTCTCCGCACACAGCGCCTTCTTTGTCGGTCAACTTTAGACCATTATCCGAAGAAGGATTATGAGAGGCGGAAATCTGCATGGCTCCATCAAAGTTCCCTTCATGGAAAGCAAAGGAATTTACAGGGGTCGGGACTATCCCTCCCCAAATCGAGTCACATCCTGCCGCCTGAAGCCCCGCAATTGTGGCTGGCCAAAGTTCTTCCATAGAAAGCCTCCCGTCACCAGAAACAAAAATTTTTGGTTTTTTAATTTTATATTTTTGTTTAATGTATTCGCCAAAAGCTGCCGCAATAGCAAAAAATCCGTCTTCGTCAAAATCCACAAAGGCTTCCCCACGGATATCATATGCTCGGAAAATCTTATTTTTCAGAATCATCCTCTCTATTGTAAACAATAAGGCAGAGATTCACGAAAAACTTTTGATAATTCTTGGAAAAGGTACAATGGGAAGAGACATGAAACATTTACAAATTCGTGTTTTGGGAAAAGTTCAGGGCGTATGGTTTCGAAAAAATGCGCTTCAACAAGCACAACAGCTCAAAATTACAGGATTTGTAAAAAATCAAACGGATGGATCAGTTCTTATCGAAGCAGAGGGAAAGGATGAGAATTTAAAAAAATTTCTTGATTGGTGTGAAAAGGGTCCCCCGCAGGCGGAGGTAGAACAACTTTTTATTCGAGAGGGAGATATTGAGTGTTATGATTCCTTTGACATTCGGGAAGGCTGAGGGAGGAGGAGCTTCTCTAGACAGGTATATTGTACTCCATGTGGGAATCGCTGAGATTGCCAGAGCTCAATGTGTGGGACATCTATTTGGTTTGGAGTCAGTGGGAATGAGGTAATTTTTAATAAAGGGGATACATCTCTCAGCCGTGCAAGTGTGATATGGGGGATTTGTCTTTTTTGAGGGAATTTTTCTTCCATAAATTTCCGACAAAGATGAAAAACTTTTTGTGACAACTGTGCAAAAACTTCGCAATCTTTCATCTGTGCCCAAATCATTCGAGGGTCTTGCGGAGATTGAATTACAAATTTCTCAAATTCAAGATAAAAAGAAGGGAAATCGCTGAATGTCATCTTGAGAAGTTGTGTAAGTGGGGTGATATTTTGGGGAAGAATATCTCCCAAGAAAAAAAGCGTCACATGAAGATTTTTTTCCGGAGTCCAACGAACACTCAATTTTTCCAAGTGATTATTTTTTATCTGAAATTGTAATAGAGAACGTTTTATGCTCTCTGGTACAGGGATAGCTAAAAAAAGTCTCAAGGGGGTCATGACGATGATAAAAATAGCATAAAGCATATATTTCGCAAGAGAAAGGATGCATGCGGGAGTCAGGAGGCACTCAATTTTCTTTTGCGCTGAGTACCTATTGATACATATCTAAAAAACATGAACTATAAAGGTTCATTGTTTTTAGATGGCTCCCGGGGTCGGAAATTCTCTCATTCTCGTCCCACCAAGGCGGGACTGTGAAGTCAAAAACTCTTCACGAATTTTTGCTTTGCAAAAATGGTTCAGAGCGAACCTTCGGTTCAAAACACGCTTCGCGTGCATAGAAAAAAATAATCGAACACGGGGCTCAATTATTTTTTTCTGGCTCCCGGGGTCGGGATCGAACCGACGACCCAGTGGTTAACAGCCACTTGCTCTACCGCTGAGCTACCCGGGAGCGACGAAGTCGCTCATTTCCGTTGGAGCACACAAATCTCTCTTTGGACGAAGCTATCTGGGCGAGCGTACAAAAAGGTGTATTTTCCTTCAAAAAGAGCGGACGGAATATAAGAACTTTGTCCTATTTTGGCAAATAATTTTTCAGAGATATAGAAATCGCGTCCACGATATTTCCAAATAGGCAGACAAAAACAGATCGTTCGAACAGTTGATTTCTCGAAGTGAGAAATGATTTTTTCCCAAAGACGAACAATTAAATCTCCCTCTTGTTCAATCTTTTGGGGAGTTGCATATTTTTCGAAGACGTTCCCCAAAAATCCCTCTGTGACAATGACCCCAGAAGCTTTTTCGAGAGGGAATTTCGTTGCATCGCATCCAAAAAATTCTCCAGACATTTTTTCGTATCGGAATTTTTCCGACATTTGTTCGAAGTTTTGTCTCGCTTCGAATACATGCTTTTCTTCCAAATCAGAACCAATCGTTTGAAATCCTGTGATGGCAGCTTCAATATTGAGGGTTCCGCTCCCACAAAAAGGATCTATAACCACTTCATCCCAGCGGGGATTGGCAAGATTCATCATTATTTGTGCCAGTTTTGGGGGCATCATCCCCATGCGAGCATCTCGAAAATCTTTTTCTCGATCACGAAGAGTGTAATTTCTCAGATTTTGGTTAGCGACAGTTTTTGCGAGAAGGTATGAACCCGGGTTCGGGACATCTTTGAACCCAGGTTCTGATCGACGCCACACCAAAAATTCAAACCCATTTCTCAAAAGTTTTTCTCCAAAAATCTTCCCAGAATCTAGATTTTCTCCTGGAGCGTTCACGATGCGACAATTCCGATTGAGTTGGTCTCGAAAGGCATTTTTAGTTTCGGGAAGAAAATGTTTCAAAAAATCTCGCCCGCACCCCCATGCAGATATTCCCAAGTTCACCTTCCCTTCTGGCTTATCTTCTTGGACTTTTTGCAACATACTTGCAATAAGCTCATTTTCACTTCGATACTCCCCAATTACTTCGCCAAATCGAATCGTTCCTCCCAATCTGTCGAGAAATAATTGTTCGGGAGTTTTGGGAAGGTTGCGCGGATTTTCAAACTTTAGGTTCTCGGCGAGAAGAAGAGATTTGTTCTCATCATAAAGAATCTCATCACAAAAGTTTTTCAACTCTGTTCGAGAAAGAATTGGGTTGCGACCAAGGACAAAAAGATAGGATTTCACGAAGGGGTTTGTAGAGGAAAAGTCTCCTAAAAGCAATTCTTCCCGAAAAAAAAATCCTTCTAAATACTGGAGCGCGCGACGGGAATCGAACCCGCTTTTCAGCCTTGGGAAGGCCACGTAATACCATTATACGACGCACGCGATGCGAAAATTATTCAGTGTTTCAATTATTCTATAATCTCTTTTTTTAAAATCACAAAAATTCCTTTTGTAATTTTATATATAAAAACAAAACTGCGTTCCTTGGAACAATTTAACTTCGGGAATTGAACCCCAGTGCCCCAATCCGCGCCATGCGAATGAGCTCTATCGCGAAAGATAAAGTATCAAGGGGAAACTGGAGCCGCCTTCGGGAATTGAACCCGAGGCCCCATCCTTACCATGGATGTGCTCTACCTCTGAGCTAAGGCGGCTTCGTCGTCGATGATTTCGTTGGCTTTGTCCTTCGCTAAGCGTAGGACTTCACTGATTTCATCATCTCCTCTTCTCCCCAAAAAATATAGAATTTTTCGGAGGCACCAAAAGAGACCATGAGAAGAGCCCGAAACTTATACGCAAATTTTCAAAAATTTCAAAGATTTTTTGTTATTTCTCTTAATTTTTTAACAAGGGAGCACGCTCCCTTGTTAACTCTTGGGGGATATGATAATTTTCAGCCGATGAAAAAAATATTAATAACAGGTGGAGCGGGCTTCATCGGATCCAACTTCATCCATCATGTACTTGAGAACCGTGATTATCACATTGTGAATCTCGACAAACTGACTTACGCGGGAAATTTAGAAAATCTACGAGATATTCAGTCTCACCCTAAGTATCGGTTCATTCAGGGAGATATTGCCGATGGAAAATTTATCAATGCTCTTTTCGAAACAGAAAAGTTTGATGGAGTGATCAATTTCGCTGCGGAAACTCATGTAGACCGGTCTATCGAAGATTCAAACCCTTTTATTCAAACCAATATTATTGGAACGCATACGCTCCTCGAAGCCACGAGAAATCATGAAGTCGCTCGCTACCATCAGGTTTCTACGGATGAAGTTTATGGAGATTTGGGGGATGGGTCACGAGACTTTTTTACAGAATCAACTCCTATTGCCCCTAATTGTCCTTACGCTGCGGCAAAGGCCTCTGCAGACCTGCTGGTGCTCTCTTGGGCAGAGACTTATGGACTAGACGCTATTATCACTCGCTGTTCCAATAATTATGGTCCCTATCAATTTCCGGAAAAACTCATTCCGTTTTTCCTCTTTCGAGCGATGGGGAATGAGAATTTGCCACTCTATGGAGATGGTCAAAATATCCGTGACTGGCTCTATGTGAGAGATCACTGTGAAGCAATTTTATTGGCTTTTGAAAAATCTCCTGCTGGGGAAGTTTGGAATATCGGCGGACATAATGAAAAAACGAATATCGAAATTGCGAATCTCATTATCAAAAACGTTCCAAATTCATCTTCTCAAATACAGTTTGTTGCGGATCGCAAAGCCCATGATAGACGCTATGCCATGGATGCGAGTAAAATCGAAGCGAGGTTGGGATGGGAACCTCGCCACACCTTCGAAGAAGCCCTTCCCAAGACTATTGAATGGTATTTGGCTCACAAAGACTGGGTTGCGGGCTGTCGGAAGAAGGTTTAATTCCCTCGTGAAGCGATGGCTGTTTTTTGGGAAACAATAAATGACCATAGTTCATAAGGTTCCTTTGCGGAGGCCTCTTCTAGATTCATTCCTAAGCCGATAGCCTGATTCATCAAATCGTTACGAAGATTTTCTTTTTTCTCTGGAGAATCATCCATTTTTTCAATGAAAGTCGTCCATTCGTCTTCCCATGAACAACTTTGTGAAATCTCTGCGGAATTTTGGAACACGAAACAGGAGAGAGGAGAATTTGAAAAATGAAAAATTGATTTCATGTATCTCCTTTTATTACAAATAATATTTTTTGTCAAATTGCTTTTTTCCTCCAAAAGTGAACAATAGAATTTGATGAAAAAATGGCTTTTTGGTCTCGGTCTTTTGTTTCTCCCGATGGTCGTTTTTGCCGAAGATGTGCGACCAGAAATAGAAGTACAAATAAGCTCTGCCAATAAACCTACTCAAAGAGTGAATCCAGGAGCAAAAGGCATAGACCTTTTGCGCATTTGGTTGACGGCTCGAAATCATGGTGACGCAGAAGGAATTGCTCTCAAGAAAATAACATTTCATTACGATGGAGCAGATCGAGATCAATTTTTGCGATATTATCTTATGCAAGAAAATAAAACATTAGGAAAATTGTCATTAGTAGATACAGACTATTTGGAGTTTGCAAACCTCAATATTTGGCTCACGGATGGAAATACAGAAGAGCTTCGATTGGTGGCAGATATTTCAGATGGAGATATTTTTGGAGAACATCGATTTGAACTGGCTCATCCAGATTTTATCGAAATAAAGAAAAATGATATTCGAGATGCTAACACATACATTTATGGGGATTTCCCCATCCAAGCAAATAAAGTTCTTATTGGGGAGAGTTTCGAAGCTCCATCATCAGAATGTAATTTGAGAGAGGAACCCGTGTGTGGAACTGATGCCAAAACCTATTACAATCTGTGCATCCCCTTCCAGAAAGGAATAAAAATTCTTCACGATGGAGCTTGTCAGAGTTGGAGCTTTCCAAAACCAGAAATTTGTACAGAAGACTATCAACCAGTATGTGGAGACGATGGGAAAACCTACTCCAATATGTGTTTTTTAAATAACAAAGAAGGGGTATACAGAAAACACGATGGTTCCTGTTTCCCAAAAAATTTCGAAAGGCCCGTTACTTTTGCGCAAGCAGTGGAGCTTTTTGATCTCAAAAACAACGAACTTCAGGAGCTCCGTCCTCGAATTTCTGATGCAGGAATTGATCGATTAAATGATGTTTCTTTTGTATTGCACCAATATAATTTTTTATTTGATCCGAGACAAAAGCTCATTTCTCAAATTGCAGACTTTTTGGATTTCACTCAAAATCTTTCAGATCGTATTCGACTGGAACAAGAGGTGGAATTATTGAATGTTTCGGTTGTGGATGCGAGAAGGTCTTCGGCTCGGGAAAAATACGAAAGAGGCAAAATACCTTTCGCAGATGTAGATGAAGAATCTTGGTTCTTTGTTCCTGTGAAATTTCTTCAACAAAAAGGATGGGCAACGGGCTATGTTGATGAAAACGGAGAACAAACAGGTCTTTTTCATCCAGATGAATTTGTTACAAAAGCAGAAATAACAAAACTTATTTTTGATATGGCGGAAGTTGATTATGGGACAAGCGAAGGCGCTGGAAATTCATATGCAGAAAATCACTGGGCAAAAAATATTATTGCTAAAGCAGAAGAAATGGGGTTTTCTCTGTGGTCGGATTTTCCAAATCCCGATAAAAAAGCGGGAAGGGAAGAGGTTTTGCGCTTTATTTTTGAAGTCTTTCACGAGGAAATCCCAACCAATTATACAAAAAGTTCATTCTCGGATGTATCGGATACGTCCCCTTCACTTAACCTTATACAGAAAGCAAGGAATATTGGACTCATTTCTGGATATCCAGATGGAACATTCCGCCCCAAGGATCCCATTCGTCGAGCGGAGGCCGCAAAGATTGTGAAAACAGCTTTTGATATCCTTAAAAAATAATGGGAAAGTCCGCAGAAAATTTTTTATGTACTGAATGTGGGGATACATTTTCTAAATGGGTTGGGAAGTGTCCGAGTTGTAATGAATGGAATACGCTCAAAGAGTTTCGCGAGAGCAAGGCCGTTGGGGGGAAATCAAAAACAAAGGGAAAGAATCTTACACAAGTCGAGGCATTGAAACCTCCAAAACAAACCGAGTTGGTCGAAAGATTCTCATCAGGAATTGAGGAATTTGATCGCGTCACAGGGAAAATTTTTCCAGGAAGTTTTATCCTCTTTGGAGGAAGTCCGGGGGTAGGGAAATCAACGCTCGCCTTACAAATTTTTCTCAATATAAAAGGGGCGATGTACTTCTCTGGAGAAGAGAGTGCTGAACAAGTATTTCATAGGGCAAGTCGGCTAGAGACGCGATTAATCGCGTCTCTACAAAATAACATTTTTTCTACCAATTCCCTTGAAGATATCGTTGAAACCATTGAACGAAATAGCCCTCCTTTTGCCATCGTAGATTCTATTCAAATGGTCGGATTAGAAAATTCTTCTCTGGGGCAGATTTCGCAGATCAAAGAAAACGCGGAGATTCTCTTGCGCCTTGCGAAATCAACCGGAACCACAATTCTCATTATCGGACACGTGACCAAAAATGAAGAAATCGCTGGGCCCAAGATTCTTGAACACATTGTCGACACGGTACTACAGCTTGAGGGAGAAGAAAATTCAGGCATCAGGATTTTGCGTTCCCCCAAGAATCGATTCGGATCAACTCTTGAGGTCGGCGTTTTTGAAATGACATCAACAGGGCTTCGAGAACTGGCGAATCCTTCAGAATTCTTTTTGGCGGAACGGGCAGAAAATTCCTTTGGTTCAGCGATTACCGTGGTTCGCGAAGGTTCGAGAAACTTTCTCATGGAGATTCAGGTGCTTACCGTCCAGACAAATTTCGGACTTCCCCGTCGCACTTCTCATGGGATGGATTTATCCAAGTTCCATTTAATGCTCGCGGTGATTTCCAAATTCACTCCCTTCAAATGCGAAACCTTTGATGCGTATCTTAATATCATCGGAGGGCTCAGAATCAAAGAACCTTCGGCAGATTTGGCGGTTGTAGCAGCGATTTTGAGTTCTCGTGCCGAGAAAGAAATCCCCGCTCACACGATTATTTTGGGAGAAGTGGGGTTATCAGGAGAAATCCGTTCGGTTGCCTACCTTGAATCTCGTCTTCTCGAAGCAGAAAAACTTGGATTCAAGCGTGCGATAGTTCCGCGTATCCGAGAGAAATTTGAAAAACCAAAAAGAATGCAGGTCGTAGAAGTGAAGTCCGTGTTGGAATTGATGAAGGAGATATTACGAGAAAACTAAATTATTCCTTCTTGTCCCCCCCGTGAAGACGGGGGTCCAAAGCTAATAGCATAAAAGAATGAGTGCTAACACTTGTTAATCTCTGTGCTTACGGAATAGAAGTTTTAGATCCCCAGCCTACGCGGGGATGACGATGATTGCGTCTACTTTCCTCCCCCAAGTAAATCATAAATCTCATTTTCGATCCTTAAGAGTCGGAATTCTGCCATTTTGAGAGCAAGAACTCGGTCAATGTCATGTTTTTTTCGATGCTGAATTTCAAGAATTCGCTCTTTGATATCGGTGATTTCTTGGTTGTGATCACAGACAAGGTCCGCAAAAATAACAATCTTATTTTCAAGAGTTGTGGGGAGATAGGCTTTTTCATCGATTCCCTCAAGAAGATGAATTTCGTATACATATCCGTGCAAAACGATATCGGCAATGTCTGACATCCCTTCTTTTTGCAAAATTTCAACAGAGTTAATTTCATGATGTCCGGTAGGAATGCCATATCCTATATCATGGAGGAGTCCAGCGAGACGGACTTTTTCGGGATTTACTTTCTGCTTGGGATACTTCGTTTTAATTTTCGTCGCCGTACGAAAGGCAATCTCAGCCACTCCTTCGGAATGACGAATCCTTTTTTCATCAGAGATATATTTTTTGAGAAGGGCTAGCCCTTGAGCATAGGGAATCATGGCAGAAGGTATGCTACATTTTCGTTTTTTAAAAGAAAAGAATGTTTCATTTGGGAGTTGATGGAAAAAGTGTTACGAGAAAATGAAAGACCTCCCGTCATCCTGGCTCTCGCCGCTGCGTAGCTATGGCGTAGCATGGTGTCCAGGATCTGATGAGTGGTTATCGTTCTTGTTGAGCGAAGAGAATTATTTTTGCATGAGTATTCTGTCCCACCAAAGCGAAATTTTGCATAGTATTTCTAAAGTCACAAGATTCCGGACGAGCCGGAATGACCAAAGGTTAAGAGAGTTTTTTCAGTTTTTCTTTCGCATCGGATAGCTCTTTTTTTGTTTGATCAACGAGAGATCTTGGTGCTTTTTCGATATAAGCTTTATTTTTGAGACGGGCATCAAGTCCTTTTATATGGGCTTCTAGAGCAGTTTTTTCTTTCTCGATTCGCCCTTCGTCCACAGGAACATCGATAAAAATCTCAAAACCCCCAACAACAATTTTTACAGCTTTTTTCGTATCAACTGAGCCTTGTTTTCCCCCTGCCAAAGTCTCAATAAGGGCAATCATTGGGGAATCGGGTTTTCCCGCAATCTGAATAGATAATTTTTCTTTGGGATTTAATTTTTTTTCGGAGCGAACGCGGCGAATTTCTGTAACAATATTCTGAATTTCTTCAAAAACCTTCTCAGCTTTTTTATCTTCGAAATCGATTTTTGGAACCGTTTGTTCAATAAGAAATCCCTCGCTTCCGAGCTCTTTCCACAGAGTTTCCGTGACAAAAGGACACAAGGGATGCACGAGTTTCAGAATCTCCAAAAACACATATTTCAAAAATTCAGGGTTCGGTTCCACCTTACTCGCTTCAATATACCAGTCACAGAATTCATCCCACACAAAGTGATAAATTTTGTCTCCAGCGGCGGATATTTCGTATTTTTGCAAGTATGTTGCAATTTCTCCAGAAACCCGCGCTAGGCGCGATAAAATCCATTTATCAGCCAAGCTTTTACAACCCGGGTTCTTGGATTTTTGAACCCGGGTTGAGAGAGTGGAAGTTTGCATCTTCACAAACCTCCCCGCATTCCAGAGTTTATTGACGAAATTTCTATATCCAGAAATTTTTCCTTTTCCGATGGGAATGGGGTTCTCAGGGCTCGTTCCGACCACAAGACTTAGTCTTACCGCATCGGCGCCAAACTCATCAATCATATCGATGGGATCGATCCCATTGCCTTTGGATTTCGACATTTTTTGTCCTTTCTCATCGCAGACCAAGCCATGTAAATATACCGTATGAAAAGGATATTTTCCCGTGGCATATCGACCAAACATAATCATTCTCGCGACCCAGAAAAATAAAATATCCCATCCCGTCTCCAAGACATCCGTTGGATAAAACTTCTGATAATCAGGAGATTCTGTGTCAGGCCAGCCCAAAGTTGAGAATGGCCATAGAGCCGAAGAAAACCAGGTATCTAAGGTATCAGGATCTTGATGCAATTTCTTCCCTTCTGGGAACTTGAGGAATCGCATGGTGCGAAGGTGCGCATTCCCAATACTCCATCCTTGGCAAAATTCATCAAACCCTTCGCCAGACTTTTCCTCATGCAGGGCAAATAAAACCCCTAACATCGCTCCATGAGAAATAACAAGAACATTTTTTTCTTTCGCGAGTTTTTCAAGGACACCTTTTCCTCGGGAAATTAAATGATCAAAGCTTTCTCGACTTGTTCCTTCTTTTACCTTGGTGATTTTATCCATCAGGGTTACATGAGTTCTCCCAAATGTTTTTTCGATAGACTTTCCTTCCAAGTGTCCAAAGTCTATTTCATGAAGTTCTGGCCAGATTTCTAAATTTTTAATCCCTAATTCTTTTTGTATGATTTCGGCGGTTTCTCGTGCTCGATCAAGATTGGAACAAATAATTTTCTTAATTTTTTTATGCTTCGCTTCGTGAGCGAGTTTCAGAGCTTGAGCGCGTCCCTTTTCTGTCAGGGAGACCTCTTTGGTTGATCCCTGCATGATGCCCTTGGCATTCCATTCACTCTCTCCGTGCCGAGCGAGAAAAACAATATTTTCCTCAGGAATATGAATCGTTCCTTTTTCGTCATACCAGACGGGAATCCGATGTCCCCACCAAATCTGACGAGAGATACACCAATCTCTCAAGTTATCAATCCATTGGAAATAAGTTTTTTCGAATCGTTCAGGAATGATTTTGACATCGCCCTTGCGAACAGCGTCTTGCGTCAATTTTTTGAGAGTTGTTTTTTCCCCCGTCCATTTGTCTGTAAATTCTTTCTCGACGCTCACAAACCACTGGGGAGAAAGCATGGGTTCGACCACCGTTTCTGATCGATAACAAAACCCGATGTTGTGGGTATGGGGAACTTTTTTTACAAACCACTGGCTCGGCTTCGTGAGTTCTACGCGACAATGTTCTCGCGTTTTTCCGTGAAATTCTTTGGGTACTTCGGTAATAGGGAGCATTGTTCCATCAAACCCAATCACCTGAAGTTTTGGGAGATTATGTCTCTCTCCAATCTCAAAATCGTTTGGATCATGAGCAGGGGTGACCTTGAGAGTGGCTGTTCCAAAACTTAAGTCTACATGCTCATCAGCAATAACTGGAATTTCTCGTCCAGAAAAAGGAACAAGAACTTTCTTTCCCACAAATTTTTTCGCTCGTTTATCTTTTGGATGGAGAGCAACGGCCGTATCGCCAAAAATAGTTTCAGGACGAGTTGTAGCGACTTCCAAATACTCCTTTGGGCTATCAGTGAAGAAATATTTATAGTGATAGAGACCTCCTTCTACTTCTCGATACTCCACTTCATCATCCGATAACACTGATTGAGCTCCTACAGACCAATTAATCATCCTGTGTCCACGAACGATGAGACCATCCTCATAGAGCATCTTGAAGATAGTATTGACCGCATAATTTCTCTCATCATCAAAGGTATACGCTTCTCTCGACCAATCGAGCCATGACCCCATTTTTTTGATCTGATGGACGATTCGATCGTGTTTTTCTTGGGCGAATTTTTTACACTCTTCTAAAAATTTCTCACGACTCATTTCTTCTCGATTCTGCATACCGAGGTGCTTGAGCACGACATTTTCGGTGGCGATAGCGGCATGATCGGTTCCGGGGACCCAGAGAACTTCATGCCCTGTCATTTTTTTATACCGGATCATGGTGTCCTCAATCGCCAGCATCGCGGCGTGTCCGAGGTGGAGTTGTCCTGTAACATTTGGCGGGGGAAGGGGAATGGTAAATTGTTTTTTCTGTGACGTATTGTTTGCATTCATAAGTTTCGCGTCTTCCCAAGATTGATAAATCTTGTCTTCGGTTGATTTGTGATCATAGGCTTTATCCATTTTCGCAGAGAGTATAAAAAAAACCTCGCGGTTATGCGAGGCGGTTTCAAAAATTTCAAGCCTCGCTGTTTTCTAAATAACCACGACAACTACGTCACGGATATTGTTTAAAACAAGAGGAGCGAAATCCATCATAAACAATGTATGAAAAATGATTTGAGATGTCAAATTGTGGCCCCTTGGTACTTGACAAATCGCTATACTTAGGTATAAGAGTATTAAATTGAAATTAAATCAAGAAATGGAAAAAGAAAAAGTAATACGTCCCCACTTGTTCCGAGATGAAAAACTTGACAGTTTGGATTTGGAAAAACTTTCTACAGAATTAGAAATACTTTCCGTTGTTGATGAGTTTTTTACCGAGCAAGAACGGAAAGCAAAAGATATATGGGAGAGGTTGAAACAAGATTTTGTGAGGTACCAAGAAAATCCTTCTCTTTTAGATGAAGCCTTATTGGACTTCAGTGGATTCATGAAAGATCTTCGGTTTGCCATCATGTTTCTTCCCTTGGAGAAAAGGGGTCAAATTGAACAGTATGATAATTTTTTTAGGATCTTTCGGGAACGATTTTTAACGGTGGATTTATCCTATTTAGAAGGAGGAATTCCTGTTCAAGTTGTTCTTATGTCGGCAGCAGAAGAATCTATTATTGGGGAAAATGCAAATATAGACACGGCTGAAGGATTGGCGAGAGCAGCCTTTCAGACCCGTCTCGCAACAACACCTCCCGTGCTCCTTCCTCCGATTCGGGAAACCGATACACTTACAATTATCAAAGATAAGGATGGAAATGAAACAGAAATACCACTTCCAGGGACATTTGCAACAGGAGGGGTTCAGCAGATACTTTTTCCAGGATTTCAGAAAGATATAACAGCGGGAGAACCCCTCTCTAAAGATGAATCAATCCTTTATGCACTAGAGACATTTCCATTTATTGCTCAGCATTTCGAAGATCTTTCAGATAGTCCAATGGAACAAGAGAAACTTATAAGAGACATGAACATATTTCTCATGAGAGAGTTGCGGAGTGCCTTTTCGTATGAATATGTTTTGGCGGCACCAAAAAATAAAAAATTATGGACTGGGTGGGCAAATAAACACAAATCACTTCTTCAGAACGAAGAATCAGAAACAAAAAAACTTGTAATTGATATTTTGAAAACAATCATTCTTGAGAGAGATATAGGTTCCCCTATTTTTCTTCGGGAATATAAAAATAGGGATACGGTACGCGATCGATTATTTGAGGTATTGGGAAATCCTTCGGAGGTTTTTGAGGAACGACCTCTACAAATCCAACGGAAAAAAAAACCGAAAAAGAAAAAAAGACCCCACTCCCCAAACCCTTCTAACAAAGTGAATTCGGATAAAATTTGTAACCCAAATAATGAACTGAATGAAGCGAAAAAAGAAAAATTTTTTGAAATTCCTCGAATTTCTCATCAATTCGGCGGAAATAATTTAGATTTTTCAGTTGAGGATTGGCCAGAAGGTGCAAATTTACACGCCTGCGTTATTTGTTCAGAAAAAGGGAAAAAAGATAAAACAGAGCGCATTACTTTTTCCAAAAATACGGAGGAATTTTCTTTGAGGGGAATTCGGGACAGGCTATTTTTTGAAAAAAATAGAGAGGAGAAACACTTCAAAATTATTTTTCATTTCTTTCCAGAAAAAAATCAACCAACAAAAGAATACGAAGCTAAAGCCTTAAAATTCGAAACAAAATTCGACATTCTGAAAAAAGAAAAAAATACTCGATTTGCAACATTAGATGTTTCCCGGAAAAAAAATGCAATCCCGATCGATGAGATTGATAATGTGGGAGTCGTACCAGAAATACAATTCACGAATGGGGCAATTACAAATATTATAAACACTCCTCCAAAAGAACCTCAAATGGAAGATTTATTGATTCTAGCACTTTTGGAGTTAGGAGAAGGGGGAGGTGGGAACATTGAAATTATCGAAACCACACCAGGAATATATAAATTTATTTTTTCAGCAGAACAATTCCAAACAATTGATAAGTCTTTCTCGATTTTTTTGAACAAAGAAGGAAGAATTATTGGTGATGAGTTTCCATCAGTAAAAAATTCAGCGAGAGAGGCATTATTACCAATCCTCGGAGCATACATCAGTCGAAAAGAAAAATCCAAAATTCAGAACTTTTATAAATGGGAATCGACGTTTCTTCAATCACCAGAATACAATGGGTTTTTGGAGAGAGCAGAGGAATTTCAAGAAGAATGCAGAAATTATTTTTGGCTTGGAGGAATGAAGAAAGGCAAAGAATCAAATTTTTGTAAGGGGCTAGGGGAACGGCTCGAAGAATATGGGATTTTTCTAAATACAGATGGAGAAAATATCTATTTCATTTTTCGAATAGAGGGAAGTGAATACGTTTGTGGAGTGGTTGTTGATCAGAACTCGGACATATCGATTTCATTCCCTGGGGCTTTGGAAATTCCAAAGTCTATACAGAATGAACTTAGGAAAATAGTGGAGACAATCGCTCAGTTTGCGACCATGCGACTCACTCCGGATTGGATAAAAAATCGTCCACAGAATCCAATTCAAAAGTCTTCAGATGAAATTAAAACAAAAAAAGAATATTCGAAAATTCCTTACTCTTTGAAAAAATCAGCCCTTAGTGCTCTTCGCTTAGGAGAAGGAAGGGTGGCGATATTGGATGAAGAAGAAAATCTTATAAATGTTCTCAAGAATCAAACATTGGATGATGCCCGAGAACACGAAAAGGTTTTGTTAAAAGATTTTGTTTTTCGCTTTCAAGCGGATTCCATTGGGGAAAAAAGTAGCGAAGAAGAGAAGACAAATGGATTTCATTATTCGGCAGAGACATATCAAATATGGAGAGATAAATTGGCAATAAAACGAAACAGGAAATATCTTTCAAAAAGAGTGATTTCCACAGTCAAAATCATGAAGGGGATTGATCGATCTCCTGATGATAAGGAACCAATTCGAGATAGAAAGGTTCAAGGGATTATAGAAACAATCCTGAAAGAGCTACATCTTTGGGACAAAATTGAAGAAACTCAGCATATGGGGGACTTATTGGAGGGTATTTACAAAATCAATGGAAAACATTGGCTTGATGACATGGTAAATCAAATGGAGGGGCAGATGATTCCCGTCGGATATTCTCGAGCAGTAGTGGTAGATATTCAAAAACTACAGACAGACTTTTCTCTTATTCAAGACTTGGATATTCAGAAAGCAAAAGAAGGGAAATTATAAAAATCACTCAAATAAGACTTGGTTTCCGATGACTCCTTTGAACGCTCCTGCATTGATCTCTAGTGCATATTGGGCCTTTCCCTGAGGAGCGAAGTTTGGACAATCTGCATTTCCACAAGGGTAAAGCGTTTGAATATCAACAACCTTTCTATCACTGGAAATCCAAATAATATCCAGTGGGATGGGGGTATTCTTCATCCAAAAAGCATGAAAATCTTCTCGATCAAAAACAAAAAACATTCCCGTACCGACTTCTAATTTTTCTCGGAACATAAGCCCAGTTTGTCGCGCTTGGGGGGTATCAGCAATTTCTACT
Source organism: Candidatus Altimarinota bacterium (assembly GCA_021736215.1). GTDB lineage: Bacteria > Patescibacteriota > Gracilibacteria > UBA4473 > UBA4473 > JAIPGI01. The sequence goes on from JAIPGI010000001.1 coordinate 129,497, forward strand.
TGCCATCGTTGTTCTCCTATTTTTATAATGGATTTTTCAAGGGGAGCAGAAATTCCTTGATGAGCTTTTGAACCTGGATATTCACATCCCATGAGAGAAAAAGATAAAAAGAAGAAGGAAAAAAGAAGAAAAAGTTTTTTCATCGGAAAAAGGATAACAGTATTTTTGGTCAATCTCCAATCCCGGGTTCTGGGATGTTTTAGAACCCGGGATTGAGTACAAGAAGGCTGTTATAATTTCCAAAATTTGATATTGTTTCATTGATGGAGAAAGATTCCCTAAAAAATCTCAATACCGCCCAAGCACAAGCCGTTGAGCAGATTTATGGGAAAATATTAGTTTTAGCAGGTCCAGGGACCGGAAAAACACATCTTCTCACTTCTCGTATTGCCCATCTTTTAAAACAAACGGTCGGAGCAGATCCACAAAACATATTATGCCTTACCTTTACCGAGTCAGGAGCAACGGAGATGCGTGATCGACTTCAAAAATGGATTGGGAACGAAGCTTACAAAATAAAAATAGCCACGTTTCATGGGTTTTGTCAGTGGGTCATGGATGAGTACCCTCAATATTTCGAAACCAAAAGAGGGAATCGAGAAATTGCTGACGACCTCCAAAAAGCACTTGCTTTTCGTGACAGCGTGAAACACAAAAAATGGGAATTTTTCTCAAATGTGTGGGACGATTTTTTGTTTAGAGGAGATGTCCTCAAGGCAATCTCCCAACTCAAAAGAGAAAATATCTCAGCACAAAAATTACGGGAAATGATTCCGAACGAAAAGATACACCTTGAGGATGATTCGGGGAATTATTACCAAAAAAAATTCGGAGAATTTAATAAGGGGGATTTTAAGCCGCAAAAAAGGGAAGAAATTGATCGAAAAATTCGGAAAATGGAAGAGTTGGCTGATTTTTGGGAAGTGTATGAAACAAAAATTTCAGAAAGAGGATTTTTCGATTTCGATGATCAATTGATGTGGGTTGTCGAGGAAGTGAAAAAAAATAAAAATCTTCGACTTGATTTAGCCGAAAGATTTCAGTGGATATTGGTCGATGAATATCAAGATACTAATTCTGCACAAAACCAATTACTATGGTCTTTGAGTGACTTTCAGGAAGATCCAAATATTTTTGCGGTGGGAGATGATGATCAGGCAATTTATAGGTTTCAGGGAGCAAGCGTTGAAAATATTTTTGAGTTTCAGACACAATTTCCCAAACATAAACGAATTACACTTACCGAGAACTATCGTTCAGCTCAGAATGTTCTGGATACAGCTTTTTCGGTTATTGCTCAGAATCTCCAGCGAGCTGATCATGACAAAAAATTACAATCCAGCGGGAAGAATAAATCATATAAAGGACTTATCCACAAGGCTGTTTTGGGGGCGCGGCTGAGTGAACTCGGATTTCTTGTGGAACATATCCAATTGGCACTCAAAGAAGGGACTCCTCCTGGTGAGATAGCCATTCTTTGTCGAAAAAATAGTGAAGTTCTAGAAATTGCTCGCGAGCTTCCAAAATTCGGAATCCCTATTTCCGCACAAATATTTCAAAATATTTTTGATCATCCGTGGGTACGAGTATTAATACTTTTACTGGAAGTGTTTTCGGATTTAGACAATGATGAAAAACTTTTTGAATTACTCCACGTTCCCTTTTTCCCACTTACTAAAGAAAAGCTTTTCCAATTATCTATAAAGAGAACTGAAGAAGATCGAAATTGCATCTCTCTGATCGAGAAAGAGTCCAAGACCGATGAGGGAATGGCTCAAATATTTAATTTTTTAATAAATTCAAGACAAAAGTTTTGGCATTGTCGACCAGAAGTTCTATCACAGAAACTTCTCTATGAATCGGGGCTTGCAACATATATTTCTCGATCAGAAAACGAAAATATATCTGAAGATTGGCAGATGATAAAAAAATTTTTGGAATGGATACAAGAACAAAAATGTGACAATCGCAAAGAAATTCTTGATCGCATAGAACTCCATCAAAAGCTTCAAATTCCAGTTCGCCCCGACCCACTGCCCTCCGACAAAAGAGCAGTACAGGTTATGACAGCGCATAAATCCAAGGGACGAGAGTTTGATATCATTTTTATTCCAGGAATGTTGGATCGTGCATGGGGGAATAATATAAGTCGAGATGGGATTCCTCTGCCGCATCTTTTTAAAGACGATCATGATAAAAATGAAGACGAACGAAGACTTTTTTTTGTGGCACTCACTCGAGCTCGAAAAGAAATATTCTTGTCTTATGCTCGAACGGATTTTTCTGGGAAAGAAAAAAATCCTTCGCAATTTTGGCACGAAGTTCCAGATGAGAATTGCCATATTTTCCCACTCGATGAGACAGAAGAATCAATCCAACGCCTTATTCCCGTATTTTTAGCGACTCCAGATGTTCCACTTTTGACGTTGACTGAACAAGAAATTCTTCGTGAACGTATCAAAAAATTCGTTTGGTCAGCAACAAGTTTACAAGCTTATCTCGATTGTCCACGAAAATTTCTCTATCAAAATCTTCTCAAATTTCCTCGAAAACCACTTCCTCAGCTCGCCCTCGGAGTATCTTTACATGAGGCACTGGAGAGAGCACTGAGAGTTTTTAAAGACACAAAAAAGCTTCCCTCGAATGAAATTTTAATTGAAGAATATACAAAAGCTTTGCGTGGGCAGAATTTGGAAAAAATTCAATATGAAAAATTACTTGAACACGGAAAAGAAATCCTTATTTCCTATTTCGAATCTAGAAAAAATACATTTTCAAAAAACTCTCTCATAGAATTTGATATCAGAAAATATGCACCAGAAATCGATGGTATCCGAATTACGGGAAAGATTGATCGAGTGGATTTTTTGGACGAATCCCAAAAAAGAGCAAAAGTTGTCGACTATAAATCAGGGACTCCTCGTGCTATCAAGACAGGAGAAAGTCTTTGGAGACAGTTAGTTTTTTATGACTTATTGGTGCGTCAGAGTAAGGGAATTGTATGGCAGGTAGAAATATGCGAATTAGAGTTCCTTACCCCAGAAAGCAATGGAAAGTATGGACAAAGACAAATTTCCGTTTCAGAAGAAGAACGAAATCAACTTATTTCCGAACTCAAAGATTGCCATGACAAAGTGCAAAATCTAGAATTTCCTTTTGTTCCAAACCTTGAGCACGACCCCGAGATAGATTTTTGGCAGAACTTTGGAAAATGAGAATTCGTATTGCAGACGATGTTCAAAAATCTGCTGTGTGGCGCATTCATCGTGCTCGCCATGGCTGGATTGGGGATTGGAATAAAGATACAAAGTGTTGGATTAGTTCAAAAAATAACCAAATTGTCGCAACACTGAGGGAACAAACTTATCTCATTGGAGACTTTGAAAAAAATGAAACATGGCTTTTTAATCTTTGGGTTCGAAAGTCTTTTCGAGGACAGAAGTTGGGACAAAAACTTATTGCAACATACTTGCAAAAACAAAATCCAAGCCGAGTTTTTATTGATTGTAAACGCTCTCTTCGAAAATATTATGAAGAGTTAGGATTTTGTGACGAAATAAAACTAACAGAGAAACAAAGAAAACAAATTGGAATTCATGACGAACCCAACCAAATAGTTCTTATGCGCGAAATATGATTGATTTTTTGCTTGTATTCATTTGTTTTATCGTTATTTTGGCAACAATATTTTTTGGATGGATTTTATGGGGAACATTTTTTTATGGAGTACCACTCGTTCCTACTCCTCGAAAAATTGTAAGAAAAATGATTCTTCTTGCAAACCTTTGTGCGGGTCAAAAAGTTTATGATTTGGGATGTGGCACGGGAACTATTTTGTTTGCAATTCCTTCTGGTGTTTGGGGAGTGGGATATGACCTCGTGAAGCCTGCTATTTGGTATGCAAAGATTGAGAATTTTCTTTTGCGACGAAATCTAGAGTTCGAATGTGCAGATTTCTTTCACAAAAATTTATCAGATGCAGATGTGATTTTTTGTTATCTTTTCCGTTCAGTAATGGATCGATTTTATCATGAAAAATTTTCAGAACTCAAAAAAGGATGTCGGATTATTTCGTACGGATTCCCCATGGAAGAAATTTCTCCTACCAAAGAAGAGAAATTTGGGAAAGTAAAAATTTATATATATCTAAAAAAATAGAGAATCTATAAAGTTTTACAAAAATTCAAAACGTCTTCTGCGTGTCCAGGGACACTTACTTTTCGCCATTCTTTTACTATTTCTCCATTTGCAATCACAAAAGTAGAACGATCAATTCCCATATACGATTTTCCATACATAGATTTTTGAATCCATGATCCCAATTTTTCAATAAGGAGGCCTTTCTCGTCAGACAAAAGAGGAAAATTAAGCGATTCTTTTTTACAAAATTTATCATGAGAAGCCAGTGCATCTTTGGAAAGTCCAAATATTTGTACGCCTCTCTCCACAAGATTTTTTTTAAAATCCCTAAAGTCTCGCGCCTCAATCGTACAGCCAGAAGTCATATCTTTCGGATAGAGATATAACACAAATTTCCCAGACTGAAAATCTTTTTCGGAATACATTTTCCCGTCGCTCGCGGGAAGCAAAAATATGGGAACTTTCATTATATTTTAAATAAGAAAAGAATACATATCGAGTATAAAACTCAGGAATACTATTGAAAGGAAATCATGTGTTTTGTCCTACCCAAAAATGGAATCCAAAATAGTCTTTCCCCAACTAGAATTTTCTCGTGGATCAAGCCAAATAACCTTCTTTGCATGAGGGAATACAGAAATTCTTCGAGAAATATTGGAGGCAGTCTGCGGAATAGTCCAGGTGTCCCAAAAAGATTGTCCAGAGTCCTTCATGACACGTTCTATTTCTTCGAGAAGTGGATGGGGAGGGGAAAATGGGAATTTTTGTATTACCAAATGCGTAAACGGAAGTCGAGAGAAATCAGGATGTATGAGCTTCTGTGTAAAAAGTACCATACGGGATTCTTGTTGGATAAATTGAAGGAGTTTCCCATCACCACCACTTGCTTTTTCTCCCAAAAGAGAAATCCTACACTCCAAAAGTTGTTGGAAAATATCAGAATAAATTTTTCGTAGAGTTTCTAAACTGGAAAAATTTACGGCGAGAAAATGATCTTTATCGACATTCTCTTTTGCAATTTCTAGAATTTTTTCCGCACAGAAAGTTCCAAATTCAGGGGAATTCGCAGATACAAGGTTTTCGGGAATTTCTAATTTTTTTTGTGTCTCCAATGCCTGATCTTCATACCAAATTCCCTCTTGGCATCCTGTAAAAACTCGAAAGAACGCATTTGATTCCGACGGTTTGTGTCGATAAAAGAATATTTTACGGAATTGATGAAGAGATTGTTTCAAATTTCTCCAGTCCTCGGCGTGCCATATCCCCAAAAGTAAATTTCCATTATCAGGGAAGTATCGTGCCCAGCGAGTTCCGCTATTCTTTGAAAGAATAGCGATCAAAGCGGAGATTTCAGCATCTGCTCCCAAAGGAGAAATTTGTTCTACGAAACGAGAAACATTGTTATCTGATGAAATGAGTATTTTTTCAGGGAATGGTCCTATGCCATGTTGCAGCTGAGGCTCTATCACTTCACGACAAAAATTCGTTACAAAAAAATGCGCAGAAGTAGCGATAGTATTGTTTTCGGAATTTAGATAGGGAAGAAGGGAATGTTCTTTCGTGGGAGAAAAAAGAAGTTTTTCAGCAAAAAGTTCACCTTCATCAATCAAAAGTATTCTCTCTCGAAAGATATCCAATTCGTGGAAACGGAAAAATGCAGAGGGACTTATGGCGAGAATGTCCTCGCTTTCACGTTCTTGTGTGATTTTTTGAAAAACAGAATGATTGGGATCGGTAATACAAACCTCTGCCCAATAGTCTCTTTGTCCAGCAAAAAGATTAAAATCAAAAACCCCACGTATTTCTAAAAATTGTCGGAAAAGACACTGCAAGTAAAAAACGGTACGGCCATCATCAATATTTTTTTTGAGTCCCCATTCTGAAAATTTTTCAGGATCAAGTAATACCTCTGGAGTTGGAAATTTTTTTACCGATGAGAAAAAGTCCAGTTTTGGAGAAATAATAAGAGTTTTCTGATGTTCTTTAGAGAATTTTTGTGCAAGAGAAAGCACAAGAGATGCGCTGGAAAGAGAGTCTTGTTGTCGAATAAAAAGAGATTTCTCTTTTGATACTTTCTCCAATAAGGACAGCACTTTTGGAGGAAATGGCAATAAATTTTCTTCTACAGAAGTGGCTATTTTTTTTGAGGGGGCAGTTGGGACTCCTTTTGCATTTTTAAATAATTCCTTTGCAAACCAAGTCTGATGCTGTAGAAATTCACGGGCTTTTTCCAAAAATTCCTGAGGAAGGCTATCAATTCTTTTTTGTAAAAAATAAAAAAGGTCTATGCAGGCTTCAACATCGGACATGGCGCGATGAGCTGTAGTGTGAGTGAATCCATACTTTTGAGAAAGCACTTCCAGGGAATAGCTTTCTTCGTTTACAGAAATGATACGAATAAGCTCATGTGTATCAATGCGAGAGTTGTGAGAAACATCAATGCCATTGGCAATGAGGAATTGAATATCGAAATCAATATTATGTCCAACAATGACGCTATCAGCTATTTTTGTCTGCACAATCTTTTGAACGGTCGAAAGAACATTTCCTCTTTCTGAAATCTCTTTTTCGGAAATCCCAGTAAGATGGGTGACATAAGGGGTAAGCGGAGTTTTTGAGGGGATAATAACTTCGTCATAGCTCTCCAGGGTTGCTCCTGTTTTATTTTTCACAATCAACGAAATCTCAATAATAGAGTCTTTTTGTGGGTCAAGGCCAGTTGTCTCAAGATCAAGAAAACAATAATTCATCACGAAAGAGTATGGCAGAACCCTTGATTTTCTCCAAAAAAACAGCACCATACCTTCCGATGAAAATGTCTCCCCGAAGCCAACGACTTGCCGGGATTATAGAAGAAAAAATTTCTTTGATTTTGCAACACTATGTTACCCCAGACGAAGTAGGTTTTTTGACGGTTCGATCAGTGGAAGTATCAGGAGATTTGGGCATTGTTGATATATTCATGAGTTCCATTGGGGGGCCTCGTGATTTTGTTTCTCCCCTTCAAAAAAATGCGGGGAAAATTGCACGGGAACTTTCTCAGTTTATAGAGACTAGACGCGTGCCGAAGCTTCGCTTCAAAATAGATAAATCAGTCGAAAACATGGAGAAACTGAACAAAATTCAATCATGAAGATCCTCATAGCCACGGGGAACGAAGGGAAGAAGAAAGAAATGCTAGAAGTTTTTGGAAAGCTGAAATTTGTAGAATGGCTTTTTTTAAAAGACTTCCCCAAGTGTAATGAACCAGCAGAACACGGAAAAACATTTGAAGAAAATGCCTTGCTTAAAGCTCGTTTTTTTGGAGATCGATTTGGAATCCCCACAATTGGGGAGGATTCTGGACTAATACTTGATGCCTATCCAGAAAAATTTGGGGTAAAAACCCGCAGAGAGATTATGGCAAAAACAGATGTTGAATGGCTTCGTATTTTCTTGGAAATGCTTGAGAGCCAAAAAAACCGCAAAGCGACTTTTTATTCTTCTATGGCGCACTATGATCCCCAAACAAAAGAAAATCATATTGTTTTAGGGAAGTGTGTCGGGCAGATTACGGAATTTCCACAAGCTCCTCTAGAAAAAGGAATTCCAGTTTCTGCAGTATTCATTCCTGATGGACACGACTTGGTCTATTCAGCAATGAGTAAACACGAAAAAAACTCGGTTTCTCATCGTGGTCGTGCAGCACATGCTATAGTTGAATTTCTCAAGAAACTTTAAAACGAATTAAATTCGAAATAAATCTTCCCAGTGGATTATTTTTTTCCCTTTCTTCTCGAAAGCTTCAGCCTCTTTTTTTGTGGGAATAGTAAAGATTCGAGCAATCTTCTGAAGCCGTTGGGCTTTTATTTTCTTTTTTTCCAGCTTAATAAGCGCCTTGAGAAGCAGGTTTCCTCCCAATTGCGCACTTTTTTGATTTACACTGTGAATGGTATCTGATGGGTGAATAAAGAAATTTCTCTGTAAAACAACTTTTCCATCATCTAGTTTTTCATTCATAAAATGAACGGTTGCTCCCGAAACACGTTTATTCCTAAAAAGTGTCCAAAACCCGGAAGAAGTTCCTCTATGATCTTGAAAAAGTGCAGGATGAAAGTTGATAGATCCCTTTTGTGGGATATCTAGAATCGATTTTTCGAGAATATGAAGGAAAAGGCAAGATACGAGATAATCGGGTTTTTTGGAGCAAATAAATTTTCGAACTTCTTCACTATTGGCATCTTTTTCAGTTAAAAATGGAATTTTATTTTGTTGAGCGAGTTCTTCAATTTCAAAAAGTTTTCGACTTTTATCAGGGATACAGTACTTGGCTATGCGAATTTTGATTCGTTGGAAGACATCGGTAGCAACACTCTTCAAAAAGAATTTTAATCCTGATTGCTTCAGAAAACGCATCATTCGATTCCAAGAAGACTTGTTCCAAGAAACAATAGAAACCGCCACGATACCAACAACTTCAACACTGTATTTTTTCCGGAGAGTATTCTGCAAGAACGCTCTTGTAGCGATGCTAGATGCTACATAGTGGTTTGTTGTTAATAAAACGACTTTCATTTTCGAATCGATTCTGTACAATTTCAAAAAAAAGTAAAGATGGGAAAAAAATATAAACGCATTCTGTTGAAGCTTTCGGGAGAAGCGCTCCTTGGAAAAAAACAATTCGGAGTGGACTACCACGTCCTTGATCAAATTTGCCAGGAGATACTTTCCGTCAAAAAAATGGGAGTAGAAATTATTATTGTTATTGGGGCAGGCAACATTTGGAGGGGGGCGGAAAGTGGAGAATCAGGAATTGATAGGGTTCCATCCGATTACATCGGGATGTTGGGAACCATAATGAATTCCATTGCATTGCAGGCGGGTCTCGAAAAAATAAAACTTGAAAGCCGTGTTTGTAGTGCACTTGATATTCCTGCTGTAGCAGAGCCTTATATTACACGTAGAGCACTCCGACACCTTCAAAAAAAACGTATTGTTATCTGTGCGGCGGGGACAGGAAATCCTTTTTTTACCACAGATTCAGCAGCAGCGCTCAGGGCATTGGAGCTGAATTGTGACGTTCTCCTTAAGGCCACAAATGTTGATGGGGTTTACGATGATGATCCAGAAAAAAATAAAAAAGCGAAGCGATATAAAAAAGTTTCTTTTGATGAAGTTTTGGAGAGAGATCTCAAAGTTATGGATGCTACAGCTATCGCACAATGTCGAGATAATGTTCTTCCAATAGTAGTTTTTAAGCTCATGGAAAAAGGAAATCTCAAAAAGGTAGTATCTGGAAAAGATATAGGAACTCGGATCTCTAACTAGTCGAAAATCACGTAATTAAAGGCTCCAATGGAAGATTTCTCTTTTACATCGAGACTGATAGTTTTATAAAAATTTCCAATAGAAACTCGAGATTGAACGGTATAAGAATCTTTTGGAACAATCTGGGTTCCCGTAAGCACAGCGAAAGGAATCCCTGGGATCTTTGTGCCACCAGATTCGAATTTTTGTAAAGATTGAAAAGAAAAAGAAACATTATCGTGTGTATTTTCAAAATCTTGAAGCGTTTCCGTTATTTCGCCACCTTCATATGGTAAGATTTTTCCCTCCAATCCAATATCAAACGTCGGCCCAAAACCAAATGTGTTTCCAACACACAAATATGAACCACTGGCACCACATATTTGGGGATCTCCTAGTTTACTAGGGACGAGGCTTTCTCTTTTTTGATCAGGGCGATAAAGACCGCCATCAGAATTTCTTTGTCCAGAGAATCCCCAGTCAATTAGAACGTCGTCATTATTTGCATCAAACGAGAATCCCCCAATATCGATATCTCCATATTTCTGGAAAATTTTTTCTTCAGGAGAGCCAACGGCTTCTGTATCGGTTATCTGATTATAAAAAATCAATTCAAAATCATCTGGAAAGTAAGAAATAACGTTTGGAGGTTGGCTTGGATCAGTGGCACTATCGGCAAAAAATTTAAGCTGTACACGTTCATTTTCTTTCAGAAGACCAACAATCGGATCGTTTAAATTCCCAGCAGTGCGTCCGGAAATAGACCATCCCACTTCCGCACTGGAGGAATTATGTATAATTTTTTGAGAATTTGGAGTGGGCGTGGTAACAAAATTTACGCCTTGTCCTCGTGCATTATGATGAAAAAAAGCGGCCTCTACTCCGGATTCTGCGGCAAAAAATACTTGATTTGATCGTTCCAGCGTGGTGCTCTGTTGGAGGGAGCGGGAAATAGAAACCATAATTGCCATAGCGATTCCTAGCACTGTAAAAGATACCCCCAATGATACAAAAAGAGAAATCCCTGCGTTTTTTAGTTTCATCTGAATATCATTTTATCTTACAATGGGAGCGAATTCTAATATTTTTTCCATGTATACATTAGTTATTGTTCGGCATGCGCAAAGCGAATGGAATAAAAAGAAATTATTTACTGGATGGACCGATGTGGGGTTGACGCCTGAGGGACTCGAAGAAGCACGCAAAGCAGGACGGATTTTGAAAGAAAAAGAATTTGAATTTGATTTGGCATATACATCAGTTTTGAAGCGAGCGATAAAAACACTCGATATTATCCTTGAAGAAACAGATCAACAATGGATTCCGGTTATTAAGCATTGGCGTTGGAACGAACGTCATTATGGGGCGCTACAAGGGAAAAACAAGGAAGAAATGGCAGCCGAAGTCGGAGAGGAGAAAGTCCATATTTGGCGAAGAAGTTACGATGTACGTCCTCCGCTTTTAGAATTGGATGATGGAAGGTATCCAGGAAATGATCGGCGTTATACAGATCTTGATAAAAAAGATATTCCGAGAGGAGAGTGTCTTAAAGACACCGTTGAGAGATTCCTTCCCCTTTGGGAAAAAGAAGTTGTTCCTGCTATAAAATCGGGAAAAAGAATTATTATTTCCGCTCACGGGAATAGCCTCAGGGCTTTGGTGAAATATCTGGAAAATATCTCTGATAACGAAATTTCAAAGCTCGAAATTCCAACAGGGATTCCACTGGTGTACGAATTGGATAAAAATCTGAAACCAACAAAAAAATATTATTTGCAAAAATAAAAACGGCAGAAAATATTATTTTTGGATAGAATGATATTTTTTATAGAGACGGTTCTACTTTCCTATATAGCAAGTTCAAATTTACATGAAAAATGTCGAATGCCAATTCTTGGTTCGCTCCCTTTTGTGATTCGAAAACCTTTCGCCTCTTTTCGATGTTCGTATAACGTTTTAATGGCTTGTGCGACAACGTCCATATGGGATTGATTATACTTTCGCCTTGGGATCGTAAGTCGCATTAAATCCAATGAAGGGCGCCTATTTCTTCCGGTCAATGGATCACGTCCTGAAAGACATGATCCAATTTCAACTCCCCGAATCCCACTTTCAATGTAGAGGTATGCCGTTAATGCTTGTGCGGGGAATTGATCTTCATGAATAATTCCTTTGTAAAATTCTCTTCCGTCCACAAAAACAGCATGTCCACCAATTGGCTCTACGATTGGTATAGAAAAATTTTTTAATTTTTCCCCTAAATAATGAACCAATGAAATTCGATCAAAAAGGTACGAATATTCAGTCGCCTCCATAAGTCCCACAGCAACAGCCTCCATCATCATTCCCGACATGCCACCATAGGTTTTATATCCTTCAAACAGCATATTTGCATTGGCCAAATCTTCATACAAATTTCGATCTCGAACCGCAATAAATCCCCCCATAGGGACAATCCCATCTTTTTTGGCACTCATGGTGCAGCCATCTACTTGATCAAACATTTCTCTCACGATTTCTCGAATATTTTTCTTTTTATATTTTTCTTCTCGAGTTTTTATAAAAAAAGCGTTTTCTGCAAAACGCGCAGCATCAAAAAAAAGCGGAAGTCGATATTTATTCGCTATTTTTCTCGTCGCCTTTATGTTTTCCATAGAAACGGGCTGTCCGCCGCCAGAGTTACACGTAATAGTCAATAAAATAAAAGGTACATGATCTTTTATATTTCTCATACCAAATATATCAGCCAGTTTTTTTAAAAATCCATCAAGTTTTTTAACATCAATATTTCCCTTGAACGGATATCTACCTTTAGAGGATTTTCCTTCATCAATCGTTAAGTCGACCGGGATGCCCTGTACATATTCAATATTTCCAACAGTAGTATCAAACTGTGTATTTCCAGGGATGTATACCTGAGGAATAAAATCCCCGCATCCCTTTACAATGGATTCTCCTACCTCAGATATTTTTTTATTTTTCGTCTCCTTTAAAAATCTTTCTCGTTCTTTGTGTACGAGAGGGGCGGTCATAACGACATTTTGCGTTTGTTCCGCGCCGCGTCCTTGATGAGTGGGAACAATATAGGAAAGTCCTGTGAGTTGCGTAACAGCATCCTTCAGTCGGTAGAAGCTTCTCGCGCCAGCATATGATTCGTCACCGAGCATCATACGACTTAATTGCACATCTGAAATAATCCCAGTTCCAGAATCTGTCAGTAGGTCAATTGAAACATCATTAGCATCAAGTCTAAAAACATTATAGCCATTCATTTGCATTTTTTTGATGCGTTCTTGCCGAGAAATTTGTGTGGTTGTGCGCACGACTGTCGGAACATAAAGGGGAATTTTGTATTTTTCATCTCTGTCTTCCTGGAGGAAAGAGGGGATATCCATGGGAAAAATATTAATTAGAAAAATTCTACTCCAAAAAAGAAAAGAGTGAAAAAAATTTCAAAATAATTATCGTTTTCGTCGATTTGCGCTGTTATTAATACGCTCTTCGCCAATAGCATTTACGAAACTAAACAATATTCCGAGTCCTGAAAAGATGTAAACCACCGTCATGATTTTAGTGAAGTTGGTCGTAGGAGCGAGATCTCCATATCCTACTGTGGTGAGAGTCATAACGCTGAAATAAAAAGAATCAATCCAGCTCCATTTTTCAGTAAGGTGATAAAACACTGTCCCCAAAATCAAGGTAATGGCAGTGAGCGAAAATAAGGTTTGAAATTCGTACTTTCGAAAGGCATTTTTTACATCACGCAGAAATGTCGGAATAATTCGGAAAAATCTCATGTATATTTTTTTTCGAGGAAAGGGTACTGATGGACGAAGTTTCGGCAAGAGGGAATTAGGAAATAAGTCATCGCTTTTGCGAGGACACCTAGTTTTTTGGTTTACCAAGTCATAGTGGGTATATTTGTCCGTCTTCGTTCGTTCTCAGAACTCTCTTCGACTCGACAGTCTTCCTTCTCGCTTCATTTGAACGAAGACTGGTTGCGGGGGGTGGCTTACTCGTCACTTCATCCCGCCAAAGCGGGACTCGTTAGAGATTTGTTCTAACGGCTCGCGTTGCTTGCCGAGAACAAAAGAACCACCTTTACTTGGTGTTTCAAAAACATTCCAAATAAAAAAATTCTGCTCTATCCCCTTCGGGGACAAACCAGAATTTTTTGGTTGCGGGGGGTGGATTTGAACCACCGACCTTCGGGTTATGAGCCCGACGAGCTACCGCTGCTCTACCCCGCGTTATTCGCTTCGCCTGTGTCGAAGTGTTTTCGAAATGTTTCTCCGAACTTTAATTTTTTTATCTGCCGTTCCCGTTCAAGAGCCTCTGTTCTTGTGGAGTATTGTTCAGAATGAACGATTTTCCAGTTTGTATATTTTTTCGTATGTCCTTTCAACCCTTCATTGTGCTGACGCAATCGGATATCTAGATTACTTGTTTGTCCGACATAGAACTTTCCTTCTTCTGATTTCAGAATGTACACGATATACATTGTCTGAGGGTTATGATACCGCGTACGCGGTATACCGCTGCTCTACCCCGCGGTCGTCGTTAGATGACTTCGTATGCCTCGTCTGCCTCAGGCAGACTTCGGACTACTCCATCATCACTCCTCTTGTTCGCATGGAGGTCTTCCCTCGCTAAAGCGAGGTCAGCTACCCCAAGCTCACAAAAAGATTCAATGTCCAAAGAACGGGGGCGACTGTAATAAACTTCTTATGAAATAGCAAGAAAAAAACAAAGCCTCTTTTCTTTTTTTTGAGGAAGGGGCATGATTCTGGAAATAAAATTTTTATCCTCATGAAAAAAACATTTCTCCTACTCCCACTTCTTTTTTTCGGGTTGGTTTCTGCGCAAGAAGGAGTTCAGCCCGTTGAAGATTTACGCCAGAAAAAAGTTTTAGAAATTGCCACAAAACCCATTGAACCGTTTGTTATGACGGATTCGAATGAAGGATTTAGTATGGATCTTTTGAAGGCACTTATGGAGAAAATTGATTATCCTTACTCGATTAACAGATACAAAACCGTTGGGGAAATCCTCTCTGCTGTTCAAACAGGAGGGGCGGATATTGCTATGGCTGCCATCACGATTAATGCAGAACGGGAAGAAAAGGTGGACTTTTCTCAACCCATGTTTGATGCGGGGTTACAAATTATGGTTTCCGCAACCAAGGAAGTTGGAAAATTTCATATTGGACTTCTTTTCCCGCTCCTCAAAGTCATCATTGTTCTGGCGGTAATGATGTTTATCAGCGGAAATCTTGTGTGGTGGTCGGAACATCAAACCAACCCACAATTCGATCACAGCTACTGGAAAGGAGTTTGGGATGGGTTTTGGTGGTCGGCAGTGACGGTTACCACTGTGGGGTATGGGGATAAAGCACCACAAAAAATGCTTGGGAAACTCATTGGAATTATTTGGATGTTTGCGGGGATGTTTATTATTGCGTATTTCACTAGTTCTATCACTAGCACTTTAACAGTTCAAAGTATTCGCGGAAGCATAGAAAGTCCTGCCGATTTACCAGGAAAGAGAATTGGATCTGTACAAGAGACAGCTCCAGCGAAGTACATTATGGAGGCGCTCAAACTCGAACCAGTGCTCTATCCATCACTTGATGAAATGTATGAAGCCCTCAAAAATGATCAAATCGATGCCGTTGTGTATGATGCCCCTGTTCTACAATACTATGCCACCAATAAAAGTAATGGAGTACTGAAGGTTGTTGGAGAACCTTTCAAAAAGGAATATTACGGAATTGCTTTCCCCAAAGGATCGGAATTCTTAGACATGATTGATGTCGCCCTTCTGCGTCTTGTGGAGGATGGAACCTACCAGCAGATACGAGAAAAGTGGTTTGGAAAATAAATTCATATAAAAAAAGAGCTTTCATAAGCTCTTTATTGGTGCACGGGGAGTGTGACTTGAACCTCCACGAGAATAAACTCCTCCGTAGGCCCTTCGAGATTGGGAGTATGCCAAATTTGCTAGTAAAGCAAAAAAGCCCTTTCGGTAAAAAGCATTCTTTTGCTGGTGCACGAGAGAGGACTTGAACCTCCATGAGAATAAATTTCTCACTAGCCCCTCAAGCTAGCGCGTCTACCATTTCGCCACTCGTGCGTCGTCGCTGGATTACTTCGTTGGACTTTTTTCACCTTCGGCGAAATGCGTCATACTTAGTAATCACTCCTCTCGCTCGCATGGAGGTCATCGCACTCACTCATCCTACTCGTGCTCAACTACCCCAAGCTCGCGAATTTTTCTCAAAAGAGCTCGGCGATTGTAAGTTTGAGATGGGTTTTGTCAATTCGACAGTTGAATTTTATCGGGAAATTGCTAATAATGCAGCGAGTCTCAAGTTCATGAAAAAAGTATCAAAAACAATTTTGAGATTAGCTGTTCCGAAACTCAACGAGAGAGGACCTTTGGCATTTGAGCAAATTTTGGCGAGTTTGCACGGACTTTTGAGTAAAGAAGCCAAAAAAACAGGACATGAAGAGATTTCTTTTGAAATCGTGCGGATGCAACGCAAGATTTACTTCTATGTGGTTGTTCCTTCACATTTGCGAACGATGGTGACATCGCAGTTTTATGCGCAATACCCACAAGTGGAAATAGACATCATTCCAGAATATTTCACCAAAAAACTTATCGAAGGAAAAAAAATTCTCGCCGCCGAACTCAGTCCATCTCAGCCATGGGTTCTGCCTTTCCGGCGACATCCACAATTTGAAGATCGTATCAGTCGAGCATTCGAAGATCCGATTGGTCCAATCACAGGAGCATTGGCACACCTTCATGATAAAGATGACACTGCCATTATTCAATTTGTCGTCGCACCAATTGCGCCCAAGTGGAATAAGGCTGCGGAAGCCACTCTCAAGAAACTCTTCAAATCAGGGATTTGGCAGTGGGAATGGTTTCAGAATTTTTATCAATGGGCGAGACTTGATTATCGTCGATGGGTGCGAATTTTTCGTTTTCCAATTTGGGGAACGGTTTTATTTCTACTCGGATGGATGGGGAGTTCTCGAGGACTAACATCAGCGACACAAGGATCAGACAACGAAGAAGATGACATGGACAAAGAGGAACAAACCTCGGGAAAGCATGACCGAGAAACGGTTTTTGGAGCCTGTTTTGACAAAATCACTCGGCTAAACTTCGCAACGAATATTCGCATGGTATACATCCATTCAGATCCTGAAGAGCTTCATGCCGAGGCAAAAATTCGAGAAATTGCGGGGACGTTCCAGCAATTTTCAATGCCACAGATGAACCATTTTCAGATTGCTGATTTTGGTCGAGGACGCGATTGTCCTGTTTTTGAAGACGCCATTGCTCGACGGATCAGTGGACCTATGGCACTCTCTCAGGAAGAGTTAGCGACCATGTACCATCTGCCAACCCTCACCGTCAAAAGTACAGGAATCCATTGGGTGACCTCCGTCAAACTCGAGCCCCCATCAGACCTTCCTGATGAAAAAGAAAAAAATATCACTCTCATCGGAACGACGAATTTTCACGGACAGGCACAGAAATATGGGATTCGTGAAGACGACCGTCGGCGACATGTGTACATCATCGGAAAGACGGGAATGGGAAAATCGACTCTTTTGGAAAACATGATTTTTTCCGATATCGAAGCGGGCAAAGGCGTGGCGGTTATCGATCCACACGGAGATTTGGCAGAAGCAGTTTTGAGATTTGTTCCCAAGAAACGAACCAATGATGTGGTGCTTTTTGACCCCTCGGATAAAGACTTTCCGATAGCCTTCAATATGCTGGAGGGCAAGAATGCGGAACACCGAGGACTGATTGCATCAGGGCTGATTGGGGTTATCAAGAAACTCAATATCGATTCATGGGGACCGCGACTTGAACACTTTCTTCGCAACACAATTTTGGCACTGGTCGAAGCTCCTGACACCACCATGCTCGGGATTACGAGAATGCTTGTGGACAAAGTGTACCGAGCTAAGATTCTCCATTTTGTTCAGGACCCGATGGTGCGAAGTTTCTGGGAGACAGAATTTTCGGCGCTCGCTCCGCAAAAGTTAGCCGAAGCCGTCGGTCCGATTCAGAATAAAGTCGGCCAATTTCTCTCCACTCCCGTCATCCGCAATATCGTCGGACAACCCAAATCGACTCTTGATTTGCGGTTTGCCATGGATACGGGCAAGATTGTCATCGTCAATCTCTCCAAGGGAAAAATCGGAGAAGACAATTCTTCGCTTCTCGGGTCGCTCCTGATTACGAAATTTCAGTTGGACGCCATGAGTCGAGCGGATATTCCCGAAAAACAGCGAAAAGATTTTTATCTCTATGTCGATGAGTTCCAGAACTTTGCGACAGATTCCTTTGCCACGATTCTTTCTGAAGCGCGAAAGTATCGTCTCAATCTTACCATGGCAAACCAGTATGTGGCGCAGATGTCAGAAGAAGTTCAAGCGGCGGTCTTTGGAAATGTGGGAAGTTTGATTGCGTTTCAGATTGGAATTGACGATGCCAAGATTTTTTCAGAACAGTTTGATGAAGAACGAATTCTCCCGATTGATCTCGCCTCGCTTCCCAAGTACCAAGTCTATAATCGCATCATGGTTGATGGCATGACGACGCCTGTTTTCTCTGGAGGAACGCTTCCTCCTCCCGACTATAAAACCGAAGAAACTCCCGAAGAACGCCGAGACAAGGTTATGAAATTCTCTCGTCAGCGCTACGCCAAACCACGCGATCAAGTCGAAGAAAAGATTATGCGTTGGGCACGCCCCGAGGAGGAGAAGCGCAAAACGCAGAAAGATGCAGCTGAGAACAAAGATCAAAAAATAAAGATCAAAGATCAAAAGAAAGAAGAAAAGACAAAGACTCCCGAGAAAAAAGAGGAGAAAAACTAAATCCTTCCCCATCCCGGGTTCTGGGTTCTTTGAACCCGGGATGGAGTATGAGTTTTTTTATTACTCATTCTTCACTTGTTTCGCCGAAATTTTGACGAAGGCGGATTGTTCATCAATAATTACCCCGATGAATTTCTCAGAAAAACTGGAAGCGGCCGTCAAAGCAAAAAACTCTTGTCTCATGCTCGGGCTCGACCCAAACCTCGACAAGATGCCTGCTAAATTTGAAAAGAACATTGGTGGCGTTTACGAGTTCTGCAAAGAGATGATAGACGGACTAGAAGACTTGGTCTGTGGAATCAAAATCCAGATGGCGTATTTCGAAGTCTTTGGACATCAGGGAATCGCTGCGGTGGAGAAGCTCATCATTGATGCCAAGAAAAAGAACCTTATCGTTCTCATTGATGGCAAACGCAATGACATCGGGTCTACCGCTGAGGCGTACGCGGAGGCGTACTTGGGCGATGGGGGTTTAAGTGGGGACGCGCTCACGGTCAATCCATTACTGGGAACTGACGGGATTCTGCCTTTTATCAAGTACTGTGAAGAGAAGGGCAAAGGGATTTTTGTTCTTGTTCGCACATCCAATCCTTCTGCCATGGAATTTCAGGGAGGAGAGGGAGAACTCTCTGTCCGCATTGCCGAAAAGGTCGAAGAATGGAACATTACCACCCAGTCTGCGAAGAACAATTTCTCATCCGTCGGTGCGGTTTTGGGAGCGACGCTGCCGGAGGGGATGTTGCCCTTTTTCCGCGAAGAAATGCCCCATGCATGGTTTCTCTGCCCTGGGGTTGGCGCACAGGGGGGATCGATGGAGGAGGTGCTCAAATGCCGCAAGCACGGGCTTGGGGTGCTGGTTCCCGTGTCTCGTTCGGTACTCTATGCGAGTTCGGGAGATGATTACATCAAAGCCGCGAGAGAGGAGATGCAGAAGATGTGGGAGATGCAGGGGTGAGAAATAGCTTCTCAATTACTTAGACGAGCAATAGAGTGCTTTTGCTTTTAATTAAGCAGCAAAGCGAAGAGAGGATGCTTCTTCATCATCTACTTTTTTCTCATAGTGAAGAGATTTCTCACTCACTCCTAATTTCGACAATTCGTACTCCCAAGCTTTTTCAATAGTATCAATTACTGCTCCAGCATAACCTTCTTCTATTATATTTATTTTTGGCATGTTTTCTGGGGTAAATTGGGGGATGTCAAATTGATATTTCTCAATAAATCGGTTTGCTTTCTCTAAATATGAGGCTACATACGCTCCAGAATCCTCCTTTTTAGCCTCATTTTTTTGGAAAGCAGCGATTAATTCATTATCAACATTTTCTTTGTTTCCAGAAATAACGGAATTAATCGCCTCACGGTAAGCATTTTTATGCATATTAATAAAACTTTTAGCCGCTTCGTGTTTCGAAAATTCAGAATGACCCATGAGAAGGAACGTCTTGAGTGCTTCAAGATCTTTTTGGTATTCCTCACTTGCGAGAAGATTTATTCGTTCCATTTCTTCTGGACGATGATGGTTGTTATTTTCTGCCATTCATTAGAAATAATTCCTTTTATTATACAATAAAAAACACAAAAGAGCAATGAGTATTTTTATAAGCATCAAAACTGCTTTCCAGTAGGCAACATTGATTCAATAATCCATAAAATATCTTATCAGAGAATCCATGGATTCCCGATCAAGTCGGGAATGACAAAAAAAGACTGTCTTCCTGAGGAACCCTGAGCTTGTCGAAGGGGACCGAAGGATCTTCCTATTATAAAAAAATTATATCGAAGATTCTTCTCCCGCCAAGGCGGGATCAGAAAGACGTTTTTCTACGCGCCCACCACCGCCTTAATCCTCCGTACGCCTCGTGAAGAAGCTTCTTCTTTCTTGATCTTGAATGACTTAAGTAACCCCGTGTGCTCCACATGCGGGCCTCCACAGATCTCGCGGGAGAAATCCCCCATAGAGTACATTTTGACCTTGTCGCCGTATTTGTGCTCGAAAAGCCCTATCGCGCCAGCCTTCTTCGCCTCCTCGACCGTTGTCTCGACCCAACTGACGGGATGGTCGGACGCGATTGCCTCATTGACGAGCTTCTCAACCTCAGCGATTTGCTCAGGGGTCATCTTTTCCTCATGGGAGAAGTCGAATCTCAACCGCTCTGGGGTGATATTAGAGCCTCTCTGTTCGACATGGGGACCGAGAACCTTGCGGAGGGCTGCGTGGAGCAAGTGCGTGGCAGTGTGGAGCTTGACGCTCTCTTCACTCCTATCCCCCAAACCTCCCGCGAATTTGGCTTCTGATCCCGCGCGGGATTTCTGCTGATGGAGCTCTTGGGCTTTGTAGAAGCCATCAATGTCGACCTTGAGGTTTTTCTCAGCGGCAAGTTCTACGGTCATTTCCAGAGGAAATCCGTAGGTTTCGTACAGGTTGAAGGCTTGGTCGCCTGTGATTGTCTTAAGAGATCCTTCACTTCGCTCAGGATGACAGAGCATTTTTTCAAACTCCTTTTCTCCCTTTTCCAAGGTTTTGAGAAACTGCATTTCCTCACGATGCAATTCATCGAGAATTACACTTTCATTTTTCTTTAATTCTGGATAGGCGCTCGAGAGCTTGTCTATAATAGTTTTTGCAAGTATGTTGCAAAATAATTCTTCCACCCCTAATTTCCGTCCATGACGAATAGCTCGACGAATGAGTCGCCTGAGAATGTACCCCTGATCAGTATTAGAAGGGATAATTCCATCTCCAAGCATCACGCATGAGGCTCGCAAGTGGTCCGCGATGATACGAGCCGAGTTTCCGTCCTCGGTATCGGCGAGGGGATTGGTAGCAACTTCCTTTTTGCCGCTGATTTCTGAGACTTTTTGCAAGATACTTGCAAAAGCGTCCGTTTGGTACACCGACTTCAGTCCATTGAGCACAGCGACCGTTCTCTCCAGTCCCATCCCCGTATCGATATTTTTCTGAGGCAGAACATGAAGTTTGCCTTCTTTGTCCCGATGATATTCCATAAACACATCATTCCAGATCTCGACCCAGAGAGGATTTCCCGCCGTTTTTTGGAAATTCTCGGGAGCAGAGCCCTCGCCCGTCCAATAAAACATTTCGCTGTCAGGTCCGCAAGGGCCCACGTCGCCTTTGGCCCACCAGTTGTCCTTTTTGCCGAGGTAGGCGATTCGGTTTTGGGGAATACCGCATTTCTCCCACTCAGAGGCGGCATCTTTGTCGCGTGGAGCATCACTGTCCCCAGCGAAGACCGATACCGCGAGCTTTTCCAAAGGTAATTGCAGTTCCTTCGTCAGGAATTCAAACGACCACTTGATCTGATCAAATTTATCGTAATCCCCGAGCGACCAGTTTCCCAGCATTTCAAAAAATGTCAGATGTGTCGCGTCGCCCACTTCTTCGATATCTCCTGTGCGGATGCATTTCTGCGCGTTCACAAGTCGTGTTCCCCCTGGATGCACCTCCCCCATGAGATAGGGAACGAGCGGATGCATTCCAGAATTGTGAAAAAGCGCCGTTGGATCATTGTCCGGAATGACACTCGCAGAAGGAATAACTTTGTGCCCTCTCGCTTCCCAAAAAGCGAGCCATTTTTTTCGCAAACTATCGGTCGTGTGTTTCATATATCAGAGGACAAGATAACAAGGGACGAGATAACAAGTCGACACCATTGTACTCAAAAAAAGCTTGTTGTCTTGTGATCTTGTAATCTTGTGGACTATTTATAATGAATTCGTACCGCCCGATCCAATCCTTCTCCGACAGAATCTGTCGTGAGTTCTGGATAATTTTCTGCCACCCAGAGATGAACCAGTCTCCTCAAGAATGGCTTCATTGGGTTCAGTTTAATGTCGTTTAGATTGCGCTCCTTCATCATTTCGATGGTTCGGCGAACCTTGTCATAAATACGATCGTATTGTTCTTGTCGATATCCGTCGATGTCGAGTGTTACGAAAACCTTTTCCTCATTTTGCGACCACAGCATATTCTTGAGAATAATCTGCAATGCATTAAGAAGGGTTCCGTTTCGACCAATCAGTCGTGCAGGATCAGATGTTTCAATCGAAGCACGATAATGACCGCTCTCTTCGGCGACCGTAACGCAATCGTAGCTGACCCCATATTTATCCAGTAACAGCTTCAGGGCCTTTTGAATAATGGTTTCCATTTGTTTCGGAAAGATAGTAAGAATTTCTCTTCATTCGTCAAGAAATTTCAGGAATCATACACTTCTTTTCTTTTTTTTGCTTGCCAAACAAATCCTAAACTCACAAAAAGCCCAATAACAACACTGACAATGGAAGACCAGACAACTAAATTTTCATTTCCAGATACGTTGGCGTACATCGAGAACGGAATCGAACCGGTAAATCCCAAGACAATTGACCAGAAAGCCGCACGAGCCGAGTAATTTTTGGAAAAAATAGCAAAGAGTGTTGGGAAGAGTCCCACCGCGACTAAAGCTCCATAGATAAAGAATATCCAAATCAGTTCTGGCCGAAGCAAAGCAATCCCTGTTCCCAAGGTCGCCAAAAGCACCATAGCGATTCTGGCTCGCGTTATTTTTTGACTTTCCGACATCGCTTCGTCCGTCAGATCTGCTACCACGAAACTCGAAATCGCACAGTATGCAGAATCAATCGTAGAACAGAGCCCCGCGAAGGCCATCAGCGTAAAAAGCCCCAATACCCAACTTGGTAAAAAGTGACCAATCACGGTCGGAGCGACCATTTGAGGGTCAGTTACTTCAATGCCAAAGGCAGGATTTGCCGCGACAAATCCCAGAGTACAGAGGATAACCGGTACCAACCCAAAGATAATTCCTCCCCAGAAAAAAGTCGGCTTGATATCTTTGGCTCGGACAGAGAATGCTCGTTGAAAGAATTGTTGGTCGCCAATTGGTCCTGCAAGAAGGGAAATGGTCATCGGAATCCCGAATGTCCACGCAACACCCTTGTCCAAAAGATTTCCAAACCCACCACTGACTCCCGCAAAACCTCCTGAAATCGCAGTTATTCCCCCAGCTTCTCCAACAACCCACGGCACGATGAATGCCGCAAGACCCAAAACAATAATCATCTGCAGCATATCGGTCATGACGGATGCTCGCATACCTCCAATTACTGAGTAGGTCAGCGCTGTAAGCGCAATTCCCACTGTTGCAATCGAGAAATCAATGCCACTCAAAAGATTTAATAATATACCTCCTGCCACAGAATTAATGACAAGAGCCCCAAGCTGATACCCAAAGAAAATAATCAAAAAAGCCCAGTGGGTACTTTTGGATTTGTATTTTTTGTGAATAAATTCAGGGAGAGTAAAACCATTTGGGAATTTTTTTCGCAATGCCATAGCAACGTACGCGAAGAGGAAGAAGCATGCAACATTAGGCGTAATAAACCAAAAAGCCCCGGGAAGTCCCTTGGTATATGATTGGAGTCCCGCAATAAAGATGGCAGGAGCCCAGACCCAACTCACCGCAATCGATAGAGCTCCACGAAAAACGGATACGTCTCGCCCCGCAACGAGGAATTCCTCGATGGAAGTGCCTGTGTTTTTGCGATGGATGAGGAGGGTTAGTCCAATCATTACGACCGCAAACCCCAAAAGCAGAAGAAATGATGTCATGAGAGCAAAGGATTGAAAAAATAATTGACTTTTCGTGCGTAATGGTATAAATTATTAAAGAGTGGTAAATATCACCCTATGGTGATTAATATCACCACAAATAACAAAAACACAATGTACGAGAGAGTTTTCGAACAATTTGGGTTCTCAAAAAATGAAGCTATTATCTATGAGGCATTACTTCGAGAAGGCGAATCATCCGTTGGAGATATCGCTCGGACAACAGAAGTTCATCGTCGAAATGTCTACGATTCGCTCAAGCGTTTGATTGAAAAAGGAGTGGTTTTTGAAATACTTTCTCCGCGGGAAAACCGCTATCAAGCGGTTGATCCACATAAATTTCGAGAGTTTATTCAGGAGAAACAAGAGATGCTTGATCGTGTTCTCCCTTCGCTCGACAAACTCTACAAAGCCGTTCCTCATAAGGACGAAGTTTTTGTGTACCGAGGGGCGGAAGGTTGGAAAAACTATATGCGAGATATGATTCAGGTTGGAGAACCAGCGTATTTCATTGGTGCCAAGGGAATGTGGTTGGACGAACGAGTGAAGCATTTTTTCCCACAATTTTCGGAAGCATTAAAAGGTAAAAATCTTGAGTTTTATCATCTCTTTGACGCAGAAGTAGAGACAGAGTGTCCACAAATTATTCCCCTTGTGGGGGAAAATTATAAATTTTTTCCTGCTGAGTACTCAACTCCAGGGGCTATCGATGTCTTTGGGGATCATGTTAACGTTCTCTCCAATGGGCGTATTGGTGGATTTGGAGAAGATTTTAGTTTCACGGTTATCGTTAATCACGATATCGCCAATGCATTTCGCACATGGTTTCAATTTATGTGGGACATGTGTCCAGAACCTAAGAAAACTAAGAGAATAAAGATATAAAAAAATGTAGGGACAGGTGATTCAATCCCGGGTTCTGGGAAGTCTCAGAACCCGGGATTGAAAAATCCATTAAAATAGGAAGGAAATGGAATTTATTTCTTCATTCCAACTTTCATTTTCTCAAACGTGCATATTTTTGTCTTGGCATCGTAGCTGACCTTGAGCGAAGTATTTTCTTTGATATCTCCACTCAATAAACTCTCAGCAATGGGATTTTCCAGTGCATCAGCGACTATTCGTCTCACGTGTCTAGCCCCAGATTCTGGGCGGTAGGCATCTTTGGCAAGAGCATTGAGGACAGATCCAGAAATCTCTAATTGGATATTTTTTTCATCAAGACGTTTTTGTAGTTCATGAATCTGTAATTTTACAATTTCCTTAATAGCTTCACGATTAAGTGGATGGAAAATAGTCACCGAGTCAATACGATTAATAAATTCAGGAGTAAATGAGGCTTTTAAATCCTTCATGACATCCTCTGAAATAAGTTCGAAATCATGTTCTTTTTGGGCGAGATCTTTTTCGGTATCTCCGAACCCAATGGCATTGGCATTCTGTTGGAATCGTTTGGCACCTATATTAGATGTCATGACAATGACAGCGTTTCGGAATGAAATGCGTCGGCCCTTGCCATCGGTGAGATGTCCATCTTCAAAAATTTGCAATAACATATTATGTACCTCTCGATGAGCTTTTTCGATTTCATCAAAAAGAACAATGGAATACGGTTTTCGTCGTATCTTTTCGGTGAGTTCTCCACCGTCTTCGTGTCCAATATAACCAGCGGGAGCTCCTACTAATCGGGCACTCGTATGACCCGAAGCAAATTCGGACATGTCGACCTTGATCAATGCTTTTTCATCATGGTAAATTTCCTTCGCTAACTGCTTGACGAGCTCAGTTTTTCCCACTCCCGTAGGACCAAGAAAAAGAAATACTCCCAATGGGCGGTTTGGATTTTGGAGTCCAACACGAGATCGACGAATGGATTTCGAAACAGCACTAATGGCTTTTTCTTGACCAATAATTTTCTTTTGTAGAATCGTTTCGAGCGACTGAAGTTGTTTTGTTTCTTCATCGAGAAGTGCCGAAACAGGGATGCTCGTCATCTGTTCAAGCATCTTGGCAATATCAGTCTTCGTAATTTTTTGAGGAGGAATGCCTTGAACTTTTTTGGTTTTTAAGCCTTGTAATTGCATTTCCAAATCTTGTTCTTCCTGATGGAGAAGGTTTGCTTTTTCATAATTTTGAGCCATGACCGCCTGTTCTTTCTTCTTCTGAAGTTGGGAAATTTTTTGACGAATATCACGAATTTCTTTGCCGTTTGTTCGGTTCGTAATGGATTTAGAAGCACAGGCCTCATCCAATAAATCCAATGCCTTATCGGGTAAGAATCGGTCATTTACATAGCGCGCAGAGAACTTTACGGCCGCTTCTAAAGCCCCATTTTCAATGCTCACATTGTGGTATTTTTCATAATGAGTTCGAAGTCCTTGTAGAATCTGAACGGCTTCCTCGGGCGTTGGTTCGGGAACATCAACAGGTTGAAATCGACGAGCAAGGGCGGAATCTTTTTCGATATGTTTCCGATATTCTTCTACGGTTGTAGCCCCAATGACCTGGATAAGTCCTCGTGAAAGAGAAGGTTTGAGAATATTTGCGGCATCGAGAGATCCTTCGGCTGAGCCAGCACCGATGATGGTGTGTAATTCGTCAATAAACAAAATCACTTCATTATCCGCCTCGGAAGCTTCATCGATAATACGTTTGAGGCGCTCTTCAAATTCTCCACGAAACTTCGTTCCGGCGACGAGATTTGACATAGAAAGAGAGAGAACTCGCTTATCAATAAGGATATCGGGGACATTTCCGTCTACTATTTTTTGCGCGAGACCTTCGATAATAGCGGTTTTTCCCACACCTGGATCGCCCAAAAGCACGGGATTATTCTTTGTCTTTCTTGAAAGAATCTGAATAGTACGGGTAATCTCCTTCTCTCGACCAATGATGTGGTCAATTTTTCCATTTTGAGCCATTTCCGTGAAATCAGTACAGAAATAATCCAAAGCGAGCTTCTTTTTTCTCGAACGACGAGGAGCTTCTCCGATTTGTTCTTCCATATTTTGTGGAGAAAATTGTCCACCACCACCGTTTTGCTCCATTTCTTCAGGCATTCCGACCGACATTCCGACTAAAATTCCATGAAGTCCATTGAGCAATTGTTCAATTTGAGCCGAGGAGGGAAGTGCATTGGGAGCACCTTTTTCTGGTTCTTGGCTTTTACTTAAAACCTCTTTGAGATGCTGAACAATCTGCTCGGGTTTCACCATAAGAGATTCCAAAATCTGGACAGCTCCACTCTCTTTTTGTTGAAGCAAGGCATAGAGGAGATGCTCACTATCTACCATAGAGTGTCCGAAATCCAAAGCCGATTGGGCCGCAGATTCGATTACTTTTTGAGCGAAAATGGAAAAAATATTATCTTCATTCGCAACATCCTTCTCTGCTTCTGAATCATTTTTATTCTTGAGTTCTTCTGCGATACGAAAGGTATTTTCATAGGTAATACCAAAGTTTCTCAAAATAGATCCCGCCATCGATTTGGGTTGGCGCAAGATCCCCAAAAGCAAATGTTGTGTTTGTACTTGGCGTTCTCCTAAGCGACGCATCTCTTCCTGAGAAAGAATGAGTGTGTTTTTGGCGAAGTGAGTGAAGGAATCAAAGTGTGACATGGAAGGAGGGAATATTTAGGAGAGAGTACAGTATTTTATGTGTAGTATGAGAGACGAACGAAATCAACTTTCTTGTGTAAGAAAAGTCACAGTATTATACGCAAAAACAGAGAAAATACAACGAACACGCCTTGCGCAAGAAAGAGAAATATAGGGAAATAAGAATTATTTCTGAGCCGTGAAGGTCTGCTTCATAACAATGTATTGATTCTGCTGACGAACGACCATTGCATCTTGTTCGCTGAGTTTGGAAACATATTCTCGAGTTTCTAAGCGGGTTATCTGGGCATCGATTTTCTGCAAAGTATTAGTAATTTCCGCGTTTTTTTCGGTTACCTTGCTCAGAATATATCCCTGCATTCCCAAATGATTCATCTGAAAAAGATAAACACAAGCAAGGGCGAGAGCAATGCTACAAAGGAGGTAAAACAAGAGCTTTTGTGTACGAGCGGCCACAAAGGAAAGCCTTATTCGCTTCGATTTGGTATACATAACAGGGGGGTCAAAAGTGGAATTTCTTTTTGAGGGGTCTTGTCGGG
Organism: Candidatus Altimarinota bacterium; assembly: GCA_021736215.1. Taxonomy (GTDB): domain Bacteria; phylum Patescibacteriota; class Gracilibacteria; order UBA4473; family UBA4473; genus JAIPGI01. Next base: position 157,614 of record JAIPGI010000001.1, read on the forward strand.
TAAGTGAAAAAGAAAAAATCAATCTCACTTCTTGGCCGATTGTAGACTTCTTTGTGCCTTCGTCAAGGGTTTTTTGCTCGCAAGAATAGAACAATTGTTATCGAGTAATAATGGTCCTTTTCCCTGAAGAAAGAGGGTTTCCATAAAAATCAGCTACGCCTTTTAATTCGAGAAAAAATCGCTCGTCAATTTGTTTCCGTGTCTGCCAAAATCCGAGAATAAGCGTGCGTTCATCCTCCAGAGAAGAAACGTCTTCGTATACAGGATCTTCATTGAGAGACATGTCGGCAAAGTCTCGGTCGATGAGGGAGGCGTGGAAATTCTCACCGAGTTTTATTTTTTCGTTAAAATGAACTTCGACGAGAAGTAGTTTTTTATTAGATTTATTGGCAATGGATGTCCATTTCCAACGATATTTTGCTGGGAAGAAAGAGTCATCAACAACCTCATGGAGAGTAATAAATGGAGGGGAGGTATCAGGAATACTCATCCAACGAAATACTTTGTGAGTGGACTTCATAGTCTCAAAAAATTCTCCGACGTTCTCATGTGTATCAAATGTAGCGAGAGCAAAAGTTTGTTGCGGAAAAAGAGAAATGATAACTTCCGCCGAAAGACTTTGATTGCGTGCTCGGAAAAGGGAAAATTCTTTTAGGTCTCCTGCGTATTCAAACAGAAATTGTTTAGAAACACTCTCTCCTGGGGAGATTTCTGTTTCCCAAAAAACAGGCTCCCCTCCCAGAAATTTGGGAAGCATGAGTTCAAAGGCACCTTTCCATCCTTGTGAAAGAGGTTCATCAATACCTCCCGCGTGCACTACGTCGAGGCGAACAGTGAATGTCCAGTGTTTCGGAGTTTCTTCGCGAGTGAAAATATGAATTGATTTTTGTAAAAATCGTGAGGACTTTGCTCCGCCGAGATTCCATTCCACCAAAGCAAAATCTGATCGTTCAGGTCTTGTACGAGGAGAGATGCCAGAAATAAAAACATTTCCTTCTTGAATATTATCAGCCAGAATGCGAGTTAATCGAGGAGCAATGATGGGATTGATAATCGATTTAAAAATGAGTTTTTTTGCCAAAGAAGAAAGAGGGGTTTTCCTCGTTTTAAGCGAGGTTTCATCGTGTCGATCCACATCACTGACAATCCGCGAAAACTCAGAAAAAAGATTATTTGAGGAAATAACCTTGTCATTGAATCGCACTTTTCCAAAAGGAGTAAGGATATCTTCAACGGTTCCGAGATTGAGTAAAACGACTTGATCAATGGGATCTTGAGTTGCCTCCCGATAAGCAGATCGGAATGTTTCAGCACATTCTTCTATATCGAGAGATGTTCCCAAATCCCAAAAATTTTTTGTTGAAGAAACTTTATTAAGGGGCGCTTCGGCTTCTCCAAAAGTATGTTCGGCAAGAGCATAACTATTGTGAAACTCTATATGTGGGGGGAAAAGTTGAAAAACTCCATATGCCGTGACAAACCCTCCGCAAGGTCGGCTTTCTGCCTCATTGGTGAATATAATTAATGTGCGACCCGTAAGGATCCCCTGTCCCAAAAGTATGTGGAGCGGCCAAAGGACAATCCCTAAGTAAACCAAGAGGACAATTCCAGTGATTTTTCCGATTTTTTTCCACCGATCAATACGTCGTTTTCTTTTTTGGTGGAAGAAGTCCCACCCGATTTGTGGTTTTTGTTTCCGGAAAAATCGAAACAAAGACTCTTTCCAATGCTTCATCGGCGGGTATTGTGCAGAAACTTCTCCTTGAAGACAAATGAATTTTCAATAAAATACAGAAGATGTCCAAATCAAACCTTACTTTCGAGGAAAAAGTACTTCTCGTCGTGGAGAAAATTCCACGTGGAAAAACCATGACCTACGGGCAAGTTGCTACTGAAGCGGGTTCTCCGCAAGCTGCACGAGCAGTAGGGAATATCATGAAACGAAATATCTATCCCCATATTCCCTGTCACAGAGTGGTACGGGTGGACAGGATTGGTGGGTACAATGGGCTTCGCGGAGGAAAAGAAAAACTTCTGCGAGAAGAAGGAGCAATATAAAAAGATTGGGTCATTCTCGCTAGAGCGAGGATGATTTTTAACTGGGAAATTCACATCCACTGTTATGGCATTTCCTGTAGGGGCGTATCACTGATACGCCCGTTGATTTCCAATAAGGCTTCCGTCTTTGGAGTGAAGAAGAGAAAGCAAAGTGGCCAATTTTTTAATTGTCCTTTTTTAACGGGAAAAAAAGGACGAAAAAATCCGCTCACGCTGAATTTTTTTGAGTTCTTCGGCAATTCGCTTTACTAAAAATGCCAAAAGTTAAAATTAAATGATAAAGTTCATCTTGTGATACAAATGATTGAATTGCATTGGCTTCCCTGACATTTTTAACGCTCCGCTCATTGGAAGAACAGACAAAAAATTTCAAATGTGAGATCTCGTTCTTCTTAATTAGAAATTGATAGAAACTCATCAACCGCTTCGTGCCAGTTACGAAGGACTTCGGGAAGCTTGGTATTGCGTAATAATGAATTGAGAGGACGACGCGCAGGACGGATTAAGTCAGTGGAGGCAATATTTCTAATTTCCCCTTGCCAACCTCTTTTTTGCAAAAAATATTCAGCAAAGTCTGCCCACGAAATTCCATCTCCCGAATTCTGTAAATGATAGTGTCCTGATTCTAAGGTGGAAAGAATAAAGTGACGAAAAACAAATTCAGCTAGATCTTTGGCATAAGTAGGCCTTCCTACTTGATCAGCCACTACTTCAATTACATCTTCTTCCAGAGATTTTTTAAGAATTCGGGTGACGAAATTCTCTTTTCCTGTACCGAAAAGCCATGAGGTGCGGATATTCCAAAAAGACACTCCTGATTTCTCCAAAGCTTGCTCAGCACGAAGTTTTGTTTCGCCATAAAAATTAATAGGCTCTCTCTTGGTCTCTTCGCTCACTGCCACATTGGCAGGAGCATTAAAAACATACTCACTTGAAAAATGAACAATAGGGCGTTTGTGAGTAAGAATATTTTCCAACGCTTTGACATTCAGCTGCTCGCACAATCCTCGCTCCATTTCCGCTTTATCAACATCTGTGTAAGCGATACAATAAATTATTTTATCAAAATATTCTCGGGCCATGAATCTATCGACTTCATCAAAATGGGTCACATCAAGTTCGTGATGAGATGGAGCAAGAAATTCGATTCCTGCCTGAGTAAGGAGAGAGGGGAATTCTGATCCCAGTAAACCCGACTTCCCCAGTAAAAGCACTCTCATGATTTCTTCCTATCCCAAAGCTTAACTTTTGTAAAGAGGGGCGCGGATACATTTCTCGTTTTCGATTTCCAATTTTCGGTTTAAAGATCAGAGATCAAGACTCCTAAAAACTCCGATGATCGGAATTTCTAGAATGCTCTTTCTGGGGTAAGCCGAGTTCTGTTTTGTGTTGTCATTTATCTTACGCGCCCCCGAAGGGCGTCATCGGCAGGAGCAAGTACAGATCGGGGATAAAAAGATATATCTTCCTGTATTTGCGCCCCCTGCTTCTCCACCGGAAAGGTTTAGCACCATGGAGTCTTGAGAAACCATGGATGAGAGTATCACTTCTCAGATATTTCACTAGGGCCCCGCACCTTTTGAGCTACCAACAAAAGTTTTGAATCAATAAGGAATCGTATATTTTATTATTTCCTCAAACCAAATGTTCGATGCCTAAAAGGTGCGGGGATACATAATTTCTGTGCCACTTTCTCTCATCCGCCTGAGGCGGACGGAGCGACCGTGAGTCGTTTCTGTATCTTTTGCGTGGCTCGGACTTTCCTCCCCATATTTTTGCATATGAGGCGACAACTTCCACAAAGAGCACTTGATGTTTAGAGAAAAATAAGGCAAAAGTAAAGGCGATATATTTTCTCTCTATTATGAAAAATATTCTTATTGGATTCATGGGAAGTTTGTTTCTTTTTGGATGTACTCAAACACTGGAAACTCTAATGACGACGGAAACCAAATCAGAAGGACAAGTCATTCCGGTCATACTATCAAACAAAGGAATGGCAAAAAAAACAGATCCCCGTTTGAAGGAGGGAGATGATTGTATTTTTAAAAATGGACAGTGTTGCCGAGGAATGGTGTGTAATAGTGTGTTCCTCAATTGTGTAGAAGGGACTTCGCCTGTTGTTACTGGATGTAATGAATCTTGCATGGCACAGGGGGTGTGCGAGCCTAAAAACAAAGAAGAAGAGTTTTTCCTTCCAAACACAATTCTCTCAAAACAAGAAGGAGGATCAAGAATATGTTGTGAATCTTTTGGATTTGGAGCGATGATGAAAAAATGCTGTGAATCTTATGAATGGACAAGCGCTGAAGAGTGTAAAACCCCAAAAGCTTTCGTCGGGGGCGGGAAAAAAATAGTTGAGAATGAATTTTGTAAAGACATAAGCAATGAATGACCGTTTTTTTGAAGACCTAAAAAATCGTATCGATATTGTCGAGATTGTGAAACGTTATGCCGAACTCAAAAAATCCGGTAAAAACTTCATGTGTCGATCCCCTTTTCGTAACGAACGAACAGCAAGTTTTTGTGTTTCTCCTGACAAACAGTTTTGGTATGACTTCGGAACGAGTGAAGGAGGAGATGCAATCTCTTTCATCGAGAAGATGGAGAATCTAAGTTTTCTCGAAGCAGTAGAAATGCTCTCCGACATTGCTGGTCTTGAAATTCCACGAGATCTTGGCGGAGAGAGAGGTCCTACAAAAGAAGAAAAAAAAGATATTTTTTCTCTTCACGAGAAGGCTTGTGAGTATTTTGCAAGTATGTTGCAAAAAGAAAAAAAAGCTTTGGAATACCTAGAAAATAGAAAAATAACCAAAGAAATTATTCAAGGGTGGAGACTTGGTTATGGGGGAAACGAATCAGATGGACTCACGAAATTTCTTCTCAAACAAGGGTTCTCGGAAAAAGACATTACTCAGTCAGGAGTGGCTTTTGAACGAGAATTCGGCGATAGAAAAATGAGAGATCGGTTTTGGGAACGGCTTATGATTCCTATCGCAGATCATCGGGATAGCAAAAAAATTATTGCCTTTACGGGTCGAGATTTGTCTGGACACAAAGACACTGCTAAATATATTAATTCTCCTGAAAATCCAGTATATCATAAATCTTCAACTCTTTTTGGATTCGATCGAGCACGGAAAGTAATTCGTGAACGTGATGCCGTGATTTTGGTAGAAGGGAATTTTGATGTTATTTCTGCTCATGCTGTAGGATTCGTGCACACAGTTGCAACTTGTGGCACCTCTCTCACGGAGGAACATCTTCGCATGTTGAAGCGTCTCACCAAAAATATCTATCTAGCTTTTGATGCTGATATTGCGGGGAAACGGGCGACGCTACGAGGGGTAGAAATGTGTTTGCGAATGGAACTCAATCCATTTATCATTGAACTCACAAGTGGAAAAGATATAGACGAACTTGCTCGAGAGAATGTAGAAGAACTCAAAAATTGTATCAAAAATGCCAAAAATGCAATTATTTTTCTCTTTCAAAAATTTAGTGGGAAGTACTTAGACGAAACCCTTGAGGGAGAGAAGAAATTTTTGGATGAGATATTTTATTTTCTTCGATTTGTTCATCGTCCCATAGAGAGAGATGAAATGATGAGCAAAATTTGCAAAAAATTAAATCGTCCCAAAACCATTATTGAGGAGGAATTTAGAAAGTTTGAACGACAAGCTCTCTCTGCTGAGAAAATAGAACAAGAAGTTCCTTCAACCACCAAAAAAATGAGTCGCCAAGAATGTCTCGTAGGATTTATCAGTAGTCATTGGGATTTTTTTGTAAAACATATGAATGAAAAAACATTGGAAGTATTATCGGGAGTTCCACAAGAACTTTTAAGAAAAAGAATACAAGGAACAGGTCTTACTACCGAAGACATGATAACTCTCAATGCATGGGAAATGCATTCAGATAATCTCTATGGGGAATATGTTTCTGAAGACGTTTTGAAAAGAGATTTTATTCTTTTTATAGAGCAATTGCGCAAAGAGAAAGATAAATCCAAGCGTCTTGAGCAAGCGCAACAGATTCGAGAACAAATGACTCCATGAAGCAGATATGCGCACTGTCGGGACAGCCATTCGAAATTACTGATTTCGAGCTTCTATTGCGCAAAAAATTTGGAATGGAATCTCTTCCCGTAGTAGCTCCGCAGTATAGATTTCGACACTTGGGGGCGTTTTGGGCTCACTGGAATTTGCATCATCGGAAATGTGATAAAACGGGGAAATCCATTATTTCTGTTTTTTCAGGAAAATGTCCTTATCCCGTTTGGCACAAGGATGAATGGATTAAAAATGCCAACCCAAAGGGAATTGATTTTAATGAATCTCGAAATGTTTTTGAACAAATGTGGGACTTTTTTCAGCATTCCCCAATTCCACACAACGTAAGCGTGGGCTGTGATAATTGCTTATATACCGATGATTCTTGGTATTGCAAAGGTTGTTATTTGTGCCATTCGATTTTTGGATGTGAAGATTTAAAGTACAGTTACCGACAAATCCGCATGAAGGATTCACAGTTTTGTGTATTTACTTTTGATTCAGAGCTCTGTGTAGATGCCGTAAACTGCCAAAGCTGTTTTGAAGTTCGCTATGCGCTTCATTGCCGTAATTGTCAGGATTCAGCGTTTTTGTATGACTGTCGAAATTGTTCCAATTGTCTTTTTTGTTTCAATCTTCGGAACAAGCAATATTGCATCGGAAACAAGCAATTTACCAAAGAGCAGTTTGAGGAAGAAAAAAAGAAATGGAATCTGTCTTCACGCAAAATATATGAAAAAGCGAAAACACATTTTTCATCAATGATGCAAACACTTGCTTATCATAGAGCGCAACATATTGAGCATTGTGAAAATTCCACGGGAGATTATTTATCGGACAACAAAAACTGTCAGAATTGCTTCTTTTTTTCCGATCTTGAGGACGCGGTGAATTGTGCCAGAGGAGGATTGGTAGTGAAAGACCTCTTGGACAATGTCGGAGCAGGAGATCAAAGTGAATTGGTGTATTGTAGCGAAAACACCATGGCTCATTGTTATAATATAAAATGGTGTTTTGAAGTATCAGAATGTAAGTATTTAGAATATTGTGGGCATTGTTTTCAGTGTGAAAATTGTTTTGGTTGTTGTGGTTTAGTTGGGAAAAAATATTACATTTTCAACAAATCGTACTCCGAAGTAGAATACAAAATACTCCGAGAAAAAATCATAAATCACATGCATCAGACGGGAGAATACGATCAGTTTTTTCCAGGATATTTTGCTCCACATCCTTATGAAGAGAGTTGGTCATCAACGCATTTTCAGTTAAACAAAGAAGAACAAAAGAAACTGGGATTTCGTCTTCAGGAGAATTTTGAAGCAGAGCAATCAAATTATGAATCCCCTCTCGGTATTCCAGATACTCCTGACGAAACGGGTTCAGATTTTTCAAAAAAAATATTTTGGGACGAAAAAAGAAAACGTCCTTTTCAAATACAACCAGCAGATATTGAATTCTGCAAAAAACTTTCTATTCCACTTCCCAATACTTATTACGTCAGAAGACTTCAAGAAAACTTTTCGTGGCTGCCTTTTGACGGAAAACTCAGAAAAACTTCTTGTGGGAAATGTGCGCAAGGGATTCAGACGTCATGGAGAGATATCTATGATGGACGGATCCTCTGTAATGAGTGTTATTTGGGAATTGTGAAATAAAGATTAAAAATAGAGACCGGTCTTTGCAAAGACCGGTCTCAAAGGTAGTATGTAAAGGCTATGATACTCCTCGAAAATAAGCGCATCTCGTTTGACTATGAAATCCTCGAAACATTCGAGGCGGGGATTGTATTAGACGGTTGGGAAGTAAAATCATTACGCGCCAAACACGGAAACTTAAAATCCGCTTGGGTACGTGTTAGAGATGGAGAAGCGTGGCTTGAAAATTGCTCTATTCCTGCATGGAGATATTCAGATGAAATTCAACCAAAAGAACGTCCTCGAAAACTTTTGCTTCACAAGCGTGAAATAGAAAAAATGATAGCTAAATCCGAAGAAAAAGGACGAACCATAGCTCCCACAAAAATTTATACCAAAGGGAGAACGATTAAATGTGAAATTGTCATTGGAAAAGGAAGAAAGAAATATGAGAAACGTCAGGTTCTCAAAACCCGTGATGCCGAGCGAGAAGTTCGAAAAGTTATGAAAAATTTCAATTCGTAATATTCCCCGCCCCATGTGCGGGAGGGGTTAGGGGAGGAGGTTCAGACTAGAGGACGCCCCTCTCCTCAC
>JAIPGI010000010.1 GCA_021736215.1 Candidatus Altimarinota bacterium
ACCCCTTCAAGCCCCCAATAGTGGGGGTCGTCTTTGGGAATTCCTATCTGTCCACACGCTTCGATAACTGATTTTGCATGTTTTATACAACGTTCAAGAAATTCTATTTTTATCTTTTTTCCTTCTGGAACTTTTTCATTGACGATATCTTTTTTTTCGGAAGGAGTTTCTTTTTCTTGCTTGAGTTTTTGTATTTTTTGGATTTCTCGCTGGGAGTGTTCAGAATCTATAGATTGCAATTTTCGTGCGGAACTCTCTGCAGCATGAAGATTTCCTTGTTTTTTATATGACTCTATTTCGTTTATAATAATACCTATTTTGTTTTTTCGTTCTGTGTATGAATTGGTATTTGAAATACTATGAGGAAGATGTTTCGAGTCCTGTATTTTTCCGAGTTCTTGAAGCAGAACGTTCTTTTTATTTTCGTTTTTTTCTTTTCGTATTTGTTCTTCTAGTTTCTCTGTTTTTTCCACAGCTATCTCTATTTTCCTTACAAAACCTCTCTGCCCCAGAGACTGGAGGACATTACTCCCATATTTTTTCTGTAAATCATTGATTTCAGAAAGTGCTGCTTTGGGGTTTTTATTAAGCGTTAAATTTTGAATGTTATGAAACGATTGTTTTGCCAATTCTTGGTGTTTCTCTTTTTGATCATGAATTCGTAAAACGCATTCCAAAATTTTTGAAGGATTATTTTCTTTTTGATCTTTTATTTCTTGAAGAAATCGTTTTCTATCTCTCGAAGAAAAGTATTCTGAAAGCATTTCTTGTACGTCTTCCAAGGCAGCAGATTTTATTTTTTCAGGAAATTTTTCTATCTCTGAAACTGAATTTTCTTGTGTAAATGTAGCCTTCAAGGCGAAATTGAATGCTACCGTGAAGTGGGGAAATTGCGAAGGATGCATTTGATCGGCAAGCTTCCAAAACCTTTCGGGAAATATTTTTTCAGATTGCTTGAATACATCTTCATTCAGGACTTGTGCTACCCCAAAATGAACATCTCCAGAGGTAATTTTCTGTTGCACCAAAAATTGCAACGTAATCTGATTTTTTCGAAACGCCTCAACCGTGTTTTTAATTTTTTGGATATGTTCCAATTTCATTTCTCGTCCTTCTCCATGAGTTGGTTTACTCGTAACTCGGCGAATAATATTTCGAACTCCCTCTCTCTTTTGTGGATCTGATATGTTTTTGTCGATTTCGCTCTGAATTTCAGCAATACGATCATAAAATTGATACTTCTGTTTAATGGCTTCGACAGGTTCTCCTTCTTGAAGCAACTGGCGAGCATCTTTATCTCTCGCCCAATATTTGTCGACATCATCCATATACTTCAATCCATCGATAAATTTCACAATATCGATTAATTGAGCATCAATATCCTTCGAATCATTCTCGTTTAGCATTTCTGCAAAGCCCGTAGGATAAAGTTCGTTTTTCATGTCCGAAATGTACGAGGACTTTATAAAAACGCTCGACAAAAGTCGAGCAGATTAAACCTTCCCCCTTTGTTAAAGGGGGAAATGAAGGGGGATTTTTTTCATACTTCAAGAATTTAAAATCTCCCTCCAACTCCCTCTTTTGCAAAGAGGGAGGGTTTTTATATTTTTACATCATTCCCATTCCACCATGTCCTCCGTGCGGTGGCATGGGTTCTTCTTTTTTAGGCAATTCAACGATAGCCGCTTCGGTTGTCAGGAACACTCCAGCGATAGAGGCAGCGTTTTGAAGAGCACTTCGAGTTACTTTTTTGGGATCAATAATACCTGCTTTCGTCAGGTTCTTAATCTTCCCTTCGGCGGCATCAAATCCTTCGTGCATGTCTTTGCATTTGAGAACATCTGCCACAATAACTGATCCTTCAAAGCCAGCATTTTCAGCGATTTGACGAACAGGGGATTCCAGTGCTCGCTTCACGATATCAATACCCACTTGTTCTTCCGGATTGATAACTTTGAGATTCACTAATTTTTGGGCAGCACGCAAAAGAGCAGTTCCTCCTCCAGGGATAATTCCTTCCTCTGAAGCAGCTTTAGTTGCGAGAACCGCATCTTCAATACGATGTTTCTTCTCTTTGAGTTCAACCTCTGTGGCAGCTCCAACTTTAATAATAGCGACTCCTCCACCAAGTTTAGCTCGGCGTTCTGCAAGTTTTTCTTTATCGTAATCAGATTTTGAATTTTCGATTTCTCGTTCAATTTCTTTGATACGATTTTTAATAACTTCTTTGTGTCCAGCTCCATCAACGATAGTAGTATTTTCTTTGGTTGAAATAACTTTTTTAGCTCGACCAAGATCTTCAAGAGTTGCATTTTCGAGCTTGAGTCCGATTTCTTCGGAGATAACTCGACCACCAGTCAGAATGGCTAGATCCTGAAGCATGGCTTTACGACGTTCTCCGAATCCTGGAGCCTTAATCGCCAGTACGTTAAATGTTCCGCGAAGTCTATTAACGATGAGGGTTGCCAAAGCCTCGGAATCAACATCTTCGGCAATGATAACCATGTTTTTTTCACCGCTTTGAGCCACTTGTTCGAGAACAGGAAGGATGTCCTGAATTGAAGAAATTTTCTTATCTGTGAGAAGTATTTTTGCATTCTCCACTTCTGCAGACATGGTTTCTGGATTGGAGACCATGTAGGGGGAGAGGTATCCATTGTCGAATTGCATTCCCTCCACAACTTCTTTTTCAAGCCCCATTGTCTGACCTTCTTCGACTGTTACAACACCGTCAGTCCCCACAGTTTTGAAGACTTCAGCAATAATCTTGCCAACTTCTGGACTTTGGGCGGAGATAGTTGCAACTTGCTCGATTTTTTCATTGGAATCAACGGGTTCTGCCATTTTGGCGAGTTCTTCAACAACGAACTTGGTGGCTTTATCGATTCCCGCCTGAATAGCAATAGGATTGGCTCCGGCGGCTACATTCCTGATGCCTTCAGTAATCATTGCGTCTGCTAGTACTGTCGCCGTTGTTGTTCCATCTCCAGCGATGTCATTCGTTTTGGTAGCAACCTCTTTAGCGAGCTTGGCTCCCATATCTTCGAATTTGTCTTCGAATTCGATCTCTTTGGCGATGGTTACTCCGTCATTGGTGACGGTTGGTGCTCCATAGGATTTTTCGATGATGACATTGCGACCTTTGGGTCCCATAGTAACACGTACGGCGTCAGCAAGTTTTTTGACCCCTGCGGCGATGCGGGATCTGGAGTCGTTTCCGAATTTAATGTCTTTGCTCATTAAGAATGAAGAATTAAGAGATAAGAATTAAGAATTTTTGGTCATTCCGGCTTGTCCGGAATCCTGAGAGGTTAAGAAATAATGAGGGGAATAAAGATTATTAGAATTGATATTAGTATCCATTTAATCCATTTTATATTTGAGTTAATTTCATTTAAAGCGTCGTGATATCCACCGATAGCCATTTTTTGAGAATTAAGAATTTATAGTTTAAGAGGTATTTTTTCCCATTCATTGGCTGACGGGAGGGGATAGGGGAGGGTGATTTAATTTCCCCTCTCCTCAATCCTCTCCCGCAAGGGGAGAGGAAGTTTTTTGTCATTTTTCAATAGCCAATAAAGAATCTGCTCCCAGTACATAAAGTTCTTCTCCATCTATTTTGATTTCGGTAGGGGAGTATTTTGTAAAGATAACAACGTCGCCTTCTTTGACGTCCACAGGCATACGTTTTCCGTGTTCATCGAACTTTCCTGGCCCGACAGCAAGCACTTTCCCTTTCATGGGCTTTTCCTTGCTTGCGGTATCAGGAATAACGATACCAGAGGCGGTCTTGTGTTCTTCTTCGATAGGTTTGACGATAACATTATCATGCAGAGGAATAAGCTTTTTTGCCATTTGTGCAAAAGGGTTAAAAAATCAAAAGCGACGATATTTTAGCAGTCAGTAACTCAGAGTGTCAAGTTATTATATTTGACTAAATTCTATAATTAATTTAATTAGTATGATGATGCTTGAAGAACAATATTTTGTTGGTTTAGGAGAACCGGGGACGATGAAAGCCCTTCATGATATAACTCTAAAAATGGGGCTTGATTCCGATTTGCCACTCCCCGTGGTTTCTCTTGAGGGAGTGGGGGACTTAGTAAGCAAAACAGAAAAACTTCCATTCATATTTGTAATAAATACCGAAGAATCTGATATAGAGCTTGTTAATAAATCCATAAGGAGGGATGTTCAAGCAGTTTTAAGAAAAAATGAGTTTGCCCTTCAGGTGCTTCGCATATTAAGTTGGAATTACATCCCATGCATGCAGAAAGATTTGTTGTAGCGATTTCCCACAATCCAAGAAAAAAACGAGAGATGAGGCAATTGATTGATGCTTCAATAAATAGTATTGCCACCGATTTGCCTGTGTTTCAGAATAAGAAAGATATTATAAAGTTTTTAGTTGGACAATATTCTGAACGATCTCTTGCTGTTTTTGAAAAAATACCACTTTTTTTTGTCTCGGGAAGCGATTTTGGAGACAAACAAAATATAAATTCATTGTTAGATTTTTTTTGTTCGGATATTCTAGCTCAAGTAGGAAAACAAGCTGGTATAAGATTTGGCAATGATAAAGATGATACAAATATTACTATTTGTGCTCTGCCTCAAATATCTTCATTATGTAAATACGAAACTGTACACTAGTTATGAAATCCATTCTGATGATTTTGGCTCCCAGTGACTTTCGGGATGAAGAATATCTTCATCCGCGCAAAGTATGGGAAGATGCTGGATGGGAAGTTCGCACCGCATCTTCGAGTGAACACTCTGTAGGACGGTTTGGAGAGCAGGTAGATAATGATTTTCTTCTCACTCAAGTGGAAACAGAGGAATTTGATGCAATTTTTTTTGTTGGAGGTGGGGGATGCCTCCAATATTCAGAGAATGCCACTGCTAAAAAGTTGGCCAAAAAATTTCTTTCTGATGCGAAACTCGTAGGCGCTATTTGTGCTGCTCCGAGATTGTTTTTGAAGTGGGGGATACTTTCTGGAAAAAATTTCACTGGTTGGAACGGAGATAATGCCTTAGAAGGCCTTGGCAATGTCGCAGGTGCTCACTATACGGGCGAGGAAGTCACTATCGATGGACTCATTGTAACTGGAGATGGACCAGAGAGTGCTGAAAAAATGGGAAAAATTTTTATGAAGGGAGTGAAATAACAAATATTTATATAATTTGTTATGAAATTGATTCCGTGCATAATTTTTTGAAATTTGAAAAAAAGAAAGAATTAAAATTAGTGTAAATGAATGAGAATACCTTTTTTGAAAAAAAAACGCTTAAAACACAAAATACTCAGAAACCCTTTTTCAGATTGATATAAAGAGAGAGGAGTGGTTTCGAATATATAAACTACTTAACACAATATATCTTGGTTTAACTAAAAATACTTGTTCCCAATTTGTATTCAAATTTGTTTTCTTACTTTCTAAATATCTAAATAATTAAAAATTGGAAATTGAACATAAGTAATTAAAAATTTTTTGTTGTTTCTCTTTTGACATTCTTTCGAGAAAATTTACAATCTGCGCGCTTATTTCGAAATACCTTTTTATTATGGCAATCAAAAGTGTAACGGCAACTCGTATGACTATGTTGGGACTCAAAAACCAGGAAAAAGTCGCTCAACGTGGACACAAGCTTCTCAAGGATAAACAGGATGGACTTATGCAGGAGTTTCTAAAAATCGTTCGAAAGGCTAAACAAATGCGTTTGGATGTAGAACAATCACTTCAACAAGCAAATGCCGCATTTTTAGAAGCTCAAGCATTAATGCCGAAGTCGGTACTCGAGAATACGCTTTCTGTGCCTTCTCAAACTTTGAGCTTGCACGTAAAGACAAAAAATGTCATGTCTGTGCGTATTCCTCAGTTCGAACTCAATACTTTTGGAAATGCTCTTCATTACGGATTGGCACAAACCCGTGGAGAATTAGATATTGCCATTAAAAAGTTTGCTAAAGTATTTCAACTCCTTTTGCAATTGGCAGAAGTTGAAAAATCAGCAGAAAATCTTGCTTTTGAAATAGAAAAAACGAGACGACGAGTGAATGCACTTGAACACCGCCTGATTCCTGATCTCAAAGATACATTGAAGTTTATTCGTATGAAGTTGTCCGAAACAGAACGGTCTGCTATTATACAGGTCATGGCGATCAAAAATTTGATCGAAAAGCAGGAAAAAGCCAAACGTGTTTCTCATGATTAAAAAAATATTATCGATTTCGGCATTGTTATTGTCATCATTTTTTGTTCAGAATTCTTTTGCGGCGGCGCCACTCTCTTCAGATTTTCCGTATGAAAGAAAAGTTATACTTTCCCCTCTTGCGGAAAAAGCTGAAGTTGCACTCTCTCTACAAGGAGAAATTTTACAAAAAATATCTCAAAGATTTAGTAATGCCGATCTTTTTAATCAAGAAAACGAAGAAGTTCCTTTTGTGCTTTTTTATGACGAAATTTCCCGATTGAAACAAGAAAATATTAAGGTTCTGAGCGTTTCCTCTCAAAAAGAAGATCCAATCACCTATTTGGCAGACGAAGATCCTTTTACAACGTATTCTTTTGATGAAAAAGTCGATGGGAAAAACGATTCTTGGTTTGTTCTTGATTTAGGACAATCCTATCCATTGGTACGTTTAAACCTTTTTAAACCAGATCGAGCACAAATTCGTTTTGTACAAATTCAGGGTGGTGAAACTCTCGACTCCATGAAAACCCTTGTTTCTAAGCGAGCCTATTCTTGGCAATATGACTTCAACGCTTCTTCTATTCGATATTTAAAAGTATCACTTTGGGGAGCAGGAATAAAATTGGATGACATCAAGCTCTACAAAGGAGAAAGTGCACAAATGTATTTCACTGCCGAGCCGGAAAAAGAATATAAATTGTTATACGGTGGAACAACCGATCTCATCCGATACAAAGAACGAGTTTCTCAACTAAAACCATCTATTCCCTTTGTGCAGATGACAAAGGAACAGGATAATCCCCTTTTCCCACAAGATTTTGATGGGGATGGATACGATAATAATAATGATAATTGTCCGTTTATTTCAAATCCTCTTCAGAAAGACAGTGATGAAGATCGTGTGGGAAATGATTGTGATAATGCAGTTGATGTCAAAAACTCAAATCAATATGACACAGATTATGATGGAGTTGGCGATGTTGTTGATAATTGTAAACTTATCCCAAATCTCGATCAGGGAGATCGCGATGATGACGGATATGGAGATGCTTGTGATAATGCTCATGCGGTTGAAAATTCAGAGCAATTACATTCGCTTTCACTCTCGTCTATTGGGTTGGCAACAGGAGTAGGAATTATCTTACTGGCAATCGTTTTTGTCGCTTGGAAATTCGGGATTTTAGAAAAAATTTCAAACCTCAAAAAATAACATTGTTTTTGTTCTCGCAAGTGTAATTCGTTGTGAGAAATTGAAGAATGATGTATAATAAAAAGAACATTAACTATTTTACAGATGATCCAAAATCAATATCTTGTTCCCACCGTTATCGAAAAAACAGACCTCGGAGAGCGTGCGTTTGATATCTATTCTCGATTACTCAAAGAGCGCATTGTTTTTGTGGGAACTCCAATCGATGACATGGTTGCAAATTTAGTTATCGCACAACTTCTCTTTTTGGAAGCAGAAGACAGCAAAAAAGATATCACGATGTATGTGAATTCTCCTGGAGGATCTGTGAGTGCGGGACTCGCTATCATCGATACTATGAACTATATCAAACCAGATGTTTCCACGGTTTGCGTTGGAATTGCGGCTTCTATGGGAGCCATGATTTTGATGTGTGGAGCCCGCGGAAAACGATTCAGCCTCCCCCACTCAGAAGTCATGATTCATCAACCATTGGGTGGAACGCAAGGACAAGCTTCTGATATTGCTATTCATGCTGAACATATCCTCGAAACGAAAGAATTGCTCTACGATATGATTCAAAAATCCACTGGTCAGGAGCGAGATCAGATCATCAAAGATTGTGATCGAGATAAATTTATTAAAGCTCCTGAAGCTGTGAAATACGGGAAATATGGACTTATTGATAAAGTTATCGAAAGGAAAGGCGTGGTATCTTAACTGAATTGGTAGGGATTGTTGCCACTTGAAAAGGTCCTATTTCGAGTGTATAATAAAAGGATGAAAAACCTTTTGTATAGCAATTGTTTTGGACAACAACCGAAGAGGTGGATTTTTTTTGCTGGAGATTCTGAAAGAATATCTGTTGAAAGGAAGCAAAAGGAAAAAACATCAGATTCAGAAATAAAAAACAAAGAGTTGTTTTCCGTGAAGCAATATACACGATCGAAGCTCGGGGAACTAAATTCTCTTGTATTACAAAAATATACGGCACAAAAAGATACAACAAATGTTGTAATGAAAAGATTTGATAAGGAGATTTCAATTAAAAATGGTAAATTATACGAAGAAAATATGAAATTGGAACTCCTCAAGGGGTTCGATTCGGACTTGATTATTCAAGAAGTTTATGAGAAAGATAAAAACAACGATTTTTTTCATATTGGTGAGGATTCTGCGCTTCGAGATTCTTTTGAAAAAACACTTAAAAATGCTTATCTAGATTACAAACAAAGTCCAAACGCAATTTCTCGACATGATTTCCAAAATAAATGTGAAAATATCTATATTAAATTCCTTCGGCAGAGAGCCTCTCGGATACCTGGAGAAGAATTCGTAAAAATAATTGATCGAGCGGGAGGCATGGGAAATATTGCGCAAGAATTGAAACTTCCTGCTGGGAGTATGTCTGGAGTGAAGCTTTCAAATATGGTTACTGACGAAGAAACACGAATTGGACAAAAAAATATTCAACAGATGTCCTCATTGTTAGATATCCCTTCAATCCCAAAAGATCGTGTTATCGATGGGATTCGTATTCATGAATTTATTCAAAAGAATAATGTTCGTACGTATAGTGATCTTATAAAGGCGGTTGAAAAACATTATGGATTTAGTGGAACCATACAAAAAATCATGTGGCACGAGTCTAAATTTGATCAGTTTGCAATTTCAGATACTTATTGTGTCGGAATAGGGCAAGCCTCGAGATTTTTTTACGGAAAAGAGGGTGCATTTCGATCTAATCCTATTAATCCCTTAAACCCCGTGGAGAGTATAATTAGAGAAGGAGCTTTCTTGAGAGATCTCAATGGACAGATTCCTCCTAATAAAAAAGGAAATGTAAGGGAAAGAGAGTTATTGAGGCTTTATAACAACGATCCAAATCTTGGTTATGCCTATTCTGACAGAGTCGCACAGGATTATGCATTACTAAAAAAATACACAAAAAAAAGTTAACTATCATTCTTTGTTTTTAATCAAAAAATCAGAGCTTGTTTAGTTGCATTCTTCGTCGTACATGACGATCAGACATATCTGGTTGTGTGTGCAGAAATATATGTACAATTTCCAAAGGATCATCAATAAAATTGGTCCGCCCTCCTAATGCCAAGATATTGGCATCATTGTGTTGTCGTCCCAAAATAGCTAACTCCAAAGAATTACAGAGTGCGGCACGAGCGCCTTTTATTTTATTAGCCGCCATAGAAATCCCTATCCCCGATCCACAACAAATAATTCCGAAACTTCCCTCATGAGCAACGACTTCTCTCGCTACTCCAGAACCAAATTCAGGATAATCACACGACTCTTCACTCTTACAACCCATATCAATGATTTCATATTCCCCTATTTGAGAAAGATACTCAATAATTTTTGTTTTGAGCTCATATCCACCGTGATCCGCTCCAAGAAATATTTTCATTGAATTTATTTTATCTTACGTCATCCTGATGAGTAAAGCGATGCAATGTTTTTTTGTTTTAAGATCGTGATGGCAATGAAAATATAAATTTTTTTATTTTTTCAATAAACACTTTTTTATCAAACATTAATCCTCGTTCTTGAAGTTTTTGTGAATTGAATGTTGTTTCTCGTTTTAGAAACTCATCAATTCCCTTTTGTACACTTTCGACGGTTTGCGCATCAAAAGGAATCCCCCATTCCCCTACGGATTCTGTTGCTCCTCCTCGATTAAAATAAATAACGGGAGTGCCCGCACTCATCGCCTCTATAGGAGTTAATCCAAAGTCCTCCTCTACTGGAAAAAGAAAGGCGCGAGCTTTTGCAAAAAAATCTGGCAATTTATACCGAGGAACAAATCCAAAAAATTCAATATTTGAAGCGCGAAGTTCGAATGCCATTTGTCGACATTGTTCAAAAGAGGGGCCACTCCCAACAAGCTTGAGTGGAAGTTTGTTTGCGGAAAATACTTCAATCAAAAGATCGAATTTTTTATATGGGATAAAGCGTCCCACTGCAAGAAAATAATCTCTTTCTCCGAGGGAATACGATTGTGATTTCTCCAAAGATTGAGTTTGTGCAATAGTTTTTCCTGCAGCAACAAATGGTTCTGTGTCAACACAAGGATAAATAGTTATTGGTTTTTGATCGTAATACGTCTGAATACGTTCTCCTACGAAATTAGAATTAGCAATAAACCAATCTACTTTTTGTGAAGCGAGTTGGTCTTTGCGAGTTAAATAATCAAGAAGATATGGCAACAATGGTTTCAACGGGAATGCCCACCATGGAAGTGGGTAATCATTGAGATATTCTTCTCGTGCGTGATACAAAAAACGAACGGGTGTATGACAGTAGCAGATATGAATACTCCCCTCTTTTTGTTTTCGTGCACATTTGGAAAATCCAGAGCTGGAGGAAGAAATAATAATGTCGTATTCCAACAAATCTAAAGATTCGAATGCCTTTGGAAAAAAGGGAAGTAAAAATTGATGTCGTCGACGTAAAAATGCAGGGAGATATTGTAAAAAAGTGGTTCTCACATCCCTATTTTCAAGTTCTGGAAAGGCTTCTCTATTAAACACGGACGTAAAAATCGTTGCCTCTGGGAAAGCCTCAGTGAGAGCGATGATAACATGTTCTGCTCCTCCCCGATCGGTGAGCCAATCGGTGATGATGGCAATACGTTTTTTGGGAGCAAGAGAACCTTCCATTCAGCGTTTATTGTGGCAGAAAGAGAATGAAAAATAAAACTCGTTTATACATTGTTGCTATTTATCTGTATTTATTATATAATAACAAAATATATTTCTTATAAATTATCCTTGCCCACACAGAACCTATTTTTCTAAGAATTCCTTCAAAGAATTTTTTCTTTTTTCGAAAATTTTTAAAAAATAGAAAAGTTGACGCGTATATATTTTTCAATAGAATCGCCGAGTTCTTTTCAGAAGAGATATACAAAAAAATAAGGCGCCATCGTCTAGTGGTTAGGACGCCAGGTTTTCATCCTGGTAACAGGGGTTCAATTCCCCTTGGCGCTGCCACATAGTGCACTAAGAGTGCAGAGTGACACCGATCCCCCTTAGGGTTATTCGGCATGTTTGTGAATTGGTTTATGCCCCTTTGTGAGTCTTGTTATAGCTCGTAGAGCGAAACAGGACATTTTTGCGATTTGACTAGATGAGGGGTAGTAAAATAAACTCATGAATAAAAAAGAAAAACAGGTTATAGAACCTAAAGAATATTGGGGATGGTGTATTCTAATGAGAACGAACGAGTGTTGTTCCTTCTTTAATAGCACATCACATCATACGATATGAGATCAGAATTTCTACTGAGATTAATTTGATATTCAGGAAATAAACTTTCGTTTAAGTAAATCAGTGATGATGGAAGATGCAGGATTTTTATAGTTTCCTCTGGTGTGAGGGTTAGTAAATTACTAAAAGTCTCTCGACTTTTTTCACGGGAAAATCCAAATATATGGAGATCAACCGACATATTGGGATTAATAACTCCTCCTTTCGCACGAGCAATGATACGAACACCGTGCGCGCAGGTATTAGAAGAAATGGTATAATTTTGGGTACCGGCTCTATTTACCGCGAGAAAAAATTCACTAGTTCCACTTGTTGCTGAAAAATCTTTTTCAGCGAGCATTTCTTTTTTGGCAGAAGTTGGTGTGGTGATAACGGTATTCGGAACAACTGTCTTCTCCACAACAGGCGGTGTTGCCGCACGTGTAAAAGTGCTTGCAAAAAACAAATTCCCCATTGCTTCAAATGGAATTACTAAACTTATTCCTGCAAAAAAGAGAATAACCAGAGACGGCAGAAGTGCTTTTTTCATGATTTTTTCTTATGATACTCTTGTATAATAGATTCTCCAAAAATATTTTTCTATTGCTCATTCTCCCCTCTTCGCCGATAATCCTTCGCGCATGGCATCCCATACCAAAGTCCTTTCAAACGCTTTTGCTCAGTTTTTTGGGAAAATCATTTCCATTGGAGCAAGTTTAGCGATAGTCAAGATTGTTACAGGCTTCGGAACAGAATTTTACGGAAACTATATTACGGCATATGAATTTTTAGCTTTTTTTGGAATTATTGCTGATGGAGGACTTTTCGCGATTGCGGTAAGAGAAATGTCCAAAAAACCAGAAAAATCCGAATATATTCTTGGAAATATTTTTTCGATGCGCCTCGGTCTTATTCTTTTGGTAACACTCATTGCAGGGATTTCTGCACAATTTGTTCCCACTTATGCTCCCGTTGTAAAAATCGGAATCTGGATTACGGGACTCTCTATGGCTCTGACCATTGTAGCGGGCACACTCTCTTCAATATTACAAGCCCGTATGAAGATACAATATTTTTCAGGGGCATTGGCTTTGGGGAAAATGCTCTTAGCGGTATGTATTTATGTGATTTCTCAGCATATAGGGCTTTTTGAAAATGTTTTTTTTACAATGCTTTGGGCAGGAGTATTATCAAACGTTTTCTTTTGTGTACTGGTTTCGTTTTTTGCTTCACGCGAAGTTTCAATACGTCTCGGATGGGATTTTTCTTGGTGGAAAAAAACACTCAAAATGTCTCTTCCCTACGGATTGGCATTGATTTTACAAACGCTGTATTTACGCATTGATGTTGTTTTAATCTCTATTTTGTTGGGGGCTTCTGCTGTCGGAATATATGGGGTGGCGACAAGAATTTTGGAAAGTTTTTTGATTTTGGGGGTATTTTTTGGGCAGGCGATTTTGCCAAGACTTTCTGCTCAAGAAGGAGATCATGATAAAGCACAAAAAACACTCGGTTGGGGCATGGAAATTCTTCTCATTTTTTCCATTCCGATTGTGATTGGATCTATTATTTTTGCTCCTCAAATTATCCAATTAATCAGCACGCCCGAATATCTTTCAAGTGGTGTATTTTTGGGGTCGGACAAAGTACTCTCTCTTCTCGTTATTACTGTGTTTTTTGCGTATTTCAACCAACTTTTTACCTTCACTCTTGTTGCGAAAAATAGACAAAATTACCTTCTCTTTGTAAATGGGTTTGCTTTCGCTTTGAATGCCTGTTTGAATATTTTATTTCTGACCCGATATGGAATTATTGCAGCAGCAATATCAACTATTCTTTGTGAAATTTTAGTATTTGGACTCTTGATGAAAGAAATATGGAAACATTTTCGAATTCCTTTGCGCGTCAAAAATGTAGGAATTATTTTGTCCGCAAATATGATTCTTTTTTCCATGATTTATTCCGCCCATCTCCAAAACAATCTCATACTGGCAGTAACTTCAGGCGTTTTTGTTTATTTTGGAATTTTATGGATTTTCAAAAATCAATTCTTTGAAAAAGAAAAATAATATCCCCCTATAACTAAGTATATTATGAATCGAGAAACCCTTTTCATCATACAACTGGTTACTTCATTTGTTGTCGGTGGTGTATTCATAGCATTCCTTAGTTTTATTGCCGAAAAAGCTTCTGAAAAAACAGCGGGAATAATCATTTCTCTTCCTGCTACCATTGCCCTTAGTTTTTTCTTTATCGGATGGACTTTGTCTCCTGAAAAAGTAGCAGAAGTTGCCCCCATTGTTCCCATTATGGAAGGAGTTATTATGCTTTTTACGATTACGTATCTCTCTCTTTCTCGAATAAAATTAAATAAAATTCCTTCAATAATCCTGTGTACACTTGGGGGGCTTTTTGTTTGGTTCGTTCTCGCGATACCCCTTGCCCTTATCGAGTTATCAAATATATCTATTTCTATTATCGGATATGTGATTCTTACAACAATTGCTTATTATTTTATAACTGTAAAAGTTCATCAGAAATCCATATACGTCCCTTTGAAGTACTCAATACTACAGAAAATTTTTCGAGCAACATTTGCAGGGTTTATTATTGCCCTGAGTGTTTTTTTAGCAAAAACACTAGGACCTTTTTGGGGGGGCGTTTTTAGTTCATTTCCAGCTGTATATTTATCAACCTTTATTATTGTTCATTGGCATTATGATAGTTTTTTCCTTTTTAAAGTCTGGAAGAACAGCCCACTCGGATCTATAATTTTCGTTATTTATCCTCTTACCGCTATATATACCTTTCCAGCTTTTGGGATTTGGGGCGGAACTATTTTTTCATATGCAATATGTCTCATTGCTTTTTTGTTTCTTATAAAAATACAAAAAAAACTCAATAAATAATTTGAATCGACTGGAGCCACCAACCGGATTTGAACCGGTGGCCTGCACGTTACGAATGTGCTGCTCTACCAGCTGAGCTATGGTGGCTTTTATTGAGAGGGAGGGATACTCTTACTCAAATTACTTCGTAATTTGGCTCGAGCACCACTCAATCCTTGCTTCGCTCGGTGATTGTGTCGAACCCTTTTTTTGGGTTCTCATAACCACTGACTATTGAAAAATTTTAAGAATAAATCCCTAAAATTTTTCAATGGCGGAGAGGGAGGGATTCGAACCCTCGGTCCGCTTTGCAGCGGACAACACATTAGCAGTGTGCCCCATTCGACCACTCTGGCACCTCTCCATCAGTCTAGAATGTTTTCAAAAAAGCGGCGAGAGTATAAATTTTACGGGTAAAAGGTCAAAAAAATAATTTTTTGAACTCTTTTTTCATATGTGCCACAATGCTGTTCGCGCCTTCTCTCCACAATCATTCCATGAGAAAAATCCCATCCACTATGGCGACTCAGCATCCTGATAATGCGATGCCTTCGCCTTTTTCAGGAAATAGATATGTTTCTAATGCCGATGAAATTGAAGAATGTTATCGGTGTTTTTCCGAACTCAAAGTAGAAGAATATATGTGGGACTGGGAGGGAAAATTCGTAGATGAAGCCGTTATTGACCGACTGTATCAAAACTATCACGACTATTTCAAAAAAAACCAATTGGGAAAAGACAAATTTCTTACCTTTCGTGTTCCCAATATCTGGCAGGAAACCTCTCACCGACTTCCGAGAGCATTTATGAATCTCATATCAGCAGAACACGCCGCCAAAAAATATGGATTTCATTCACCACCAATGTTTGAGGTTATTTTGCCCATGACGACTTCCTCTAGTCAATTGATTTATCTCCAGAAAAAATTTCGAGAGATTGCCAATGCCACAGAAGAGATTTTTGATATGAAATCTAATATGAAATACATCGACGTTATTCCCCTTTTTGAAGAAGTGGGCAGTATGGCGGATGCTTTTCAGACGCTAGAGGAATACGTTGATTTTCTTCAAAAAGAACTGCACCACAAACCAGAATACTTACGAGTATTTATTGCCCGATCCGATCCCGCCATGAATGCTGGACTCATCCCTGCCATGATGGCACTCAAATCTGCTGTTTCTTCCTATCATAATTTCGGAAAGGGAAGAGGTATTGAAATTTTCCCATGGGTCGGAGGAGGAAGTCTTCCTTTCAGAGGAGCTATTAATCCAGAAAACGCCCCTTTTGTCATTCAGGAATATGGAGGGGTTTCCTCACTCACAATACAAAGCGCCTTTCGATCGGATTATCCGATGGATGATGTCAAAAAAGCTATTAAGTTATTTAATACCGAACTTCCGAAACGACGAGCTCAATACCGTCATGTAACGAAGGAAGAATCGGTGGCTATCAGAAAATTTAACGAAAAAGCACAAACTTTTTTTAGTCATACAATTGAACCACTCGCACCCCTTATCAATAAAGTTGCCTCCCGACTGCCTTCTCATCGTGAACGTGTTCAGCATATTGGAATTTTTGGGTATGCTCGTGGCATAGGCAAGGTAAAACTTCCTCGAGCCATTAAATTTACTGGCAGCTTTTATAGTCTTGGGGTACCACCAGAACTCATCGGTACTGGACGAGCACTCAAACTCGCCAAAGAAATGAAAATTGAACATTTGGTACGAGAGCTCTACGTCAATATAGTGAGAGACTTGTCTCATGCAGGACACTATCTCAATCGTGAAAATCTCGATATTCTCTGTCATCAAAATAAAGTCTGGAAAGAAGTGAGAGATGGAATCCAATATATCGAAGAATTTATTGGACAGGAAATTGGGTCGTGTCAGCCTCACCATGTGATTCATCGAAATTTCACTTCCAATGTTCTCCAAAAATTGCAGTTGGATGAAAATATTGATGAAGATGTTTTGAAGGCGGCAGAAATTCGGAAATCTTTGGGATGAGATAAAAATAAAGAAGATACTCTTGCCCTAAATTCATTTTCGCTTAATATGTACCCGCTTTTCCCCTTTCTCCATGTGTGGAATCATTGGCCTCGCCAAAATCAGAGATGACGCGGTTTATGAGGCTTATGATGGACTTTTGATGCTCCAACACCGAGGACAAGATTCAGCGGGACTCGTTTCTTTTGACGGAAAAAAGTTTTATGAACGACGCGGCAAAGGACTCGTTCAGGATGTTTTTGAAGAGTCTGATATCAGATCCCTTCGAGGACCCATGGCAATCGGTCATTGTCGGTATACCACCTGTGGAAACTGTGATGATATCAACGAAGCACAGCCATTTTTTGTAAATGCTCCTTTGGGAATTTACCTGATTCATAATGGAAACCTGACAAACACGAATCAAATGAGAGAATTAATCCAAAACAACTATCACCGTCACTTGCGTACGGGTTCAGATACGGAAATTTTGCTCAATGTTTTCGCTGACCAAATTTATCAAGTAATGAAACGCAAAGGAGAAAACGATTTGCCCAAAGTAATTTTTGAGGCAACAAGACTCACTATGCAAAAAATAACAGGGGCCTATTCAATTATTACGCTGATTGATACCGTTGGGATGTATGTGTTTCGAGATCCACGAGGAATTCGTCCGCTCGTCATGGGCAAACGAGAAACAACTCGTGGTACTGATTGGGCTTTTGCTTCCGAAGATGTTGCCCTCAAGGCATTGGGCTTTGAAATCTTGCGGGACGTAAATCCTGGGGAAGGGATTCTTATTGATAAAAATGGGACGATGACGTCTCATCAGTGTGTAAAGGGAAAACTTATGCCTTGTATCTTTGAGTATGTCTATCTGGCACGTCCAGACAGTATGATTAATAAAATCTCCGTGTACAAAACAAGATTGCGTTTGGGGGCTTCTCTCGCCAAACAAATTGCAAAAGCCCACTTGGAAATTGACTCGGTAATGCCAGTACCTGATTCAGGACGTCCTTTGGCATTACAAATCAGCCAAGACTTAGGAATCAAATATCGTGAGGGATTGGTAAAAAATCGTTATGTTGGACGAACATTTATTATGCCTGGACAGGCTATGCGTCAAAAATCAATTCGTCGCAAACTCAATGTTATAGAACTGGAATTCAAAAATAGAAACATTCTTCTCGTCGATGATTCCATCGTCCGTGGAAATACTATAAAGAAAATTATCTCCATGTGCAGACAGGCTGGAGCGAAGCATGTCTACGTAGCCAGTGGAGCTCCTGCTGTGCGCAATCCTGATGTATATGGTGTCGACATTCCTACTCGGGCAGAACTCATTGCCAATGGACTGACGACCGAAGAGATTAGAAAAGTTATTGGAGCAGATGCTTTGTTTTATCAGACTGTTGAAGATTTGGTTGCTGCGGCAAAAGCTGGAAATCCAGAAATAAAACAATTCCACACTGGGGTTTTTGATGGACATTATGTCACGCCAGAGGTAACAGAAGCATACCTTCAAGAAGTAGAATTCCAAGGACGAGGACTTCAGCAAAAAAATAACCAAGAAATCCCACTTTTATCTGTTTAATTCTTTTTTATGAATTTCATTGAATTTCTCTCTCCGCTCCTCCGAAAAAAATGGATGTTTCTCCTTCTTTTTGTGATTTTTAGTGCTGGACTTTTCGGGGCATCATTTTTACTTCCAGATGTTCAAAAAATTACAGTTTATTTTTCTATAAAACCTATGGCGAGTGCAGAAACTGCTGAACGGTATTCACTTGATCCAGTCGAAGCCGCTTCCAAGATTGCCGAAGCCGTTGCTGGTTGGGAACAAAATCCTGCATTCAGACAAGATATTTTAGATGATGCCGGTGTATACATTCCTCATTTCAAGAACAAAATCACGGCTCGTCGACAAAATAGAGTCAATGTTTTTTGGACTTTGAAACTCTGGGGAGACGATGTTCAATATGGAGAAAAAGTTACACAAAGCCTTATTAATGTTTTCGAAAAACACTTTGCTCAGTTTAATGACAAAAACTCCTTTCCCCTTGCGATGACTCCCGCACAAACTTTTTCGGAAATGTCGCTCTTTCCATTGTCATGGATACTCGTGGCTTCTGTCTTTTTGGGATTTGTTTTTTCTTTTGGAAGCATTTATTTGTGGGAAGCTTTTTCCGATAGATTGTCTTTCGTAACACAAGTCATGGAACGACTCCCTGAATCTCCTATTTTGAGAATGAATAAACCTTTGGGAAAACACAATGCAACCGTATTGGAACAATTCGTATTGACGTTTGAATCTCCTCGATTGATTGCCACATTTGAAGGTGCTGGAGAATACTTTTCTCTTGCCCCCATGGACTCTATTGATGAAGAAATTGATGTTCCTATTCTGTTGGTACGGTTGGGACACACTCGTATTCGTGATTTAGAAAACATGGCTTCTATTTTTGGGGAAGATATTGGTATTGTGGTGTTTGAAAAATAATGAAGAAAATTACCTACGCCGAATCCGGAGTAAATATTTCACAAGGTGATGCCGCATCTCGTGAGGCTTATTCCAATGCCAAAAAAACATTTGCTTCGCGCAAAGGGATGATAGGAGAACCATTTGCACTGGATGGAGGGTTTTCTGGAGCTTTGGATATGGGAGATTATCTCCTTGTTCAAAACGATGACGGTGTCGGTACCAAAATGGAAATGGCAGAACGTCTCGGCAAATACGATACCATTGGCGAAGATTTAGTTGCTATGGTTGCTGATGATGCGATTTGTGTTGGAGCAGAGTGTATTTCTATTACCAATACCGTTGATACTCCCAAAGTCGACAAAGATATGATTGCTTCTATGACAGAAGGACTCGCTCGATGTTGTCGATCCCAAAAAATTGTTATTCCAGGAGGGGAAATTGCTGAACTCGGCAATGCTCTCAATAGGGTTGTTTGGAATGCAACAGCCGTAGGTATCGTTAAAAAGGAAAAATTTATCACTGGTCAAAATATTCGTGCTGGACATAAAATCATAGGGCTTCGCGGGCGCGTTATCCGATCCAATGGATCTAGTCTTGCTCGCAAAGTTTGTGAAACAGCATTTGGAAAAGATTGGCACAAAAAAGAATGGCGTAATGGTATTTCTTGGGGAGAAATTCTTCTCACCCCTTCCAAAGTATTTCACAGAGTTGTTCTCGATACTATTTTGGGCGATTTTACAGGAAAGCGACAATTTCCAGTCCATGGCGTGGTTCACATCACAGGAGGAGGCGTACCAGGAAATGTTCCTCGCATTCTTCCCAAAGGTCTTGGTGCACAATTTACAGACCTTCACGAACCCCACCAAGCAATAAGGGATTTACAAAAACTCGGAAATATCGATGAAAAAGAATGTTATCGCACGTGGCATTGTGGTACAGCAATGATGTTAATCGTGGAAGAATCCGACGCTTGTAATATTTGCAACACATTAAATTCGGCAGATTCAGAAATAGATGCTAGAATAATCGGTGAAATAACTCATGAAGAGACTATCTCTCTGCTCTCCAAGTTCTCTGGAACAGAATTAAAGTTTTCCATTGGGTAATTTCGCTATTTTTTAATCATTCGATTCATGATCTTTCACTTTCAGACCGGTGACGTGACTTTTTTTGATGAAGATAAGGAGTATTTTCAAAAGCGATTATTCCCCCTCAAAAAGCTCCTCGGATGGGAGTCTGGAGATGACGATACCGTCGATGTACAGGTAAAAATAGCTAAAAATAAGCATCATACTGGAGATAAATTTGAATCTTCGGTAACGATTCTTGCTCCTAATGGTGGAAAATTTCACGCCAATGTATCTGCTGATACAATTCGTAAATGCGTAGATATGGCGCAAGAAAAAATAAAAGTTCAAATAGCAAAATTTCATGGAAAAAAGAAGTAATATAATTACATAAATCCCGGGTTTTAGAATTTTAGAACCCGGGATTTATACAAAGTAAGGGCTCCGAAAGGAGCCCTTTTTTTGTATGGATGTCTGTTTGACAAGGTTAGGCCTCATTTTTCTTGGAAAAAGCCCAAGAAATGAAAATCGCAACAGCGGCAAAAAATCCAAAGAAAAGGGTTCCCCATGTGTCTGGTCCTGTTGGAACAAGTCCGCAATGGAGAGGAGCTTGTATCGTTTTCCCCTCCCATGTAACAGAAATATTTTTCATATCTCCACAATTGGGTCTTATTCGAGCAAAAAAAGTAAAGGCGTATGTACAGGGAGCTTTTTGATTTATGGCAGGATAAGTCAAAACATTCCTATTTATTTCTCCGAGACCTGTGTCGATAATTTCCGCAGCTTTAAGTATATTTGTCACATCAACACTTGTAGAGAAATCGATCACATCTTCTCTTTGAGAGGTAAGCATGAGCTCGTACCGTAAAACATCTCCTGGTTGTGCACCCTGGATGACGGCATTTTTATTATCTTGAGAAATATTAACAACGCTGAGAGCAAAACTAGCCGAGGGTGGAACTTGTGCCGAAGCAGTTCCCCAAAGGAACAAAATTCCCAAAACCCACAAAATATTTTTTTTCATTCTTTGAATACAAAAGTTGTCCTCATTGTTTCACATTTGCCTTTCTGGTCAAAGATTTTTCGTTGCGTGAACACAAAAATTGTTTTTAAAATACTATTTCATTGTTGCCATTGCAAGAATGAATGAAGTGAAGGCGAAGCAATCTCTGAGATTGCCGCGCTTCGCTCGCAATGACAATACATTTCAGTACTCCCCTTTTCCTTCTCGTTTTTCCAAAAACTCCTCGATTTCCCTGAGACTGGTGGCGGGAATGTGAGGAAGTTTTGCGAAAACTCCTGCGATATCACTCTGAGAGAGAAACTCAAGAATTTTGACGGTGCTCTCTGATATTTTTTCTCGTTTGCAGAGTTCGCTATCGAGGTCTGGCAGGAGACCGAGCCATTGGATGATTTTGAGTCGGAGGTAGCAATCACAGATCGGACAATCTCCATTTCGGGCTTCGTCCAAGAATTTGCAGATAAATTCAAAAAATCTCTGTGTGGGTTTGTCCTCGGAGGTGATATGGCGGAGGGTTTGGAGCCACTGGAATCCTTTTTGATTGAGTTCGAGGTTGGTATTGAACCCGTGGAACATTTTGATTGTCGTCACTCCTCGCAGGGACTTACTCCCCCGCCCCTGAAAGATAACGAGCTCCATCAATCTGAAGAAATCAATCTCTCGCGTGCGCTTGGCAGATCGTCCGAAGGCTTTGACCGATACGGTGATTTTGCCAAACTCAGGGGTAAAGAATTCCAACAACCCATCATCGTTTCCAAGGATAGTTTTGTGCAGCAGTATTCCAAGAGTTTTGATTTCTCCCATGTGAGTGCATTATAGCCCACTTTTTTCATTCCCGCGAAAACAGGAATCTATGAATTCTCGGATCAAGTCCGAGAACGACAATCTAGCTCTCGTCATTCTGGCTTGTCCAGAATCCTGTGCGTAAAAATCGATGTTATAAGCGTTAGCACTTATTTTTTGTTAGAGAGTTAAAATAAGAGATATTTCTTCGAAGGACTCCGGACAAGCCGGAGTGACGAATAGCTCGTCATGACAGCCCTTTTTTTCCGTCTTCCTGAAGGAGTCCGCCTAAAGCGGATGACTGAAGGATCTTCCTATTTTTTAAAGAACTATTTCGAAGATTCTTCGTCCGCTTCAGCGGACTCAGAAAGACAATAAATAAGGGATTGCCCCCTCACCTTCAATTCCCCTCCCGCACATGGGGCGGGGAAGAAAGAGGATACGATTGCCACTCCCGCGTACGCGGGATCGCAATGACAATGAGATTGCTGCGGTCGTCCTCTTGTTTTTCGAGACCGGTTTCTTTTTCCTCAATACAAAAAAAGCTCGTCGACTATTCTTCCCCCTCACTCCCCAAATTTTCCTCTCAAATACTTCCTCACTGCAATCCATGCCCCAGCGACTCCTACAAGCCCTGCAGAGAGGATTTCGAAGGAAAAGATGTCATTCCATAAATGGAGAAATATCTCGCCTCTAGGGAGCACCTCGATTTGCTTGAGCACAAAAGTAAAAAGTACAATCGCCAATAAACTCGAGACCATTCCCAGTAGTCCCCCTTCGACCAAAAATGGTCCTGCAATAAATTTGGGATCGGCTCCCACTAATCGCGCAATAAAAACTTCATCCTTGCGAGAGAAGAGCACAATCCTGAAGGTATTGAAAGCCAAAAGCACACCTCCCGCCAAAAACAAAAGTATCAACCAAAAACTCGCCCGACTTACCCCCTCTCTGACATTGAGAAGCTTCCCAACAATATTGACGAAGTCCCGCTCCCCTGCACTGTCCCAGTCCCCTACAACACTGTCGTAACGAGGTTTTTTCAAAATCTCAAATACTTCTTGTACCTGTTCTAGCTTTTTAAACTTGATGTGAAGTCTAGGAGGAACCTCCACGTCTTCCCTCGTTTCGGCTTCGAAAACCTGTGTCTGAACATCAAACATTCCGAGCTCATTTCGAAGTGCGTCAAACTCAAACGCATCAAAATCATCCTTGAGCACAACCGAAAAATCAGCTCTTGATTCTAAATTGCGAATCGAATAATCAGCAAAAAACTGAATCGAAAAAACAAAATTCAATAAAAATAAAATCAACGCTCCCAATAAAATTGTCGTCCCTGATAAAAACTTATTTCTCCAGACCTGAATCGATCCTTCGCGAAAACTGCGTGAGAGCAGAGCCTTCCAATGTTTCATGTGTTTTTGAAGGGATTATAAACTGGCCCTCCCTCTTTGGCAAAGAGGGAGGTGGAGGGAAATTTTAAATCCCCCTTTCCTTCCCCCTTTTTCTAAGGGGGAGAATCATTAAAACTTCGAGCTCTTGAAAATCTCTGGCTTGTACGCTTCTCCTTTGAGAATTTTCATTTGAGGAAATGCTTCTTGAAACTGACTCTCATCTATGTGCTGGTCATACCCAAGAAAAAGCACATCAGGCGATTCTTCTTTCACCGTTTCGATAAAATTCCCGTCCTCTCTCCCGAGTCGGACGTGGGCTTGTGGATATTCCTGCGTGAGTTTAAAAAGCCGTTCTTCCTGCGTGTGAATAGGACGACGCCCTTTGATTCTTTCTACGGTTGCGTCACGAGCAATAATAATTGTTATCTCCTCTCCCAAATCACTCGCTTGTTTCAAAAAAAACTGATGTCCCGCGTGAAATTTATCAAATGTGCCCGCAACAAAAACTTTTTTGAAAGATTTCATGTGCGGGAATTATACCATAGCTTTTTTCCGTTTCGTCATCCCCGTGCAGACGGGGATCCAAAGCTTCTATAACACGATAGTTTGTAATAATGTTTTGTTTGTGCCTCTATCCAAGGGCGGAAACCGTAGATTTCAGCTTTCGCTAGGATGACAAAATATCGTAAAGAAATAACCAGAATTTCATTTTGCAGTTTTGCTTCTTTTTCCTATACTGCACCAGAGCTACAAATTCCCACCCAGATGATTACCAAAAAAGAAGTACAGCATATTGCGAAGCTGGCAAAACTTCATCTCACGGATGCAGAGGTTGAGAAGTTCACGGGGCAATTGGGAAGTATTTTGGATTTTTTTGCACAACTTCAAGAAGTCAAAACCGACCATACCGAGGAAACTTCTCAGGTAACAGGACTGGAGAATGTCACTCGGCTGGATCAGGTCAATGTATACACAGAAGAAGATAGCCTCTTGGATTGTTCTCCTCATAAAATTGAAAACCATTCTATAAAAGTACCAAAAATATTTTGAATATGGATATCGTGAATAAAACTCTCGCTGAACTTTCTCACCTCTTCCGTGAGAAGAAACTCAGTTCTCGAGAAATCACCGATGCGTTTATTCATGAAATCGAAAAGCATGACAAGAAACTTAACTGTTTCGTAACCAAGACTTTTGATTTAGCGCGAGAGATGGCAGATGCCTCAGATTCCCGAAGAAAAAATAACAAACTCATCTCTCCCTTAGACGGGATGCCCATCACCCTCAAGGATGTGGTCTGTACCCATGGTATCCGTACTACCGCGAGTTCCAATATCCTAAAAGATTTCGTACCTCCCTACAATGCGACGGTTTGGAAAAAGCTTCAAGATGCAGGAGTTGTTTTACTCGGAAAAACCAATACAGATGAATTCACCATGGGAGCTTCGACGGAAACTTCTGCCTTCGGGGTTACCCGCAATCCTCACGATCCCACGCGGGTTGCAGGAGGAAGTTCGGGAGGGTCCACGGCTGCTGTTGCCGCAAATTTCTGTGCAGGATCTATTGGAACCGATACTGGAGGATCTATTCGTCAGCCAGCACATTTCTGTGGCGTCACAGGACTCAAGGTAACTTATGGACGAGTTTCTCGTTGGGGAACTATTCCTATGGCTTCCAGCCTCGACACCGTGGGGCCCATCGCCAAGACTGCCGAAGACTGCGCTATGATACTTCAGACCATTGCCGGGAAAGACGAACTCGATGCGACAACTCCTGACCAGAAAGTTCCCAATTACCTCGATGAAATTAAAAGTAAAGTCTCAGGACTTCGTATTGGTATCCCCAAAGAATATTTCATTGATGGTATTGATGATGATGTGCGAGAAGTCGTCAATTCAGCTAAAGAAATTCTTCAAGGTCTCGGTGCAGAGATTGTAAATATTTCGCTTCCTCACACCAAGTATGCGGTGCCAACTTACTACATCATTGCTCCGTGTGAAATCTCTGCCAATATGGCTCGATTTGATGGAATTCGATTTGGGTCAGGCAAACACGAAAAAACAATCGAAGAAATTTATACTCAAACCCGTGAATCAGGACTAGGAGACGAAGTCAAACGACGAATCTTGATTGGCACTTATGCACTCAGTGCTGGATATTACGATGCGTTTTATCGTAAAGCCCAAAAAGTTCGCACGCTCATCAAACAAGATTTCGACAAAGCCTTTGAAAAAGTAGATGCCATTCTGACTCCTGTAGCGCCTACGCCTGCTTTCAAAATCGGAAAAAATACAACCGATCCACTCAGAATGTACTTAGAGGACATCTTTACCATTGCGGCTAGTTTGGCAGGAATTTGTGGAATATCTCTTCCTATGGGGAAATCAGAAGTCGGAGAACTTCCTATCGGCATACAGATTCTCGGACCTGCCTTTCACGAAGGTCGGGTCTTGCGTATTGCTCACCAAATTCAGAAAACCATACAAACATGAAGTTATTCCTCGCTAACGGTTCTGTCATAGAAGGTCAAAGTTTTGGAGCAGATATGGAGTGCGAGGGGGAAGTTGTTTTTACCACTGGAATGACGGGGTATTTAGAAATTTTGACTGACCCAAGCTACTTCGGACAAATCGTGTGTTTTACTTTCCCGCTTATTGGAAATTACGGCGTGTTTGATCAGCAAAAACTTATTGATGACATCGACAAGGTTTATGAATCTTCTCGCATCTGGGTACGAGGAATTATTTTGTCTGAAGTCTCTGAAAAGTTCTCTCATGCCTTGGGAAAAACATCTTTTGCTCGCTGGCTCAAAAAAAATAATATCCCTGCTCTCTCTGGCGTAGATACAAGAGCTTTGACACAAATATTGAGAGAACATGGAACGATTTGGGGGAAAATGGGAAATAACCCCCCCAATAAATTTATCGATGAATTAAAAGGAAGATATGTCCCCTTCGTGAGTCCCGAAAGTATTGAAATACTCGAACCTGAAAAACCTATAGGAAAAACAATTGCTTTTATCGATTGTGGAGCCAAAAATGGAATTTTTAGAAATTTCCTCCAGAGAGGTATACGAATCTATCGAATGCCCTTCGATCATAATCCATTTGAACTCAAGGAACATTTTGATGGAATTTTCTTCTCCAATGGACCAGGAGATCCGGCTACTGTGCATGAGACAATTGAGATTGCGGAAGTCGCCCTCCAAAAGAAGATTCCTTTCTTCGGAATTTGTTTAGGAAATCAAATCTTAGCTCTCGCTGCGGGCGGGAAAACACGAAAAATGAAATACGGACATCGCGGAGTAAATCAACCTGTGGGAGAAATACTAAACCCGGGTTCAAAAAATTCAGAACCCGGGTTTGTGAAGTATAAAAAGTGCCTCATTACGACCCAAAATCACGGATTTGAAGTCGATGTCAAAAGTCTCCCCTCCGACTACCAAGAATGGTTCGTCAATCTCAATGACGGATCCAATGAGGGGATCAAACACAAAATCAAACCCATATTTGCCACACAGTTTCATCCAGAGGCGTGTGCAGGACCTGAAGATGCCCAATACTTATTTGATGAATTTATTGCTCAACTATGAAAATATTACTTTTGGGATCAGGGGCACTCAAGATCGGAGAGGCGGGAGAATTCGACTACTCTGGATCTCAAGCTATCAAAGCCTTTAAGGCGAATGGACACGAAGTCATTCTTCTTAATCCTAATATTGCAACGGTTCAGACTGACCCAAAGCTTTTTCGCAAAGACGACCTCGGACCGGACAAAGTCTATTTTCTCCCCGTAACGGTAACGTCTGTTGAAAAAGTTATTCAAAAAGAAAAACCAAATGCCCTTGCACTCTCTTTTGGAGGACAAACCGCTTTGAATTGTGGACTTGAATTGGAACGTCAGGGAATTTTGAAAAAATATAATATCCAAGTCATGGGAACTCCTGTATCGGTTATCCAAGCAACGGAAGACCGAGAAATTTTTAAAAAGAAACTGGCGGAAATACGAGTACTAACCCCTCGTTCTATTGCTTCCAAAAACATATCAGCTGCAAAGAAAGCGGCAGAGAAAATAGGGTTTCCTCTTATTATCCGAGCGGGGTTTGCGTTGGGGGGAAAAGGATCTGGATTTTGTGATGATATGAAAATTTTTGAAGAAATGGTGCGGGAAGCCTTTGCTTTTTCTCCACAAATTTTGGTAGAGGAAGATTTGCGTGGGTGGAAGGAAATTGAGTATGAAGTTGTTCGCGACGGTGCTGACAATGCCATTACTGTCGTCAATATGGAAAACTTTGATCCACTGGGAATCCATACAGGAGAATCCATTGTTGTCTCCCCTTCAATGACCCTCGCCAATACGGAATACCAAATGCTCAGGAGTATTTCACTCAAGACAATTCGCCATTTAGGAATTATAGGCGAATGCAATATTCAATTTGCGCTTAATCCTCTTGATGATAGAGACTATCGAGTTATCGAAGTTAATGCTCGTCTTTCTCGGAGCTCTGCACTTGCCTCCAAGGCATCTGGATATCCATTGGCGGCGGTAGCGGCAGAAATTATTTTGGGAAAGACTATGCCAGAAATCCCAAATGCTATCACAAAAGTAACCACTTCTTTTTTCGAACCAGCCTTGGACTATCTCGCTCTCAAAATTCCTCGTTGGGATCTTAAGAAATTCAGGAAAGTTTCTCATACTATATCAACAGAAATGAAATCGGTTGGTGAAGTGATGGCTCTTGGACGGAATTTCCCCGAATGTCTCCAAAAAGCTATTCGGATGCTTGCGATAGGGTCGGAAGGGATTTTAGATTCGCCTCTTGAGTTCAAAACCAAAGCAGAACTCGAAAAATATATTCGAGTCCCCTCCCCAAGTCGTATATTCGCCATAGGACAGGCATTTTTTACCAAGAAATTCTCTCTTGAAAAAATTTGGTCTCTGACAAAGATTGATCGTTGGTTTCTCCAACAAATTGAAAGAATTACCGACTGTGCCCATGAGATTTCCTCCTGTAGGCGAAATTGGCCAATCTCTCCTACACTGTTAAAAAAAGCAAAGCTTTTGGGATTCTCTGATATAGATATCGCTTGTCTCATCAAAAGGAAGCCCTCTGACATTCGGACCCTCCGTAAAAAGCTAAAAATTCTTCCCGTTACCAAACAGATTGACACCCTTTCCGCAGAATTTCCTGCCAAAACGAATTATTTGTATATGACCTATGCAGGAAAGCAGGATGATGTATAGAGGAAAACATTCCCCCTTGAAAAGGGGGAATGGGGTTTAAACCCTCCCAACCTCCCTTTTCAAGGGAGGAGTCAATTTTTCTAGTTCTCTTTTTTTTCTTCTTCTTTCGTCGTTTCTTCTTTTACTTCTTGAGCAGGTTCTTCTTCTGTCTCGACCACAACAGCCTCAAGCTCTGGATTTTTTGTATCGAATTCTTTTTCTACTAATTTAAAACTCACTTCTTTGAGTCGAAGCGCCTTTCCAGAAAGATCTCTCAAGAAGTGTAATTTTGCACGACGCACTTTGTGAGCACGTTGTACCTCTATTTTTACAATGCTTGGAGCATGAATAGGAAATACCTTTTCTACACCAATCCCTTCCGAAATTTTTCGAACAGTAAATGTTTGTCCCACACCTTCTCCTGATCCAGTGGCGATAACCATTCCCTGAAAAACCTGAACTCGTTCTTTGTTTCCTTCAGTGATTTTTTGGTGAACACGCACCTGATATCCTGGGCGGAGAACGGGAATGCTCGATTTACAGCTTTTGAGCGATATTTTTTTCAATAATTGATCCATGACTAAAGTAATAAACCGGGCGGATTATAAGAAGAAAATTTCGATACGCAAGTTTTTTAGTCAGAAACTAAACTCTCTGTATCTTTCTTGAGCTTGTTCTTGAGAACAAGATTCTCTTTATCAGAAAAAATCTTTTTGACGAACTTATCTTTGAGCGTTAACCGATATAAGAAATCTTCCCGGGTCATAAGTCCATATTTGAGATTTTTTCCTGAAAAATTCTCATCCAAAAATTTCTCCAAATCTGGTTTTTTAAGATTTCCAACAAGGAAAAGATCAGTTTCCCCTGTCTTATCTACAAATGTTCCAGAAAGAATCAAAATATCAATATCTCCCAGTTTAGATATTTTTTTCAAAAATTCATCGTTTGTTTCATCCGTCTTTCTAATAATGGATGTAAGTTCACTGAGGAGCGAGAAGTGCGGGTTTACTCGATAATATTTCTTTCGATTCCTATCGACGGACTTCAGAAGTCCGATTTTTTCCAAATTCTCAAGCTCACGACGAAGAGAATTGATCTGTTCATCCAGAATTCTCGTGAGTTCTCGGATAAAAAATTCCTCTTTCGGATTACTAAGGAACTGTTGGAAAAGTTTCACTCGAGCACCGGATCCAAATATTTTCTTGAGCATTTTTTGTGCGCAGAAATAACAGCACACAAAAATTATTCGTTTTCCAATAAAAAGTCAAAACTTTTTTCAACAATATTCATGATTTTGGCTTATTTAAGCGAAAATATTGGCGAAAAAAACTTACCATGAATCATATTTTTTTACAATCATGAATAAAAAAAGTATGCAA
This sequence comes from Candidatus Altimarinota bacterium, assembly GCA_021736215.1. GTDB lineage: Bacteria > Patescibacteriota > Gracilibacteria > UBA4473 > UBA4473 > JAIPGI01. The sequence continues at coordinate 29,866 of JAIPGI010000010.1, forward strand.
AAATTTTATGTTGAATACATTTTTTATACAATAAAAACATTACAAAAAACCCGCCTCCACGGCGGGTTGAAAATCACAAAAGCAGTCATAATGTGCTAATATTCTTCTTCTGTAGGTTGCTTTTCTTTGGTTGTGGAAGCCAGTCCTAAGAAGAATCCAGTAGCTATACCTATCACCATCATAAGAACCAAAGTAAAGAAGAGACTTTGATTAAGGGTACTAAAAAGTATGAGTACCTGCATGGTCATCGCTATATTCTCAAAAGCAATAATAAGACCAAAAAGCCCGAAACAGAGCGAGAGAATGAAGTACGTTTTTCTCATTTGTTTGAAAATAAAAAGCCCCTACAGCATAAGTCCGTCAATATATTTGTCAATTTTGAGATTGAGAATAGTCTTCTGAATTTCTTCTTCATAATCAACCCCTCCAGAATTGTTTTTACTCAATCGATTGTGTGCAATGAGCTCCGCTTTGTGAAGCTCATCTTTATCGAGTTCAACATGCTCTTTTTCAATAATATGAGAAAGTGCTAAAAAGACCTTGAGATCTTTTTCTGCTTGCTTCTCAAATTCCTTTTTTAAATCAACTTCTTTTTTCCCAATATGCTTCCAAAAGCTCTCTGGATCGTGTTTAAAATGAGGATCATTTTTTATATTCTGAAGGCGACCTTCTACCTCTCGATCGATCCATGACTGTGGTAAATCTATTTTTACTGTTTTTACCAAGGTAGCGCTGTACTGAGCAATCTGTTTTTGTTTTTCTTGATCGTGTTTATTGCGTTCTACAATGAGAGAGATATCCTTCCTGAATTCGTCTATTTTCTTTTTTTTACCCACAATTTTCTCGATCAACTCTTCATTTATGTTTTTTGAGGAAATTTCTTTAACACTGTGTACCTTTATATCAAAAGGGATTTTCTTTCCCGCCATATCAGGCGCTGGATAATCCTTGGGAAACCCAACTTTTACGGCTTTTTTTGACTCCCCCGCTTTCATTCCCTCATAAGCAGCTTCTAAGTCTGGTAAAAATCGACCCGATCCCAAAAGCAAAGAAACTTTCTCTCCTTTTGTATTGGGTATGGTTTCTCCCTTTTCATTTTTCCCTTCGAAATCAATCTCAAGGATATCCCCTTTCTTGCTCTTGCGATCAACAAGGACTCCAACCCCCGCTTCTTTCATAAAAGTCTCCATTGTTTCATCAATCTCTTTATCGTTTGCCTCAACCTTTATGGGCGATAGCTTTATTTTCTGATAATTTCCCAAATCTATTTCAGGGAAAAGCTCTACCTCTATTTTGACTTCAATTGGTATTTTTTTGAGATCAGAAAAATTAACATGAGGGGCCGCCGTTGGCTGAAGACGATTCTCTTTTATGAAATTTTGATATTTTTTATCGATAGCCGTCTGAACAGCCTCCAAACCAAGACGATCTTCTCCAACCTCCTTTTTTATAATATCCAAAGGGACCTGCCCCTTTCGAAATCCCTTTATATTGGTGTATTTTTGAAAATTTTCGAGAACTTTTTTATTGGCAACATCGATGTCTTTTTGTTCGATAGAAAGCGAAAAAGACACACGGGAACCTGAAATTTTCTTAAAATGATCAGTCATAAATTTCTTTGAAAAAATGCCGATGAATGATAAAGAAAAAAAAATGTTTGGCAATCGATTATTAAAAATACTCATATTTGTTATGATTTTGTCATTACAAAATACTGTGTTTTCAAAAAACGCATGGACAACCCGAACCGTTGATAGAGTATTAGAAGATGGGCGATTGGTATTCAATAATGGGAAAGTTTCATTTTTGGAAGGAATGCAATTCCCAGAAAGGAAAAAAAATGACCCCGGATATTGCCATGCCCGTACATCATGGAGAGTATTGAAATTACTTCTGGAGGGACATTCTGTGCGTGTTCAAATACACGATGATGCTTTGAAGAATAATATTCCTATTTCACTCAAAAAAGAAAAAGCAGACATTGTTGAATTCTTACTCGAGAAGGGACTTGCTCGATTTGTGGACAGTGACCGTATAAGTACTCCTCAACGAAAGAAGTATCAACTTCTCGAACAAGAGGCTCGTTTTTTTCAAAAGGGACTTTGGCAAGGATGTGAGACGCAATTATCGTTACAAAAATGGGGTCGCTCACAAGTGGAATACCAAAGGAAATATGCCCCATTCTTTGCTCCATTGTCGGTAGGAATCGTTGATCAAGTTTTGGCAGGAAATGTACTCAAATTAAAAAACGGAATAATAATTCGGCTTTTGGGAATACAGGTTCCTTCACCAAATGATCAAAGACAAGGGTTCCGTTGCTTTGGAGAACAGGCTCGTAACTATCTAGAGTCTCTTCTTTTAGGAAAAACCGTGTATCTTCGGAAGGACTTTTCTCAGCTAGATGAGCGGAAACGACTTCTTCGGTATGTCTTTGGAGATATTAGAGAGAAAATATCGATAAATGAAACTTTGATCCGCGATGGATATGCAAAAAGCTTTTGGGAAGGAAAAGACGAACTTTATAAGAAACAATTTGAACACTCCCAAGAGCAATCTTATAGCAATTTAAATGGTGCATGGAAAAATTGTTCTAGTTTCATTTTTCATGAATTTGAAGCAAAAAAATTGAATAAATAAATTGTTCATTATTTTTTTATTGAACAAAAAATTTATTCAACAAATAGAGAAAAAATATTTCCTAAAAAACGATAAATAGATGGAAATAAATTCTGAAATTTGTCATACTCTTTCGGAATTATTTTTTTGTGACATGAAATACTCGCAACTCTTTGTGAAAACGCAAAAAGAATTACCAGCGAAAGAAGACTCTCGAAACGCGGAACTTCTTTTGAAAGCTGGTTTTATTCAGAAGGAAATGGCAGGCGTGTTTTCCTTTCTTCCCTTAGGACTTCGTGTACTTAATAAAATCGCCCATATCGTACGAGAAGAGATGAATCATGTGGGGGCAATAGAAATCCTCATGTCGGTTCTCTCCCCCAAGGAAAATTGGGAACGAACAGGACGTTGGAATTCCATGGGAGTCCTCTATAAACTTGAGACAGCAACTGGAAAAGAAGTCGCACTTTCCCCTACTCATGAGGAGATTGTTACCCCACTGGTTCAAAAATTTTGCAGATCTCATAAGGATTTTCCAGTCTGTGTTTATCAAGTTCAGGCGAAATTCAGAAATGAACCAAGAGCGAAGTCCGGATTACTCCGTGGACGGGAGTTTTTGATGAAAGATGCTTATTCATTTCATACTTCCCAAGAAGATTTCGAACGATATTACCTCGTACAGAAAAAAGCGTACGAAACCATTTATAATCGTCTCGGCATTGGAGATATTACCTACTATGTTGCCGCGTCTGGCGGTGATTTTTCGAAATTTTCTCATGAATTTCAAACCCGTTGTGAAACGGGAGAAGACACAATCTTTTGTATAGCAGGAACAAAAGATTGTTTTAATAAAGAAATTGCAGAAAGCCAAGCTCCTCTCGTTACCTACGAGGATAAATCCCCTCTTCCGATGGAAGACGTGAAGGGAGTTGGAATCATTGGGGTAGAAGAATTAGCAAAATATCTCAAAATTTCTGTTGAAAAAACGACCAAGACCATTCTTTTTGAAACCGAAAACAAAGGAGAAGTCATCGCTGCCGCAGTAAGAGGAAATTATGATATTAATGAAATCAAACTCAAAACGATTATCGGTTGTAAGGAATTGCGACTTGCCACAGCAGAAACCGTAAAACGTGTCACGGGTGCGGAAGTCGGGTATGCAGGAATTCTGAACCTCCCAAAAGAAATAAAAGTCTTCATGGATGACTCCATGAAAGGGCGTATAAACTTCGAAATGGGAGCGAATAAAACTGATTATCATACCATTAATGTCAACTTTGGACGGGACTTACCAGAACCAAAAACTTTTTATGATATCAAAGTCGCACAAGAAGGAGATATTCATCCCACTAGCGGAAAACCTTATGAAGTGTTTAAGGCGATTGAGGTAGGGAATATATTTCCTCTTGCGACAAAGTTCTCTTCTTCTTTTAACTTTAAATTTACCGATGAGAATGGAAAAGAATTTCCTATTCTTATGGGGTGTTATGGTATTGGAATCTCTCGTATCATGGGATCTTTAGTAGAGATTTTTAGCGATGACAAGGGAATGCGTTGGCCGATGGCAGTTACTCCATTTCACATCTATTTAGCGGCCATAGGACGCGATGATGCAGTGTATGATCAGGCAGAAAAACTCTACAAAGACTTTCAAAATGTAGGAATAGAAGTGCTTTATGATGATCGTCGCGACAAAAAAGTCGGTCCCGGTCAAAAATTTGCAGATCACGAACTCATGGGAATCCCCGCACGAATCGTTCTTTCTGAACGCACTCTCGAGGAAAATTCTGTAGAGTTTGTTGATAGAAAAACAGGAAATATTCAAAAAATAAAAATAGATGATATACTTCCTTTTGTTCGTACATTCTTGAATGTCTCATAAAAAAAATACCTATCGAAACGATATTCTTCTTCTTGTTGGCTTTCTTCTTTTGGCAGTAGGAGTTTCTCTCTGGGGTCAGACAACTTTTTTAGTTTCTATCTTTTTATTTTTTGGGTTTCCTGCCGCATGGTTGTCATATCGGAAACCCGAAAGAATTAAAAAACTTTTACTCTTTTCTGTGTTTTTTACGATTCCCTTCGTATTTCTTATCGACCATTTGGCAGTGTTAGACCAGTCATGGCACGTCCCGACAATTTTTCCTTTTCGTCTCTTGGGAACCATTCCGATAGAAGATTATATATGGAGTGTTTTTTGTGTATATTTAGTCACTATGTTTTATGAGTATTTTTTGGATAAATATCGAGACAAACTGTTGTATCAGTACATGAAGTATTTTTTTATTCTTTCGGGTTTGGTTCTCATAATTTTTTTTACACTCTTCTTTGCAAAACCCGATGCTTTGTATATTCAGTACACGTATCTTTTTGTTGGTATTTTTTTCGCTCTTTTACCAACTTTTGTCTTTCTTTTTCATTATCCAAAATTGCTTTTTAAATTTTTTGCAACAGTGCCATATTTCTTTGTATTATTTTTGGCAATGGAATTGGTAGCTCTCCATTTAGGACACTGGAATTTTCCAGGAGAACATTTTGTCGGTTGGATAAATTTATTGGGACAAAATTTCCCATTTGAAGAACTTTTGTTCTGGATATTTTTATTTCCTGTTTCTATACTTTCTTATTATGAATACTTCAATGATGATCGACGATAATTTATTTTCTTCAGCACCCATGAAAGATAATTCTAAGCCTCGCAAAGGAATTTTGTACTGTGATGGAGGCAGTCGCCAAAACCCTGGCAAGTCTGCTGGAGCGGCAGTTCTCTATGATGATAAAAAGAAAGAAATCGCTTATGGTGGGGTCTATTGCGGTGTCCAAACGAATAACTTTGCCGAATATGCTGGGCTTATCCACGGACTTCAATTGGCGATAGAACATGGATTTACTGACATAGAGGTTGTTCTAGATTCTAAACTTCTTGTCGAACAGATGAGTGGTCAGTGGAAGGTCAAAAATGCGAACATTAAGCCTTCCTGTGAAAAAGCAAAAACTCTTTGTGAACAATTCCACTCCGTTCGATTCCGTCATGTTCTTCGTCACAAAAATACCGTTGCTGATAAAATTGTGAATGACGTGTTGGATCAGCACGAATGAAACATTGTCCATTGCCAATTTTCAATTGAAAATTTATTTCGGGAATTCCGTTTGTTGAGACAAAATCTTTTCAACAGGATAAAAAATGGTTCTAATTTTTCCACACAGATAAAAACTCCCGCTGACCAAAGTACTTCTCTGTGGAAGTTCCTTCAAAAGGGCAAAAACATCTTCCTGTACAATTCCTTTCTCGAAGCGTTTTTTTAATTCTTCAGGTTTCCAAAATTCGTGTCCTTCTGCCCCAGCCGTCCAAATAATTTCATCAAATTCTGAAAGAATGATTTCAAATCCTTTGGGATCATGGTTTCGAACCATAGCAAAAATACCTGTGCGAGGATGGGGTAATTTTTGGATCTTTGGTAAAATAAATTCAAAACGGGGAGGAGAATGAGATCCATCTAATATCAGAATGTTTTTGGAAGAAGCGACTTGTATCTTTTCCCATCGGGCAGGCATGGGGATTTTTTCCATTTCAAAAGAAGTTGTTTCCAAAATCTTTTCACAAATTTTTCGTACTAACTTTTTTCCCAGTTTGAAATCAATTCCTTTTATAAATTGAACTTCTTTTTGCGCTTCTTGAAGAAGGATGTTTTGAAATTTCTTTTCATAACTGATATTGAATACCGAATCAGCAGTAAAAATTCCTGCTTTTTCGTGAGCCATATTATCGAGACTTCCAAAATACTGCATATGATCTTCTCCGATGAAGGTAAGTGCCGCGATACGTTTTCCTCGAACAGCGTTTACTGCATCAAATCTGCCACCCAATCCAATCTCTCCTACAAAAACCTCACATCCCATCTCTCGACCCGCTAAAACACCAGTCAAAACAAGCGCTTCGTAGTAGGTCGGCTTGATCTGAATTTCTTCAGATATTTTTTTTATTTTCAAAACAAATTTTCCAAAATCATCCTCTGATATGAGTCGTCCCTGTATTCGAATACGTTCAGTAATGCACTGCAAATGAGGAGATATCAGTGTCACTACGCTTTTTCCAGCTCGCAAAAGCACATCCTCTGTTCGTCGGCAAACACTCCCCTTTCCAGCGGTCCCTGCAACAATAACACGCCATTCGAAAAACTCATCAGGACTTCCCAGAGCATCTAAAATAGCTTCAACTGCCTTCAAAGAAGGCTTCGTGTTTTCACGAAAGAACTTTGCTTCACTCGAAAGTTCTACAAGCCAATCTTTCGCTTTTGAAAAGGATTCCATGGAGAAGTGGGTTTCGGAGTGGATACAACGGATTCTTGCTTCGACTTTTTTGGTCGGAGTGCTTGCTTCGCTGCTATCTGAAAGGGTAATTTCTGATCTTGGATAATTTTTCGTAAAAAGAGTTTTATCGCTGAAGAATAGGTAAGCCCCATCGAATTTAAAACTTCTTGAACTTGTTCTTTTTCGCTATCGGAAATGCGTATTTGAATGTGTCCCATGGGAAATACCTTACAAATTTAAAATGACGCACGAAGAATAGAAATCGTCATGACAAAGTCAATGAAAGATATTTATTTTCAATTGCCAAGTGTCTATTTTCAATTTTAAAAACAAAAACAACGCCAGAGACGAACAATCGACAATTGAAAATTATTATTTCTTCATCCAATCAAACACCTTGGACAGGATTTGTTGCGCCTGAATAATGAATCTCAATGGTTTTTGAATGTATTCGATGAAAATATCGCTCAAATCATCGAGCTTGGACATCAATCGTGTCGCAATCCAGAGCGTTCGTACAGCAAAAATACAGACGAGGAAAAATCCAACTCCTACGCAGAGATACATAATTTCGAGAGCGTGTGCAAATACATAATCCATCTTTTTATTATACCACGTTTCAGTTCCTATGACAACCGTTTTTTGAGCATTTCTAGAACCTTTGGAGGATTTGCTGATCCTTTTGAAATTTGCATTACTTGTCCCATAAGAAACTGCAAGGCTTTCTCTTTTCCTTTTTTATAATCATCGACAGATTGTGGATTGGTCTTTATCACTTCTTCAACCCATTTCCCTAGGTCATTACTACTGGAAACCTGTTCCAAGTCTAAATCTATCATAAGTTCTTTGGCGGTTTTATCCTTTTGGGATTCTTTCATGGCCTCAATAAGGATTTCTTTCGCTCCCGTAGAAGAAATAGTCCCCTCTTCCAAGAGATTGATAACATCTGCAACCTGTTGGGGAACTATTGAAGATTTTTTCCAAGAGGTATTCCCCAAGATGACGGAAAGAATAAAATTTGCTGATTTTTTCGGATTATCAGACAAATCAACTACCTGTTCAAAGAAATCCGCCAACACTTTGTCTTCGGAAAGCTTTAAGGCTTCCGGCTCTCCGAGATCAAAATCCGAACGATATCTGTGAAATTTTTCTGAAGGAAGTTCTGCAACCGCTTTTTCGATATCTTCAATCGCTTCATCGGTAAAAGTGACAGGCGGCAAATCGGGTTCTGGGAAATACCGATAATCATTGGCCGATTCTTTGTCCCGCATGATGACTGTTTTTTCTTCATTATCGAGCCAACCGACTGTCGTTTCCTTGTCTGGAGGAGTTCCCTTTTCCCATAATTTTTTTTGACGATTGATTTCGTATGTAAGGGCTTTGAAAAGCGACACAAATGAATTCAAATTTTTGATTTCTGCTCGCGGATTTAATTTTTCTGTCCCTTTGTGACGCAACGAAACGGAGGCATCAAATCGCATCATTCCCTTCTCCATGTCGGCATCAGAAGCATCAACGTAGCGAAGAATTTTTTGAATTTCTTTCGCCAAAATCTGTGCTTCCTCGGGAGATCTGAGATCCGGTTCTGTAACAATCTCCACCAAAGGAGTTCCTGACCTATTATAATCACAAAGTGTTCCAGATGGAGTATGAACGAGTTTCCCAGCATCATTTTCTAAATGAACACGAGTAATTCCAATCGTGTGGCGTTTGCCATCAACACTGATCTCTACTTTTCCTTTACAGGAAATCGGTTGATCATACTGGGAAATCTGAAATCCATTTGGTAGATCTGGATAAAAATAATTTTTCCGATCAAACTTTGAAAATTTTTGAATTTTACATCGCAATGCCGCCGCTCCTCGAACAGCTTTATCAAGTCCTTCTTTATTTAATACTGGAAGCATGCCTGGGAAACCCATACAAACGGGACACACTCGCGTATTGGGCTCTGCTCCGAATGCATCGTTATCACACCCACACCAAAGTTTCGATTTGGTAGAAAGTTGTGCATGAATTTCGAGCCCGATAATTGTCTCCAGTTCCATTTCAGAGGGATTGTACTCAAAAACTTTGTTCTGTAAAAATTTGCCTCGCCTTTCCTCTCCTTCTACAATTTCAATGTACCCAATGAAATGAAAATCAATACTCTCACTTCCGCTGCTATTAAAAATAAAGTTGTACTCATTCGAGTGGATTTCAATGTTCCACTCAAGGCAGGAAAAGTCTTGGAAAATACTCGTATCGCCGAATCAATACCAACATTTCGGTTTCTGCTCAAAAATGGAGCCAAGCAAATTCATGTACTTACCCACGTTGGACGTCCAAAGGAAGGTCCCACTCCCGAACTTTCGACAAAAAATCTAATTCCTGAATTTGAAAAACTTCTTGGCGAAAAAGTCGAATACCGCGCAGACTTCACAGCGGGGAAAGGGAAAATTCAGCTCCATGAAAACGTGCGATTCTATCCTGGAGAGAAAAAATCAAATCCTGAATTTGCGAAAGAAATTTTGAAAGGAACGGGAGCGGAAGTATTTGTTAATGATGGGTTTGGAGTATCTCACCGTGGGGACACCTCAGTTGTCGGATTTGCCGATCACATCCCCTGTGTAGCAGGATTATTAGTCTCCAAAGAAATCGAAGCTCTTTCGCCCTTCCTGAGTAAGAAAAAAATTCCGGGTCTTATGATTGTTGCGGGAGGACTTAAATTAGAAACCAAAGTGCCCGTCCTTATGCACTTTGCTCAAACCGCTGATCACATCCTTTTGGGAGGAGGGGTAGCAAATAATTTTGCTGTAGCTCAAGGATTCAATATTGGTGAGAGTTTTTATCAAGAAGAATTTGTAAAGGATGCTCGTCGAGTGCTAAAAATTGCGAATCAAAACAAAACAGGTATTCATATTCCTATAGACGTTATTTGTGCAGATGATCCAGAAAGCGTAAATACCGTAGACCTTCCTCTAGAAGATGTGGTTGGAAGTGCTAAAATTTTTGATATAGGATTGCATACCATTGCGAGTTATATTGAACTATTAGAACACGCAAAAATCATTATCTGGAACGGTCCTTTGGGACTTTTCGAAAAAGATCAATTTGAAACGGGAACTAAAAAAATATTGACGTTTTTGAGTACGCATCCATCTGCCAAGGTTATTTTGGGAGGGGGAGACACGCTTGAATCTCTCAATAAATTTGGCATTCCTCAGAAGAAATTTTTTCATGTTTCTACAGGAGGGGGCGCAATGCTTGAGTTTTTGGAAGGGAAAGAATTACCAGGGATAGAACAATTAAAAGCGAAGAATAAGACAGAGAAAAGTTAGGCAGATGAAGAAAGAAAGGAAAAATAAATTTGTAAGCGACAATTCTTTTCTCTTCTCTGTATAATTCTTCTCTATACAAAAAGCTTTTGCTTTTTCTCAAAAATCTATTAAATTGTTACTCGAAAGTTTTTCTTACCCTTTAATTATTTTTTACCATGAGTTATCTCCTCGGCGTTATTATTACGAGCCTTGTCTCACTACTAGCAGCAGTTATTTTTGCTGAATTTATCAAGAAAAAAGAGGAAGGAACGGCACGCATGAAAGAAATTGCCCACGCTATTCATGAAGGAGCGATGGCTTTTTTGAAACGCGAATATCAGGTTCTTTCTGTTTTCGTTGTTGCTTTGGCAGTTATTCTTTATATATTCCTTGATAACAAAACAACTCCTTCTGTAAATGAAGGATTGTGGACATCCATCTCCTTTATCTATGGGGCTGTTTCGAGTGTTTTAGCTGGATTTTTTGGAATGCAGATTGCAACTCGTGCCAACGTGCGAACCGCCAATGCCGCTCGAAAAAGTTTAAGCGATGCACTTGGAGTCGCCTTTAAGTCAGGAGCTGTTATGGGACTTTCTGTTGTAGGTTTGGGACTTTTGGGACTTTCCATTCTCTTCTATGTATTTTCTGATTTCTTGGGAATTGAAACCCAAGTCATTCTGAATGTTATCACTGGATACGGACTTGGAGCTTCTTCTATTGCACTTTTTGCTCGTGTAGGAGGAGGTATTTATACCAAAGCCGCTGATGTTGGAGCTGATTTAGTAGGAAAAGTTGAGGCAGGAATCCCAGAGGATGATCCACGGAATCCTGCTGTTATCGCTGATAATGTCGGGGATAATGTCGGAGATGTCGCGGGTATGGGAGCTGATCTTTTTGAGTCTTATGTAGGATCTATTATTTCTGCAATGATTTTGGGATTTGTGGCATACGGGATAAATGCCGTCTATTTGCCACTTGTCTTGGCAGCAGCCGGTATATTGTGTTCTATTCTCGGAACATTCTTGGTTCAGGCCAAGACAGAAGCACATATTCATTCCGCTCTCAAAAAGGGTCTTTGGGGAGCTTCGGCACTCATGGTTGTTGTGGCTTACTTTTTGACACAGTACTTCTTAGGAGAAAATGGACTCGCTGTTTTTATTGCCTTGATATCTGGACTTGTAGCGGGAATCATCATTGGACTTTTGACTGAATACTATACTTCTGCGGATTACAAACCTGTGCAACTTATTGTTGAAGCTTCTCAAACAGGAAGCGCTACCAATATCATTCAGGGACTCGCGATTGGTTACAAATCAACCGCTTGGCCAGTCTTGTGTATTTGTGCTGCCATATTTGTGGCTTATTATTTCGCTGGACTGTATGGAATTGCTATGTCTGCAGTAGGAATGCTCTCGACCCTCGGAATTTCACTTGCTATTG
>JAIPGI010000011.1 GCA_021736215.1 Candidatus Altimarinota bacterium
GGTTCGGAGATTACAACGGAGCTACTAAATTCGACGGCTCAAACTGGGTATATTTCAATAGCTCTAATAGTAGTCTTATCAGTAATAGAGCTATTTCTATAGCTCAGGATCAAAATAATGTTCTGTGGTTGGCTCAGGGTATTACTTCCGGCGGTCTTTCTGCATATGATGGTAATACATGGTACTTATACAACAGCCTTAATAGCGGTTTGAGCAACAGTCTTGTGTTTCGTGTTATCGTGAATCCATTCGATAACACTAAATGGATTCATACAGGAGTAGATATTTCTATATTTGACGATTATCAATGGACACATCTCAATGCCATAGATGAAAATGGTAATAATATTGGTGTAGGAGGACCATTCATTGACACTCATAATAACAAATGGTTCTGGAGCTCGAATGCAGGAGCCTTTAAGTTTGATGGTCAATGGACACAATTTAATAAAACAAATAGTGGAATAATTGATAATTGGGTATTTGATATTGCCGAAGATAAAAATGGAAATATTTGGTTCGCTACCGCCACGGGAGCATCTAAATTCGATGGAAATAATTGGGAAAATTTTGATATCCAAAATAGTCCCATTTCCACATATTTATTTTCTGTAGAAGTGGATGTAAATGGTGATATCTGGTTTGGAAGTGTGAATCAAATACATCGATTCCAATCTCCCCAACCTCAACCCACTTCTATTTTATCAATCAAAGTATCTGGTTCATCTCTCATTAAGAGGGTAGCCATTTCCTCATCCAAAGAATTTGATGAGATAGGCACTCAATCAGAAGAGATGTTACGCACAGTTGAAATAGGACAAGACAATACGGCTTATTTCAGTGAAGAAATAATTCAAGATTTTGGAAATAATATTCAACGCCTTGATCTTCTTACTGAAAATAACCAACTTATGGGACACATCCTCTTCGAGTTTAAGCAAGAAGACCTTCAAAATGGAAAGACCATTGATCTCTTCCTACGACTTCATCCTGATCTTTCAACCAATAGACTCGATTATCCTGGGTGGGAGTATTACAGTGATACTTATGTAGAATGGCCTACCTCTATGTTAATTGCTCCACAGAATTCTTTTGACTCCATAAAAACTGATCAGAAGCCAATACTTCTTGTGCACGGGGTTTCTGGATCATATCCCTATTGGTACGACACTCCAAAACAACTGGAAACAAGCAACCAATATGATATTTGGCAGTTTTATTATCCTTACGATGGAGAAATCGAAACTTCTGGCATCATGGAGCGACGAGCTATTGATGATATTTTGGATCAAAACATTACAAATCAACAGTACTCTGTTTTTCGTGTTTCTGTGGTTGCTCACAGTATGGGTGGCCTTGTAACCCGTTCCTATATTCAAAGTTTGAATGGAGGAGAAAGTAGAATCAATAAATTCATGATGTTAGGGACACCAAATAATGGGTCGTATAGTGCGTATCGTATTTACTATACTCATATGCCAGATGAATTTGGATTTCTTTTTGGAAGTAATAAAGATGATCAAGCACCTGCCTATTTACAGATGACATCTGGAAGTAGTTTTTTAACTTCTTTGAACAAAGAACAACTATCTCAAAGTCTTTCAACTTTAGTAGTTGCTGGGACTCAAGATTTTTCACTTGGAATTCCTCATAATGAAATTTTAAACCAAGATGATGGTTTGGTATCGGTATCTAGTGCTAGTTTATTAAATTATCCAATTCCCTTATCTATTACTCCACTTACACATACTTTTACAAATCGGAATTTAACTAATTCATCTTCTAATATCGTTATGAATTTCCTTTCTGATTCCTACTCTTTTGAAACTTTCGCACAACTACCCGAAATTACTGGTGCTTGGAAAAATTCTATCGATCCCCCACTCAAAGTGCCTACAGAGAACTTTGATACTGAAAAAGGAATGTTGGTTTTTTCCATTGATGGAAGTCATCAAGAAAAGCTTTTTCTTCAAGAAAATGGGGATGGAGATATTAAACTTTCTCATCATCATTTTACGCAAGGCATCTATCAACTTCAAAAAGTTCCAAAAACAGATAATTACTTTGGTCTCAATACTAGCGGTCTCAATGACCTCGGCATTGGATTTACTGAAGGAAGTCACGACTTAATATTCCAATATTATGACAGGTATCTTTCTCGTTGGATTAAATATAAAAAATCAGATTTGGAATTTCACTATCTTCAAACAAACATGAAAGATCTTATCCTTTCCGATGGCGAATTAGCCATTCTCAATTCTGAAAACGAATTACAAACTGGCAGCAACAATTCACTCGCCTTTGCAAAAACAAACTCTATTTCCAATATTCAAGAGAATATCAAAACCTACATCATTGATGGAGCAACTACTGGAGCCGTGTTTCTAATTAATGCTGAAACTGGGGAAAATAATTTCAGTCAACATAATATGAAATTGGTTTCTCCGAGTGGCAGAGAAATTGACCCAGTCGTTGCATCCACTGATCCAAACATCGAATTCAAGGAAGATGTTACAGAGGGATTTGCTTTTTATTATATAGCAAATCCCGAAATAGGAACATGGACACTCCAAACCAATGAAGCCGTTCAAACAGTCACGAGTGTGCCAATAGTCAGCCAAGCAAGTGTCAATATTTCCGTGACAACTGGAAACTATTTCACTGGAGATCAAATTCCCTTCTCTGTGACAACTTCTGCAAATACTTCTAATCCAAGCCTGAATGTATCAGTCCAAAAGCAAAATGGTTCAATATGGACTTCGGTTGGAAATGCTTCTATAAGCGCCGTAAATGACACTTCCTTCACTGGGGACGCTGTCGTAGGTCTACAAGGAACATATCGCCTACAGGCGAATCTCACAGGAGAATTAAATGGAGAATCTTTCACGAGAATTGACATCTCTGAATCGTTCTGGGTACAACAACTCGTTCTTCCCGAAATCAGAGTGGATATTTCTCTAGAAAATTCCGTCTTTTATCTCGGTGATACAGCAACCTGCAATATCACAATATCAGGAGATTACAATAATCCTGATGTGACATTTTCTGTATGGAAAAAAGACAGCTTAGGTGTATGGAGAGACTTTGATGATGGAGTAGTAACTCGTTTAAATTCTACTCATTATAAAGGACAATTCATTGCTTTAGAAATTGGAGAATACCGATTTCGAGTAGAAGCTACTGATATTGTTGATGGATACTCTGTACAGGATAGTGATTATGAATTATTCAATGTTATTTCATTACCCGAAATTTTATTATCGTTATCAATACCTGACTCTTCTCTTTATGCAGGAGATTCTACTCTTTGTACGATTCTACTAATCCCAAGTTGTGAAAATCCAATGTTTGTCTTCTTTATTCAGAAACAAAACACTGTAGACGATGATATCCTTGTTTGGGAAAATAAAGATACATTGGAAGTAGAAACGATAAACGACACTCTGTTTACGGTAAAATTTGCTCTTGCTAATACGGGAATCTATCGCATCCAAGCAGAGATTACTTGTACCATAGATGGAAAGGAATTGGGCACAGAGGATTCTCTTTCATTTTCAGTTATTCCACTTCCTCCAATGCAATTATTTCTTTCTATGGTCGATTCAGTGTTTTATCAAAGCGATACAATTTCTTGTAAGATTGTGTTTTCTGGAATCCTCGAATCTCCACAACTAAATCTCTCGCTCTGGAAATATAACGAGGATAGTTGGAATAGTATTCAAGTGATACAGACAATATCTATCGATGATACGACCTTTATCGGATCATTTATAAGTGCTGATACTGGAAGTTATCAATTCAAAGCATTCTTGAGTGGTTTGGTGGATGAACATTTGCAGCAAGTATCAGATTCTTTATTTTTCTTGGTACTGCCTGATACGATAACTACTGGAGTCTCTTCTCAGAACATTCCACAAGAATTTTCCCTGAAGCAAAATTATCCCAATCCATTTAATCCTTCGACAATCATCGAATATTCCATTCCCACCCAAAGCCATGTGGAACTAAAAATATTCAATATTCTCGGACAAGAAGTACTGACACTTGTAAATGGGATAAAGGAAATTGGAAATTATAAAGTCTTTCTCGATATGACACGATACCCATCCGGTGTATATGTTTATCAGATAAGGGCTAGCAATTTCCGAGAAGTGAAAAAACTTCTCTTCATCAAATAATCACACCAATACAAGAACAATAATTTGTCGGTCGCAGATTCAAAATCATGCTTCCAACATTAAATCTTTCTTAAGAAAACCCTGGTTGTTTTGCAATCAGGGTTTTTCTCTTTAGGAAAAAAGAGTTAGAATTCGGATATGCAGATTCAAGAATCTTCTCTCTCTCTCTCTCTCTCTAATTTTACTTTCTCCCAACGAGTTAAGTTTATGGTGAAAACGCTTTTGTGGTTGGCATATATATTTTTAATAATGTTTTTACTTAATATAAATATAGAAAAACCATTGGTAGGATTTTTGCATCCCTACTTTGCAATTTCCTTCTCTGCTTTTTGTGTAATGTTTCATTACATAACAAAAATTTTATTTAAAAATACAAAATATTTTACATACAAACTGATAGCTAGAGATATTCTTGTACTATTATCGATATTTCTCGCTTATAACATATTTGTTATAGAATCCGTAAAATACTCAGGATGGCCGTGGGGTAATAGCGAACTAAAATTATTTATCTCACTTGTAATAGAAGTTTTGATAGGACTCGTAATTTTTGTTAGACTATTAAACATCCTCATTCAAAAACATCTAACAAATAGAATAGTATACAATCAACATTCTTTTGCTCTTGGCGCTCTATTATCAATATTAACTTCTGTTTTCTACTTTATTTATGAAAACTTTATTTAAAATGCAAATAAGAGACTCGTTATTTTCACAGAAAATTCTTCAAAAAGAAAACAAAACTATTCTTTTTTTCTTTAGCATATTGGTAATATTTCTTTTATTTAATTATTTTTCATTTTTGAACATTATAAGCACTCATTTTTTAATACCATTAGTATTATGTTGTACGCTACTTCAATTTTTAAGTTGGAATTTTTTCGTAAAAACCGAACACCCTAAATTTAAAATTTTTTTCAGAGATTTTTTGATTTCTATTTCAATTGCATCATCATTTATTTTTTTTATAAGAAAATCTATCAGTGGACATGGAGGAGAACTAGGAGATATCGTTTATGGATTCTATTTTTTGTATCTACTTGTAATTCTAGGAGGATGGTTAATGGTTGGAAGACCGATTTTGAGTTTCCATCAATACACGAAGTATAAAATAATCATCTACAATCGCTACACACCTGCTATATGGGCTGTAGTACTTACTATTTTGACATTTGCTCAAGCAATATATCAGAAAATTACATAGAAGATCCTTTCCCCATGGACGCGGGACAAAAGGCGTAAAAATAAAAATTCCTACAGTCTGTTCCCGCAAATACCACAAAACAATATTGAACACATTTTTTGTTCAATCTATTGTAATTCTAGAAGCGGAACACTGCTTTCGGTAACCCCCATTCCAAACTCTCCTACGACTTTTCCTCCAGTCACCAACTCAAACACCACTGGGTCGATTTTTTCTATGGCACGTTTCATCTGCAAAGAAACATCTGCTCCATCCAATATATAAAAATCACCACGAGCGTCGAGTACTCCAAGCGTCATAGCTGTCTGAGTATCAATAAGTGCTACCCCGCCATGAATAAATGGAGCTTCGTAGGGCAAATCTCGAAAAGTATACCCATCCTGACTTTCAATGTCTCGCACCCATACATTGTTCTGGGGGATTTCTGACCCCGATGAGAGTATTTGTACATCATTAACGTCGCTTTGTTCAAAAGACACATATGCCAACGTCTCCCCCCTCTCGTCATGGATAAGGAGTCTCAGAGGATGTTCTTCTGTTGCCGCCTGTACTACAAATCCTAGACGATCATCCATTACCATTGGACGACCATTGGAAAGAATCTCTACAACGGTACTTTCTTCTTTATTTTTTATTTCTACGCCCCCAGAAGTATTGAGTTCCGAAAATTGGAAGTTTCCTTCCTCCCCCGAGAGGACCGGATCATTAGAAACCAATCCTTCACCACTCCCCTCCCTCATTCGTTCCCCATATAGAGGAACTTCTGACGTTCCATCTTTTACTTTTCCAACAATGGATTTGTCTCTTTCAGAGGCCTCATACAGTGATATCTGTGGAACCGAAACTGTCATGACAATATCCTGACTGGATATATTCCCTGCCTCGTCCTCAACATTGAGTGTTACCGTAAATTCTCCCGTTAATTCGTATGCTGGCAACTTTACATTGAGAAGTGATCTAACATTTTCCATTGAAGGAGCAAAATCCTTATCGTTTTTATAATTTTCATCCCCATCACTATCTTTTTCTGGATACAAATCCCACCATACGCTTTTGATTTCTTGATCGTCGTATGTCTGTGTCGCGTCAACTAAAACCTTTTGGAACACATTGGTTTGTATATTTGTTCCCCCCTTTATGGAAATATTCGGAGGAGTCGTATCATCAGAAAGCTGTGGATCATGGAGAAATTTTGGGATGAAGAAACTTTTTCCATCCCGTCCAAAAGCCTGAAACCATCCATAATGATTCCCGAGTGGAATATTTTTCAGGAAATCTACTAACATTTGTTCTGATTCAAAATAGTGAATCGAATATTTCTCATTTCCCAGAACCTTAACAAGTGTTCCATCAAATAATTGTATTTCGAGAGCATCATTGGGGCCAAGCTCGAATCGAGCCCCTTCTGGTAAGTAGAGATTTCTTCTTGGATCCATTTTTTCTAATTCTTCAGTAGAAACTCTTTCCACCGCTCCCCGTGTCAAACATACTTCTGCATACTCCACCATAGTTTCTTCCCCTGCATGCAATACTATTTCTCGGAATTCTTCCTCCTGTCCAGGACGAGGTGGAACTCGAATTTCCATTCGAGAATTATCTTTGAGTCCCACTAATATCGATTCTGTGGCATAAAATGGTTTTTCTGTACTTGGATTTTCACAGTCTTGCTGCGTCAGGAGAGGAATTTCTTCGGGAGGGGAAGCGTAAAGAATCGGACTTCCAGTAATAGATTTTACTCTTGTTGTCATGGGTCGAATTTCATATTTTTTGGATTTCTTTCTTACGAGAAATGCATTTCTATCCCACAGTTTTGATTTCCTATCCTCTAATTTACTCTGTATTTCAAACACGACATCCGGTCTTTCACTTATCCCCCATTCAAAGTAAGAGATATCATCCCATATTCTTTTGAATTCTCCAGAGAATCCTTGTATTGATGTTTCTGAATTCAATGATTGAACAGGAGCAAACTGTTCTTTGAATTTTTCCCATGTCCATTCATAAAGAACACTCTGACGATCCTCATAATCTTCACTATATCGTTCTTCATATCGATTGGCACGAGCATCTTGTTCTTCTGTACTTTGTGTCGGGACAACTCTATATTTCAAATACAATTCATCATTGAGACTATAAAGGATTTCTCTCTCTCCATCCTGTCCTTGAATATCCGCGAACCAATAGGCATATCGTGAAGGGATTGGGAATTGTGTTACTTTTTCGTACGTTTCAGTAGCTCCATCAAAATAATAGATAGCAGGATCTTGTTGCATCTGTGCTTGTTCTGTTTCAAATTTCTCAACATCAAATCCTTCTGGAAGTGATGTTGGAACCAATCCGACATCAATAGTTGAAACAAGCCAACGACCAAATCGCGTTGATGCGATAGAAGATATTAATGGACTTGAAAAATGGGGCACAAGTGATCCAAATGCAGATGCCACTAGCTCTTTTGTTTCTGTCGTTATAAGTCCCCCGCCCTTACTTTGTGCAAGTAAAAATTGGATTTGTTCCTGAGATTGTTTCACGAATTCCTCTTGTTCCCTTTCAAGAGACGCGTGACGCGATAGTTTATCTAAATCTATGCTTTGAGTTCGTATTGTATAATGAGGAGTTTTCGAAAAATTTTCAGACGGTAGAAAAAACGCTGAAGTTGGGGTATCTATCTTCGTTGCCTTGCTAATTTCTGCAATGGTTTCATTGGAAATCTGTGCCAATTTATCTACTTGTTGAAGTGATTCAAGTGTTGCGATAAATGAGTTTTCTATTTTTACGGTTATATCCGAAGAACCACTCGATGAACCATCAGAAGAAGTGCTCAACGAAGGAAGTGTTAGTGCCGCTCCAGAAAAATCTAATCCAAAGAGTTTTGATCTATTTGTGATCTGAGACACATAGGCTTTGACATGCCATTCTGGGACAGGAGCAATCCCCATAACCAAGAGACACGTCAGTTTTAAAAATGCTTTTGGTATTTGAACAATAGCTTCTATAGGAGAGAGGATATTTGGGATCTTTGGCGGAGAAGGAATTGTTGGCAAGGGTGGCAAAGAAAGAGTTGGTAAATCAAAATCCAAGGACAACTTGGGCATAACAGGAAGTTTTGGCAACTTCGGCAATAGTGGAAAGAGCGCTAAATATTTTGAAAGATTCGGTACAGTTAAAGAAATGTTCGAAAGCCCTGATATTGAACTAAGTGGTGGAAATTTAAATGGCGGCAACATATCCGGTAAGGAAAAAATATCAAGTTGTACCGGTTCAAATACAATCTCCGGAATAACAATTTCATTTCCGAATGTTAATCCCGAAAAATCCAAATTCACATTGGGAAGTTTTGGAGGCTGAATAACAGGAAAATCCACCCCACTCAAGAGAATCCTCAAAAGCCATTCGTGCATTGTCCCCCTATCCACAGAACAGCTCGGACAACTGATACTGAAATTTTGAAAAATCTTAGGAATTGCCTCCCATGATCGAAGAATACTCTTGAATACCAAACGGAATTGTCCCCATCGTTCTACTGCTTTTTCTGTAGATTTCATCCAATTTGAGAAATAATCTGATGTTATTTCTGATTGCTGAACTATCGTTTCTACAGATTTTTCTATTTTAGCTGGGATTTCTTTAAGAGAAACTACTGATATATCGTATCCTTCCACCGCGGAAATATTCTTTTCAATGTTGAGAAGCATCTCATCTGCGTTCTTTAAGTATTCTTCAGCCGCTACTTTTATTTCCAGATTTTCTGAATAATTTTCGATCTTGCTGACAGCATCTTCACGCCAAACTTTGTATTGATTTTTCCATTCTTTGTACTCATCTTTCATCCCTTGAACATCGTCCTTTGTAACACTAGGATAAGAAATAGTTACCTTCCTTCGTTTGATATCTACAAAAGGAGAATGTGTTGCTTTTTGAAATATATCGCCTCCTTCGCGAAGCGCTGTTTCTGTCTCATCTTGAGAAGATGTTTCAGGAAATTTAATATCAATAATTGGCATTTTGATATTCGAAAGAGCTTCATATTGCTTATCAAGCCATCTTGTTACAATATCAGCAGATTCAATACTCTTATTTGTAATTTCGAATTTTACTTTTGGAATGAAGCTCGATTCATTTTCATCTTTCCCAAAAGACATTCCCCCCACCCCCGAATTTGGATTGGACGAACAAACTCCCAATGCTCCAAGAATTGAAGGCGCAACCACAAAACAAGTTGGGATAAACACAGGTGGTACCATATTCACCGGATACGACCCGAGACAAATTCCTAGACCTACTGCCCCCGTGGTCGTGGGCATTACATACATCCTAAAGAAAGAATTAAATGGCCCTTCAATATATTGTTTCCCAATAGGTGATCCTGGCCACAAAAATGGAATTGGTCCAACTGGTGTATAGAGTGTGGTCGGAAATGCCAAGACCGGAAATCCTGGATCAAATCCCCCTGGAAACCCCAGTGGCGGTGCATATATGGTTTCTGATCCTGGTGCCAAAAACGTCTTGGAGATAATAGGAAGCCCACATCCTCCACCACAAGAAGTACTATTGAGAGTATTAACAAGCATCATAAGTCCCGCATCAACTCCTCCTTCAGTCGCTGATGATTCGTACATATCTGGATACCCATCGCCATCGGAATCTGTTTTAAGAGGTGCCAAAAGTTCATCAGCAACTTCCGTATCGGATGCACTACTCACAAAATCATCAACTGTCGGTATTGTTAGAGAAGAAATATCCAATATTTCCAATATATGTGGAGGAGCTTCAAATTTAGCGATTTTCCTCATATCATCTTCTTTGAAAGGAATGAGAATATCGTCCAGTGTATCCCCCCGAAAATAGTCATCAACAAAATACTTAATAGGAGGCAACTCTCCTACTGTCATTTTCCATTCTAAAAGGACTTTCTCATGATCGGAGATTCCCCCACCCCGTATTAAAGTTTCTCCGTTACACAGAGGAACCTCTTGAACGGGATCCTGAGAACACCCTTGGCAAGATATGCTCTTTTTTTCTAGATTTAATCCTGCGAAATGAGGAATCACTATTTGAAGGTTCTCTAAATCACTATCACTTTCGATGGTTAGACGAAGATCAATAGAAGTTCCGGGAAGAAGCGTTTGTTCTTCTGACGACTGACCAAAATCAACAGTTGCATTGATTCTATTATTCCGAGAGAGTGGAACAAATGATCTTTCGGGACTTGTTTCTGAACAGAAATAATCTTCCTCCCCATCACTTTTTATCTCATCCTCTAGTCCACCATAATCAATCAAAAATTCCGATAAATATTTATATTTATTGGGATCTATATACTCATCTTCTGGTTTTTGATTTTCAGAAACATTGTACGTTTCCGTAATTTCCCCAAGAGAAGAAGCAAAACAGTATATTTTTTGGGGGACTCCAAATCCATTTTCTATCCCCAAAATTTTCCAAAGACAATTATCACTATCTAGAACGACAAGATCTCTGTACATATCACCATCTAGTTGTGCTCCTTGAATTTCAGAAATCCCTTTCTCTAGTCCTAAATCTATATTCTCTCGAGCGTACGTTCCATTGATATTTTTGTGAACAATTGTTTTTCCAGCATCATTCACTTGAAGCAAATCACTAAACTCGTCTCGATCATTATCAAATGCAACAAGAGCTTTTGCCCCATCTCCAAAACGCAGGATTGGTCCAGTGCTTCGGAAATTATCATTCTCCATATCATCTTGATAGAGTGCAAATAGCAAATTCCCTACACGAGCAAATATATCTTCATACCCATCCCCATTAATATCTCCGTTTAGAATCTGATCGATAGGACCATCTTTGCTTTTCCACAATTGCTTTCCGATGTCTTCGGTAAGGTTGAGGTTTACTTTTGGATTTTCCGTAGCAACAGTGAGTGTCGGATCTCCGAGCAATATAAAAGCATCACTTGCCGCCCACTGAGTAGAAAGCCCAATTGAATTTCCTGCAGAAAAATATGTACCTGGTTTCCATTCGTCTTCCCATACGATACCAAGTTCCTTGGTTGTTGCGTCTTCTGCTGATTTTTTAGAAGATCCGAGAATTTTGTTAACACTTTCTTTTTCTTCGGGATTCACAAAGAAAATTCCCTGAGGATTATTTGTGGAAAATCCAGTGAATCCCTTCTGAAGTTGAATATCAAAAGCATTTTTTTGTACCACTATTCCCGACTCATCCCCTTGATTTTCAAAATCATCTACAATCGATATGTTTGTTTTGTCTAGAACAAAATAAAGTGTTCCTACTATTGTTTCCGATTTTTTAACCTTCCAAATGAATATCGATTGATTCTCCGATGTGAGCGTCATATCTCCCACTTGGAAATGAATTCCTCCCTGACTAGAGAGCGTTAATAATGGCTGATTGAAATAAGAAATCGTTTTCCCACTCTGAGTAAAATCCTGTGCAAGTGATGCCTCTGGAACAAAATACAAGCCTTCTCTTTTTCCGACGGATGATGTGATTTGTAATTCTGGTTCTGTTCCAAAATGAAGTTGAGCCGTAGCCAAAGATTTATTTCCAGAAAAGAGTTCCACCGTAGCCATATCAGCAAAACGAAATTCTCCCATAATATCCGATGAAATTTCTCCTGTTGCGCTCAAAAATCCAAATCTACTTTCCGGATTTGGATTGGTCATAAGTGTTCCAATAGCTTGAGACTTCCCAGAAAAAAGATACGCATTTCCCACGTTTTGACCTCGGACCATATCCCCTCCCTCAAACCCGAGCATCAGTGTAAAAAGTGTTTGTGGTGTAAGCGCACGCAATTCTGAAATCGTAAAATACTGCGTTACATCAAAATCAGTAACAGCAGGGGTTAATGCCTCGCTTTCGGTGGTAAGATATACTTCTCCATTTGAAGTTCGTGGGGACACTGTTACTCTTTTTTTTCCATTTTGTAATTGCACCGTTTCACCTTCTTTTATAGTAATAATGGTATTCGGAGAAGATGAAATTCCAAGTCCTGCTTGTCCTTCTAGGTAGAGCTGTTCTCGCCCGCCACTACTGATAACGTCCAAACTCTTGAGTTGGTCAATATCTTCTGAAGTAATTCCCTTCGTTTCATTAATCTTGAAAGAAATATCAGAAGAAAAATCTTGAACCGTATTTCCATACGTATCTATAACTTCCATATCGAGATTAAGTTTTTCTCTTCCATCTTTATTGAGTATTTTTCTGTCTGGAGAAAGTAATATTTTTTGTGCTGTTCCTGGTAAAATCGTTATGTTAAACGGACTACTCGAGAATCCTGGCGAAGCTAACCTGAATGTTGCTTTCCCCGCACGCATTCCAGAACGTATTTGAAATTCTCCAAGTCCATCACGAAGTGTAAATTTGGAGGGAGCCTCTCCTATTCCTCCTGGTTCATTAATAATTCCAACATCAAATGTGCCTGTAATTTTCTTTCCATCGGACGCTTCCCCCCAAACAAGAACGTTCACAGGAGTATCATCTTCTACAGAAATAATGTCTTGAGAAATTTCTGTTCGGAGTATTCCATTTTTGAGAATAACAAATTCCTGTGTCGATAGTTTTTCTTTTCCAAGAGTATCTGACCAAACTTGAAGTTTTGCTATTTTTGCCTCTGACTGAGGACGAATCGAAAGAATTCCCGCTCCTGATACTTGTGTTTCGAGGGAAGAAGTTTGTGTTCCCTGAATTTCCAATCCCTCTCCAGACCAAGAGAGTGTCTGAGGGATATCTTTAATACGGTTTCCAAATTTATCCTCCAAAAGGACTTTGAGGGAAGAAAATTGTTGAGTTCTTACCAAATAGGGAGAATCTACATCAAATTCTAAATTATCTGGAATATCTGGAATAATATCCAAGTGTACATGATACTCTGGTAATTCTTTTTCTTGATCCTGTAGGACAATATCTGCCTTTCCTGCACGTTCTCCTGGAAAAAATAAAATTTCTGCCGCCCCCTTCTCAAGTACCGTGACATTGTTTTTTTCAAAAGTCCCCCATTGGGAAGAAAATTGTATTTGCTTCCCATCATAAGAAGAGACAATATTTCCATTTTCTCGAAGCTGTATCTTTAGACGAACGCCCTCTTTCTTCCCCGCAACAACCTCTCCATCCTCTGCAAATCCAGAAAAAGCGAACTTACTCACCTGAACAGGAATTTCTGATGATTTTATATTTTTTATCTGGGCAAAAATTGAAAATTTTCCTCCCACATTGTTTTCTTTCGGAAAGAGATAAAATTTTGCTTTTCCTGCTACAACTTTCTGAGACACAGATGGTTGTATTGTGAAAAATTTTTCTGCATCCGAACTAGAGAATTTCAAATTCACTTCTGAATCAAAATCTGAAAACACTGGTCGCCCCGCTTTATTGAGTGATACGACCTCAATGGCAATAGGATTTACTTCTTGCGCCGATATGCGAATACTAGAAGGAGTAATTTTTAAAGCGGAGACTTCATCAAGTGATGTTTTTTCTAAAAAAGGAGAGTTTACAATAGGAGCTGATCCATCTTCGGGAAAGAATGATCGAATTGGTTTTTGGGCATTGGCTTTCGTTTGTTCAGCATAACACTGAATTTGTGAAACAAAATCATCACTTGCACATTGACTCTCTATTTGCTCTTTCCCGAGGAATGTTTTTTCAAAATCCTCTCCCAAGAATGTTTGTATCGTTTTTTCTCCTTGCTGAAATTCATTTGCTGTTCTTTGTGTTGACAAAAAGGCCTCCTCGTTGGGATCTACTCCCTGCTCAAAAACCATCTGAAATCCGTTATCAGAAATAACGTCTGCTTCAGCTTTTTCTCCCAATATTTCTACAAATTCATATCCATGAAAAGCATCATCAAAGAAAAATTTCTGAGCTTCTTCCAGGGGACCAAATGCTTTTTCAAACACTTCTCTATTTTTTTCATCAAGAGATTTATCAATCCAAATAATATTATCAACGACTCGATCAAGATCGTAGGAATTCACAACTCCCTCAAGAAGACTTTCTGAAATTACGGCTCCTGTTTCATAGAAGCGCACTATCTTTTCTTGAGGAGTAATAGTATCCAATAGCATCGGAACTGGAGGAATCCCAACAAGTCCCCACTTGGTCCATGTGCAAGACTCATCCCAGTCGATACGAGTTGTAAAACTATCAGGATGAGTAGTTGACTTCGTATATTCCCGACAAATATCTTCATCGATAGGCACTCCCATGTCATCGTAACACCCGTATCCCACAGGAGGTTGACACTTCGTTCCTGGCCAATCTAACGGAGTATCTGCACTGAGTCTTGCATTACTCACTGTGTTTCCAGCCTGCGTCAAAGAATTTATTTCTTGAATTTTTTGCTGAAGCTGGTTTTGGATGTATGCCTTAAGAAGAATTTTGCGTTCAGGTTCGGACGCATCCATGTAGAGTTCTCGAAGATTAAATACATTGAAGTAATCCAATCTATGAAAATTTTTCGCGTGATCATAAAACGAAAACCCTCGCGGATCATCCACGGGGAGACTCATTGTCGACATTGACTCAACCTGAGCTGTCAAAGTTTCAGGACGTGGTTCATTGTGGATCATGAGAGAATCAAATCTCTGTGCCACATCTGGATCCTCATCGAATGTATCTATGATAGATGAACACCCCTTGGATCCTTGATTCCCTTCTGTTTTCTCAGTGGTTCCCGCATAAGAAAAAACTGGGAGTTCCGCTCCTCGATGTTTACTTAAATCAATCCATTGCGATCCCGTATTACAGGTATCGTACGAATACGAAAAGGTATTAGAATCAACCTTAAGATTGAGAGCACAACATCCCGCATATTGGTCTGCATCTTTTTCGTCTTGAGAAGCACTTGAATGTTCGCAAAGTGGTGACTGGAAACTAGATTGCGCCGTCCGTACATCATAGGTACGATTCGCTTCTACCATTTGCGAATAGGGATATGAGGTATCTCTCGGACTTCCTCTCAAAAGAGAACAATCTTCACTATCCATACTGCTTCGGGAGACTCCGTTCCAAAAGAGTGGTTTTCCATAAGGTTGTAAAACCGTTTCTGCAAAAAGAGCATCCGTTGTATCGGGTACCGAAATATTTTCGGAAATATTTTTTTCCACAAGCTGTGCATTAAGCGAACTCTCTATATTGTCGTTTATACTTTTAAGAAAAAGTCCTGCCGCCTCATCCTTGCGGGAAACAAGAGAAATTGTTGTATCAATGTCTTTGGGATCCCACCGATCTGCCACTCCAACCATAGAATTTACCTGCGAAAGATATTGTCCCCACGCTTCAAAATACCTTTTGAGTAAATTTTCTATGGGATATTTTGTTTGTACATCCGGCATTTTTATGGCATCCCCAGCCATATTAGGAAGTTCGCTCGGAGCAACATTTTCTGGTAATAATCCGAGGGGGATTGCTTCATTAAACTGGGCATCAAGTAACAAATCAGCAAACCAATATTTATTGAACCTCAGGTATATAGCGTCTTCTAAGTGGAGAATATAATTTTCATAACGTTTTTTCATTTCCTCATTCATGCCTTCCTTTTGGCGGGGTAAATCCATATAAAACACTTTCTTTCCAAAGGATTCTGTTCCCTGATGAACTGCATGATTCGCATCAAAATACGCCACATACTGGTCTTCTCGAATGTCTGCTAAATCATCTTCATCATAACCCTCCCCTGTCCCGATATCTGATCGTATCAGTCCATGCCAAATCTCTGGTTCTTCATCACCTCCCCCTTGATACACAAATCTATTTTTCTGTGTGTCCCAAAAGTAAGAAGGTTTTTCAAAATCCGTATAGGGATATATAGTTGGCCAAAGATTCTCATTTTTTTCGATAATCGGAAGAGGGACTTCTCCGATAAGGATCGTTCCAATAAGCTGTGATTTTCCATCATTTTCAAGTCCCGAAAAATACAAAGCGGCATTCCCTTCGTAAATATCTAATGGAGATGCATCACGAGGAATCGGAATAAAAACAACTTTCCCGTCAGTTTTTTCTTGAACATCCCGAGCGTATCTTTGAATTTTGGATTCAAGGGTGTTATTTCGGAGAAGCGAATCCTCCACGAGAATCGATATTAATTTGAGTCGTTCCACAGGAGGAACTGTTGTTTTATTTTTTTCTGATAAAAAATCTAAAAAAGCCGCTTGAACCGTCGACTGAAAGCTGAACAATACAAAAACCCATAATAATACAACAGAAAAGAATTTTTTCGCTCCTCCCCTCTTTGTTATTCCCAACACAGGTTGCAGGAATCTAAAACTTAAAAACCTGTCAAGCCAATGACACTGTGGATTGTTTTCTTTTTTTAAGTAAAAAAGCATTCCTGAAAATTGTGGGTTTGTTTTCTTTTGTATTTTGCCTTTTTGATGCAAAAAACTCAAACAAGTTTCTTACTTATTCTCAATATAAAATTAACAGTTCCTCGGAATAATGTTTTATTACGCTGCTAGAGAATATCCTGCACTCACTCCTCCATGTTCGGAACAGTATCTATTGAGAGCTTCTTCCAGTGCTGTTGTATTAGTAAAGTATTTTTGTGTACCTTGTTCTCGAGCGAGAAGATTTTGGACTTTTTCTCCATATTGATTTTTATATTCTTGTGATGCTTCTCGATCGGTCCAGTTTGCCCCATACTTATCTGCTAAACTAAGATCCAAAAGTTCATAATAAGCTTTATCTTCACCTTTCTGATCAAACAGATTCTTCATAAATGAATTAATTTTCTGTTTATTAGGTTCTGCCTTGATGGCATATCCAGACTCCGTATCCCAATCGTGCTTAGTAAAAATAGCCGTATTATTTCGTTTGAGTCCTGCAAAATTTCCTTGTAATGTTTGGGTTGCGGTAAGCGAAACCTTGAGATTGTATCCCACATCCAGAAGGTGCTTTCGTTTCGCCTTGAGCCAATCTGGATTATTGCCCCATGTTTGATCTCCTACTTCGATCAAATGTTTTTTATGCTTCATATACATGTCGAATCCTGATAACCAACTACGCCAGAAGTCTGGTGATTCTTTCTTTTTCTGCACAGAATCCAATGTAAGTGCCTCGTTTACTTGATCTTGTGTCCAAGCGGCTTGATAGTTGACCCCATCATCATGATCGGGTTGATCAAAAAATCGTCCCATACGTTGTACACGCTGGACCGTGTCGGGACACTCGTTAATTACTTCGTAGAAAAATGTTTCTGTATTGGATCGTATAGATGTGTTGTTTTTGAAGTCGTATGTGCCATTTCCGCTTCCCAACATATCTTTCCATGCTTCATAATCGGTAAAATTCCATGGCCTTACCTGTCCAAGCCCTGCAGGAACAATTCTTCCATTTTTTTTGGGAGCTCCTTTATCTACCAAGAATTCAGAATGTGGAAATCGTGCCAAGAAATCATCTCCGATACGCGTCATAATTTCTCGCGAGAGAATAGGTTTTCCAGTGCTTGGATTTTTGACCGTTAATCCCATGACGAAGTAATACCATCGAGCATCTGGTTGTCCGTTCATTTTTCCTAAACGGAACGCTTCGAAAAGGAAAGCTTCGTATTTTGCGGGATCGACATCGGTCGCATCGCCCTTTTCCCATCGCTGAAGCATTCCCGAGAGAATGGCAATACGCGGTTTGTCATCGTTTTCATAGAGGGCGAATTCGCGAGCATGACCGTCTTTGACTTTTTTAAGATCGTCCCCGAGCGAAATATCCCATTTCCGATACACATCTGCGTTCCAAAGTGGAGCACAGGCTGCTTTTACCTTCTCTTTAATTTCAAAGAGACTTAAATACTGATCTTCTGGAATATTAAACGTGACAATATTTTGTACCCGCATTAGAGCTCTCCATACCGACGGACTATCCCACTGCAAAAATCCTTTTTCTTTCATGAGATTAAAAATTGCACGCATTTCATCTGGGTTTGATGTGCGTTCCAATACGTCTTCAAGCACCCATCCATCATAATCTCCATACTGAGTCTCAAATTCCTTGACTCGTTGTCCCTCAGATTCTTCTCCCATTCGTTTAAATTCTTTTCCGAAGTAATTATCTGTTCCAAAAAATTTCATACCCATGGCCGAAACCGCTTTGTCAGATTTTCGTTTCCAATTGGTTTCATTCGCCTGAATACCTTGTTTGATAGTAGCGTATATATCATAGAGCGAAAAAGATTGTGTACTCCAAACTTTTTTCTTAGCCCCAGCATCTGCTCTATAGTCGTCGAGCCATTTTGAGAGGGATTTTGATTGTCCTTCTGCTTTTTCTGCCGTCGCTGTAACAATTTCCCATTTTCCCAACTGTTCAAGTTTTTCTAGTTTTTTTTCTGGATCATCCCCCTTATATCCATTCATCCAATCCTGAATAAACTGAGGGTCATTAAATTCCCTCCAAATACCTTCAAATTGTTCATTCTGTGCACTATGATCTCGCATAACATTCTCTGCTTGAGCTTTGCTGAGTTTATATTTTTGGAAAAAACGTTCATCTTCCAGTTTATCAATATCCATATCAATAATTCTTTTGATGCGATTCATATGCTGAGAATAGCTAGAAAAATGTGCTCGAAATTTATCCTGTACTGCTTTAAACCTTTCCTCAAACTCATCTGGTTTCTCATAATATTCATTTTCTTTCAGTACCTGTAACCCCTTGGAAGGAGCTTCAAATTTCTCCGTAATACGATTGGCCATTTCTGCCCAAAATCCATCACGAAAATCCGAGAAACGTTTCAGAAGATTCAGATCTTTTACGAGTGCCTGCAAATATCCTGGATTTTTCAGGATATCATCAAATGTTTCCACTTGATCAAAAATATCATTCAGACGAGTCATCATTCCCTCACATGCTTTAAAAAATCCTTCTAAGAATGCATCTACTTGAGGACTCGTCCCAAATACCGATCGACATTCTTCTTTCATTTGTTCCAGACGAAGCGGAATTTCTTTTTTTGCGATTTGCCAACTCGGGATTATTTCATTCTCCCATTGCATAGCTAAATCTTTCCTCTTGGAGAGATATTTTGGATCATCTGATTTGAGTAATTCAATTCCTTGGGATATTTCTGGAAACGTTCCTGTGAATTTATAAATGTGGTTATTTATAGCTTCTCGGATATCACGAGTCATAAGTACGGCTTGTGCCAATTTTTTCTTTCCAGGAATAAATATTTCTTTCCCATCAATATCTATTGCGCGCCCATTTTCAAAAGATATTTTTGAATACTCAAAAACTTCCTGAAGAGACTTCTTTTCTCGAACATCCGATTCTTTTTCATCATCAAGCCCTAACCCATCAACAACAGCGTCATATTCTTTCTTTTGATCTTCTATTTTTTTATCAGCACTGATCATCACTTGATTGTAGAATTCTCGTCCTGAATATTGATTTTGTACTTCCTGAACGGAATCGATATGACTGTGTAATCGCTCCCAATGAGTGAGTATATCTTGTTTTAGCTTTTCATCACTTACGGGAATTTTTTCCCGTATTTGTTCTCGAAAATAACGCAAAGCTCCATCCAAAACAGTCGTCACCACTTGCTCATCTCCAAATTCTTTTCGAATGTTAAACCCTTGTTCAATGAGTTTATTCTCAAGATTTTTATAATTGAAAACTTTATTGAGATGATCTATCCATTCCTGATATTGCAAATCTCCAGTCGAAGAAATATTTATATCCTGTAACACGGCTTCAAATGCCTTATGAAATTTAGTAAAAAATACTTTTTCTCCTCTGATCAAGTCTGCCGTATCCGCTTCTTGTGAACGGCTGGAAAGAACCTCTATGTCTGCCGCATGGAGAGAATGATTTTTTATTCGATCTGAAAGTCCTGTGTAATATTTTTTTTGTACGTTCTCTGCGATTTCCTTGGGACGAACGAGAAATTCATTCATCTCCAAATACACTTCATTTTCGCGAATACGCGCAAATTTCTGATTTTCAAGTTCATCAACTCGCTTTTGTAATTCTGTAATTTTAGCTTGATCTTCTTCCCGAAATTTAAATTTTCTCAGAACGTCGACTTTCGCCTGAGCGATTCTTTTTTCCAAATCAACAAGTTCTCGTAGTTTTTTTTCTGAGTCGGAAAGTCTTTGTCTTATGGTTGTGATTTGACTTCGTAAGTTTTTTATTTCTGTTTCTTTTGTTTTATCTTTTTCTAGTTCTTCCAAATTAGTGACTTCCTTTTCTAGTGTTGATTCAAATATTTTTATTTTACTTACTTCTTCTTCTTTCATTCTTTTAATCACACTGTCGGAAATATCTCCTCCGAGTCGTTCTTTGGCTTCGTCCTTTATTTTTCTATACTTAGAAGAAAGATCTCCTGACTTATCTTCTTTGAGCACTTCCTCAAACGCACTTTCTTCAAGACTTGATTTATTATCTTTTATTTTTTTAATTTCTTCCTCTAAATCTTGAATAGAATCGCTCTCTGACTTCAATGCTTCTGCCCATTTAACACTATTAAATTCCAAACCAAGTGCTTCTCTGATAGAGAATTGGTCCTCTTCTTTTTCCGAAAGAATTTGTTTCAACGCATCTAAATGTGATTCAAGAAGCACAGGATGTTTTTTTGCGAAAATCAAAAATTCAGCAATTTTCCCGCGAGATCGAAATGCCTCAAGTGTTTTTATAAGTCGCATATCTTCTACTTCTGGATCCTCTTTTTCTTCCTCTCCATTGAGAAATTCATCTATCAATTCCCAAGCCAACGTATAATTAGGGTTATATTCAGTGGCATCTTCTTCTTGAAAGATATTTTTTGTTGCCGCCTCAACAATTGATTTCCAAATTCGAGAATGCTTTTCATCCCCCCACTGATTCTCCTTAGGAAACAAGCTATGAATTTCCAAAAGGAGTAATTTTTCTGTACTCGTGAGTGCCGCATGGTTTTCGTCTCCTCGGATAACTCCTTCTATTTCTTTTCTATAATCCTTGCTCTTGACATTTTTTTCTTTGTTGTAATGAAATTTAAATCGTTCCAAAAGAGGAACTCCCAAATCCATTAATACTTTTTTTGCTTTTTCGAATACCTCGTCCATGCTTCCATCCGTCTGCAATGCCTCAATGTGGAGGTAACGATAGAGTGAAGCAATTTTTGAAATTTGTCCGGGGGTCATGGACTTTGCCTCTTTGTCATGCAATAACTCTCGCAACTTATCCCGTTGTTGAGAAAGAAGTAATTTTAGGTTCTCACTCATCTGTGGACTGATAAGCGCCATTAATGCTTTGGATTGCTGAATACGGAAGAGCACTCGTGGAGGAACCTTTTCAAGTGAATCCGCTCCCAAACTAAAAAAGTATCCTACCAACGTACGAAACTTCGCCTTTTGGGTTTCGTTTAATTTTCCATCTTTGACCGCTTTTTCGAGTTCAGCCACGTGACGCAGGGAAAACTGCAGAGGATTCTCCAATATATCCAAAACATTTTTCTCTTTTTCTTTTTCGGTCGTCAGGGCTTTCTTGGGCTTCTTCGTCTCGGGCTTGGATCCATCACTGGAAGCGGTCCCCGCCCCTTCTGTAGGACCTGCGGGCGTATTTTGCCAGATCACCCCTTGATACCAAGAGTTCTCAAAGCTTCTAAAGCTATTCAAAATCCATTTCATGTGTCTAAGCATTATAGCATAAACAAGCCCTTTCTCCTAGATTGATGGGGTAGTTTTGGCTTTACCCAAATTGTGAAATATTTTATTATAACAAACACTGTTTTTTCAGGAAAGTCCTATGAAAAAGGAAAACGTTGTCAAATACCATTTTTAAACTAGGTGAATAGTATTTTTTAACTCTTACTCCATACTTATTTTTCCAGTCGTATTATCATACTTCACTTCATCACCAGAAAATCCAAGTGATTTTATCAAGTCGTTTCGATTTGCTTCATTTCGAAGATGTGCTGCAAATTGACTGTTTGATAAATTTTTATTAATTTCCTGAACAAGAGCTCCTTTTTGCTTCTTTCTATCATTGAGATCCTTAGCAGATACTTTTGAAAAAGAAAATGTTTGTTTTTCTCCTTTTCCTTCTTCCGTTGGAGTTAGAGAAACATTGATTGTTGGTGATTTATCATCCTTCCCTCCTAATTCAAACTTGGTGGAAAGATTCTCGGCAGAACTACTTCCTTGTTTTTTCATTTGTTTTAGAGCTAATACAACTCGTTTTATATTATTTTCATCGTCTGCCACAGCCCCAGCATCTGTAAGAATGTTTGTAGCAAGTTTTTCATAATCGCTCTCTTTAATTTTTTCTAACTCAGAAATCTCAATGCCTGAATTATTTAAAATAGTTTCAACATTATCAACGGTTGCACCACGCGCACCATTTAGGATGTCTTGGTTCGTCTTAAGGACATTCGCATCATATGTTCCACTAGAACCGTATCCCAGGATTGTTTTCTGATCCTTTTCCTCTGAGACATTAACTGATTTCTTGGTGTCATTTTTTGTTTCAGTCCCCTTATCAGTCAAGTTTTTAACATCAAACTCTCCTCCTGAGGCAGCCAATGGCTTAAATAATTCTTTTGCAATTTCTTGTCTTTCTGTCTCACTCTTCGCATTTTTCAATCGGTCAATAATCGCAATTTGCTCGGCTGTTGAGAATATTCCTTTCATTTTTTTGATACTATCCTCGGTTAAAGTAGCCGTGAACCCTGCTTTTTGCATCTCTTTGAATATTCCTTTTTGTGTTGTTATATTACCGACAGCTGCGTTAATCGCTTCAGGGATGCGCCCAAGTGATGCCAAAGAAACGTCTTGTCCATTTGGCAACTTGAATATCTGTCGGTCGACCGTCGCCGCACGAGCGGCGAAAGTTCCAAATTGTTCGGTTCCTGTCTTAATGACATCAGTAATTCCTTTAGCGACCGATTTATCAATAGCCCAAAACGCTACCTTCCAAAAAACAACAATCGTTGCAATCTTCCAGAGAAGCCCCGCTCCTCCTTGGGCAAGGGAACTCAACGATAGACCTGGTTTGAATATTACAATATCTGGGTCGGAAACATCAAGAAATGCTGATCCCTGCATAGCAACCATCATTACAAAACAAACTGCAAATGCTGCGGCAATTTTGAGCGGCATGATGAGTTGTGCAACGACAATTTCTTTTACTTCCGAACCTTCTCCATCGGCAAATCCCATTACCCATCCAGCAATAATAATCGGAGAAAATACCATTGCAATCCAGAGTACAACTATACGCGCTAACATGGCTACAAAAACGGCCAAGAGGGCCGACATATAAGCAATAACCAAAATAGCAGAGAAAATAACGTGTTCAGAAACATTAGTCCAACTCTTCGTTCCAACTGATAGTTTGACCATCTGTTCGAGACCTTGGAATTGAACAGCAAAAGCCATGATAATGTTATTGGACGTAGAATCATTTGGAATTTTTGTTGGATCCATACTTCCTAAACACTCACTACTCCCTTCACCTCCTGGACACAGCGTTTTATTTATCCAATAAGAAAAGGGCTTACAATCGGCCGCATTTCCAGAACACTGCTCCCCATTTGAATTTATTTTATTATCGTCTCCATCCAACAGATCCTTAAGGGTTGAAATCTTTTTTGCTTCTGAAGCCGTATCGGTAATTGACAAAATAGACACCATTCCGACATTCACTGCATCGATAATGACGCGAAATCCAAGAAGTGAAAAATTTATCGCTACCAGTGCGATGATAACTTTTGGAAGTTTTTCTTTGATAGTCCAGTTTCCGTCTCCACCAAAAGAAAACAAATTCGTAAATGCTAAAAAAAGCAATACCACAACAAACCCGATATTAGTAAAATTTCGGATAATGACCCACATAGGTCTAATTGCTGACATAGGTTCTGGTCCTGTAATATAATCTGTTCCCATAACCTTCCCTCCAACTTCCAAAAGTTTGAGTGTCAAAAACACCAAAACATTCACGAGTACTGATATAAATCGTCCGAAACTTTTAAGCACATCATCTTCTGTTCCTGTCCCCGTCCCTTCAGCAAAGGCAAATCCGTGACCGACTACTTGGACGACAACAAAAGCTATAAGGCATGGAAGCCACACCGAAGGAGAAAGAATCCGTTTCAAAAATAATTTCATAAAATCTTGTTATTATACATCAAATAAGCGTTGAAATCAATACGAAATCCTGAATTTTTGATCTTTGTTATGAGAAACTTTTTTCAACTTTTTTCACAGTACGCCAGTCCCAGCCAACTGCATCTTTTTCGTTAATTCCAGAAAATTGCAACTCCCCTCCCTGCATTCTGAATTTTACATCAAAGCTTTTATCATTGTACTTCACTGTGGCTTCCAGTCCCGCATCTTTTTTTGATTTATTTTTGTAAAGGATATCCTCGAAAGCATATTCTTCTTTTCCTTTCTGGTCTTTTGTATTTTCTATTTTAAATTTGTAACTGAGACCTTTTTTCTTTTGACCTTTGTTGTCTAAAACCATCTTTCTAAATTCATTGTAAGAATCAATGACCATAAAATGTTGGTCGTATAAAACTCCTTCAGCTTCTCCATCAAATTTTCTAAAAACATCTCGAGCATCCTTAATGGTTTTTTTCTTTGAATCCAAAATATCATTAAATGCCCTATCTTTCTTGAGTCTCTCCATAAAATCTTTTTGCTTTTGGCTTGGATTCTTATCATTTATCCATTTATTCAAAAAATCTCCGGATTCCTTCTCTGTGATTACGTTTTGATCCTGGAGAGCATTCATTGTTCCTCTGAAATCTCCCTTTTCTATCATAGCCTTGACTTTTTTTGGGTTAAATTCATCCGTTGATTTGATTTCATTTTCACCTCTTTTTAATTTCTCTTTTGCTTTCCCGTACAATTCAGGAATTTTTTCTTTAAAGATCCAAGATCCTCCAACTGCCAACATGGAGAGTCCATAGATAATCATTCCTCCCCAGAGAGCGAGTTGTACCCCATTTCCATTTGTACCATTGAACATAAATCTATCTATTCCTGTTTTTTGTTCTTTTACCATTTCTGGAGTGAGAGTATCTCCAAACATATTATCCATAGTGAAAGATTCCAATTTTCCTTCGTCTTTTTTCTGCCCATATTCTTCTACTTTTTTCCAAAATGCATTTCTTACCCTTTCATCAGGATGTTCATTAAAGTACCGATACATATCACTGTTATAAATAGACAAGAAGTTTCGTCGCATTTTGGCAACCCATCCTGTTGGTTGCATTTGATCGAGCTGTTCTCGATTGAGATTCATTTCTGCCAAATTCAAATGATCCATGCTCTGAACAAAGAGTTTTGCGGCATTATCTATACTTTTATCTTTGTCATCAGCCGTAAACGGAATCTTGACACCATCGTTATTTTTTTCTTCGAGTGCTGCTTTTTTATCATAAAATTGTTTGAATTTCTCCGGCATGAATTTCCGAAATTCTGGCTGTTCTTCTATTTTTTTATAAAATTCAGGACTATGCACCCGTTCATTTAACTCTTGTGAAGAAATTTTAGCATTTCCTCCTCCCCAATCTTCGGGGAAAATATAACTCAATCCTTTTATGATATTTCCTTTAGAAAACTCATCTACAATTTCTCCCGTAGCAAGTCCCGTGGCTGTATTAAAAATGGTATCAACAGGATTTTTTACAATAGTTTTCCATCCGATATTCTCCAATGTCCATTCCGCTCCTCTGAGCACTCCTGAAGCAATATGATCATTTAGAAAAATGGCTCCACCAATACCTGCTAGCCACGCTTTGGTTTTGAGAGAGGCATCTGTAAAAAAGTTTGGAGCAAACCAGAATGTCACAGCTGCCCCAAGCGTTCTTTTGATATCGATGTCTAAAGCCGCTCCACCTAAATCAGAAGCTACGTCTCCTGCCTTTTCAAAAAAACCTTTATTATTTTCTTTTATTTGATCTGCTGTTTGCTGTGTTTTTTCCACTTCTTTTTTTATATCAGGATCTTCTGCCAGTTCGTTTTGTATTTTTTTTACCTCTTCTTGAAATTCTTTTTCTTTTCCGCTTTTTTTCAGATTTTCAAGTGTTTGTAATTTCGACTTAAGAATTTCTTTATACTTCCCCTCAATCGTTTTATTTAAGTTTTTAATTTGAGGATCAATCTCTGTACGTATTTCTTTCACTTTTTTATCGATTTCTTGTTTTTTTTCTCGGTCTTTATCCGCCTGCAATCGCAGTTCTTTGATTTTACGCATCGTCTCAACACTCGTCTCTTTTTTTTGTTCAGTGACCACTTCTTTTTTGAGTTCTGTTTTTTCCTTGTCCGTTTGAACAAAAGATTCGGTAACCCGATCTTTTTTCTCAATGTTTTCAAACACAAATCGCCCCTCTGATAGAGATCTTTTGAAATTTGAAATCTGAGAAAATAAGAATTTCATTTTATAACTTTAGTGCCCGAATCCAAAGATCAAGCAATCCTTCTTTTTTGTCTTCCAATTCAAGCAAATCTACCCGAGCGAAGTTTTTTCTGAAAAAATCTGGTGTCTGATTTCCCATTTGAAGAATTATTTTTTGATCTCGACGTTTATTTTCAAATTGCAAATTCAACAAAGAAGCGGTCTCATCATACACAAACCAATATCCAGATAATTTTTCCAAAGAAATAAGTTTGTTATCAATAAATACCGCTCGCTCAGTTACACGAACTTCGTGGTCTTCATTTCCTTGTTTATGAACATAAAAGTACATTGCCAAAGCGAGTAAAAAAGTCGCTGAAGCGAGCTTGTCTCCCCAACCTCCGCCTTGGAAAAGCATTAACACTGCACTTCCAAAAAAAACAATGCAAAAAATAGTGAGCCACAACCACCCACGTTTATGTGGATGATAGTTACAAGCCGTCCAAGAAAATATTTCTTTTCCAGGATTAAAAGCTTCATTAATAGTATTTTTTTGATTTTCCATGAAAATTTTTCTCCTCATTATAGCACAAAAGAAGCTTTTTCTCAAGCAAAAAAAACACTCTTTTGTCATTGCGATCCCGCGTACGCGGGAGTGGCAATCTCTCACCCAAAACTAAACTTTTAAAATCGTTCCTTTTCGTATGAGTTTTTGATTGATATCAAGTCCTTCTAAGTCACAATTTTCATCAAGAATAGATCGAGATATATGACAGTTTCTCAATCTACAACCAGGATAGATAATGGAATCCAATATTTGACAATTGGTTATCTGGGCTCCCTCTCCGATAAAAACTTTTCCCGAAAATAGATTCCCTTTTTCTTGAACATTTTTATCTTTTTGAAGATTTTGTTTCTGCAATTTTCTATGAGCCTCCAAATAAGTCTCAAAACTCCCAACGTCAAACCACTCCCCACCTACTTTTGCAGCAAGCACTGTTTTTTTGCAACGCAAAAATTCTGTAAAAATAGACCCCAAAGCGTCCGGGGATTCATTTGCAAATATATGCAAAATTGGGAAAAGATTGGAGCCAATGCAGGCAAATCCAGTGGAAACAAGACGGGATTTTGGTTCTGAAGGTTTCTCTTCAAAATTAATAATTTCCGTGTTCTGTATTTTGTATTTCGAATTTGACATTTGATCCCTGTTCTCTGCTCTCTGATTTTTGATTTCTATCACTCCAAATTTTCGAGCCTCCTCCAAAGTTTCTACTTCTCGAACAGCAATACAGGATTCATATACTGAACACATTATTTGTTCAATACGAAGTTCTGGTAAGAGATTGTCTCCCGCAAAAACAAACACATTTTCTACAATTTTAAATTCTCGAATTGCTACGGATAAAGCACGGAGTGCTCCTAGCTTTTCCCCATCGGAATATGCATCTTCGCAAAAAATCTGTACCCGAGTTCTCTGACATTTCTGGCATTCTTTTTCAAAATCTTTTTCAAATTTTTTATTGGTCAAAAGATAGACGTCAGCGTCTTGTGGAATTTGGTCAAAAATGTGCGCCAAAATAGTTTTCCCATCCAAAAGAAGGAGCGGTTTCGCTCGCTTTTCGGTAAGTGGCCACAATCTCGTTGCAAATCCTCCCGCCAAAATCAAAACTTTCATCGAGTATCAGTATATAAAAAGCTCGCCGAGAAGCGAGCTTTTTATTCAAATTTTGCAAAGATTTATCTTGTAGGATAATCCCTTTATTACTGGCTCTTCAAAAACTGGAATACCCGTCCATATCTATTTACCTGTCGGGTGAGATTTCTCTCTCGACGTTGAACTTGTTGCAATGTTTTCTGAAGCCATGCTCCTCGATTTGTATCAACTGCAGTACCGGTTGTTGTCATTTCGGGAAGAGCTATTTCTGTTTCCGCTTCAGGCAATGCCATTTCCGTTTCTATTGCCTCAACAGTAGGAACTTCCATAACCTCATTAAAGGAGGGTTGAACTTCTGTTCCTGCTTGTCCGAGTTTATTTACTTTGCGATCCAAAAAACGAACTTTTGCTGATTGACGTTTGAGAGAAGGAGAAGTTTGTACTTGTCTTGGTGGCATAATTACAGGAGAGGGAATCGCCATATCCGAACCTTTTTCTATCACCCGTGGAATCTCTGTTGGGACATCCTTCAAACAATTGTCACCACAGGATCGGAAAGAATCGATAGCTGGTGATTGTTTGGCTTCTTCTGATTCTTTTTGATCATCTTCATAACGTGGCATCCTTTGTTCTGTTTTTATAGAAGATGATTTTTGAAGCATGCGCGACGTTGTAGTAGCTTCTTTCTCTGAAGACAAATCCTTCTTAAAAATCGAAGTCTGAAGATCTATAGGGTTTATCAAAAAACTATGTCCCTTCATACGAGCATTGTTTTGTAAAGCCAGTGAAGATGCAGGGATAAGTAATAAAGCAAAAACGGAAACGAAAACTAGTTTTTTCATGTGCAAAATTACAAAAGAAAGTAAATGCACCGTTCATTGTAGAAGAATTTTTTTAAATGCAAATAAAATTCCCTTTACTGCATTTTTTTCTCCTTGAAAAATTGTTTTCTTAATTCACTTTTATAATTTGAGAATCTCCCCGCATTTTGAGAAAAATCTTTCTTCTGGTTTGCCTCCTCCTTGGAAAATGCTTGTTGGTATTTATTCGCGTTTGTTGAGGTTTGAAGTCTTTTTTGTGATTGTTGATTTAATGTTTTTCGTTCTTTTGAGTATTGCAAAACTTCTCTCGCCCGAGCTTTTGCGCTCCCTGTATATTCAGGAAATAATCGTTTTTTTTGAATACGGGATTGCTGAAATGATTTTTGTCTACGAGTGTAATACTCGTCCATTCGATCAGGACTGATTGTATTTTCCTTAATAGAGAGCACTTGACTTGGTGGCAAAACATCTTGATTTTCCACCGATGCTTCCTGACCAAAAACAAGAGTTGGAAACAAAAGAAATGAGAAAAACGGAAGCAGTAAAAACGTTTTCATGGGATTGTGAGGAAAGTACATTTTCCAGTGTATACCTTTTTTTATTTTTATTTCAAAATTTTCTGGATTTTCTCCTGATCTTTTTCTCCTAATTTTATACGAAAAGGAAGTGGGATCTTCTGTCCATTCATATAGATTTCTACCGCAACCCCTCCAACATCTATTTTGAGGCTTTGTAAAAATATTTTTAGAGAACGTACTTTTTCTTTGAGTATTCCTTCCGGAATTTTAATAACCAAGGGAGGAAGTGATTTTAAGTCGGATTTTTCTTCTTGTAATGATAATTCTTCTTGTTCGCCGTTCCATTTCCCCACTTTTTGAAGATTCCCCAATTGGATTTCATCAACAATCATATTGAGTTTCCCATCTCGCTCTTCGATTTTCCCTCGAACACGCAAGAAAGCATCCAATTCAAATACTCCTGCAGGGATACTGTCATAGACTTGAGGGAAAATAGCTGTTTCCATTTTCCCTGATGTATCTTCCAACTCTAAAATAGCCATGTTTTTTCCTCTCCTCGTAAGGATTTTCCGAACATCCGTGACAATACCATGTATAGTTCTTTTTTTCCCTACGTCTTCAGTATCAGATAACGTCCCTATTAACGTACCGTATTTTTGAAAATAATCATTGAGCCCCCGAAGTGGATGATCCGTAACAAAAAGTCCGAGGCTTTCTCTTTCCCAACGCAATATATCATCTTTGGTGGCAACGGTATTCCGGAGGGTGAATTCCACAGCACTCGTATCTACTCCACCAAAAAGACCCATTTGTCCTGCATTGGTTTTGTTCTCGTGTTCTTTGGAAAATTGCACTAAATCTTCAAGGGAGTCAGCAATAGCTTTTCGATCTCCAAAACTATCAAACGCTCCAGAAAATGTAAGCGCCTCAAGTGTTTTCTTATTCATTAATTTGGCAGGCACTCTTTTTGCAAATTCTTGCAAAGACCCAAATGCCCCATTGGCTTTTCGTTCAAAAATAATTTGATCAACGGTTTCTTCCCCCAAGCCCTTAATAGCAGTTAATCCAAAACGAATTTTTTTATCTCGTATTTGCTGTTCTCCAACATCAAGG
This sequence comes from Candidatus Altimarinota bacterium, assembly GCA_021736215.1. GTDB lineage: Bacteria > Patescibacteriota > Gracilibacteria > UBA4473 > UBA4473 > JAIPGI01. The sequence goes on from JAIPGI010000011.1 coordinate 30,792, forward strand.
GAAGCCTGTCGCCGATTCCCCTCCTCCTGAATGACTGTAAAATATGATCCCGATTGATTTATCGAAGGAGGCAAAACTTCAATATTCATATCTCGACACTCATTCATTTCAAGGACAATACGGTCCGTATTGTGTCGATCCGTCGTCATCATAGCCGCCATAAATTCAACTGGATAATTCGCTCTGAGATATGCCGTTTCATAGGCAATTCTGGCATAACATACTGCGTGGGACCTATTAAATCCATACCCAGAAAACGGAACCACAATTTCATCAAAAATTTTTATAGCAAGTTTTTTATCGTATCCTTGAGCAATAGCCCCATCAATAAATCGCTGTCTTTGTTTTGACAGAATGGATGCGATTTTCTTTCCGATAGCTTTTCTCAAGATATCCGCTTCTCCCAAAGAAAATCCCGCAAATTCCCGAGCAATTTTGAGAATCTGTTCCTGATACACAGCGATTCCATACGTTTTTTTGAGGATGGGTTCAAGTATCGGGTGCATATACACTATTTTTTCGGGATGATGTTTCCCCTCAATATAGGTTGGAATATATTCCATAGGACCCGGTCTATAGAGCGCATTCATAGCAACCAAATCCTCAAATTCTGTAGGTTTTAGTTCTCTTAAATACCGTCTCATCCCCGCTGATTCAAACTGAAAAACTCCCGTTGTCTCCCCTTCTGCAAGCATGCGAAAAGTTTTTTCGTCATCAATAGGAATGCTCGACATATCGAGTTCTTCTCCCGTGGTTGCTCGAATATTATTGACTGTTTTTTCTAAAACTGACAGGTTTTTCAATCCCAAAAAATCCATTTTCAAAAGTCCCACATGTTCTAGTTGCTGGTATGGAAATTGCGTAATTTTTATTTTTTCATCTCCTGGCGCCCATTGTATAGGAGTCGATTGACGAAGATCATTTTGTCCGATGATTACCGCACAAGCATGTACTGACACATGCCTCACGCATCCTTCAAGTCTATAGGCAATGGTTGATACCTTTTTGAGTTGATCATTCGTTTCGATGAGTGTTTTGAAGTCTTTTACTTTCTCCGCCATTTCCAGTGTAAATCCTGGACGATTTGGCAAGAGTTTAGTCAGTGCATTCATCTCGGCAAAAGGAACTCCTAGAGCTCTTCCGACATCTTTGAGGGCGGCTCGAGCAGACATAGTCCCAAATGTACAAACACGCGACACTCTTTCATCTCCATACTTCTCCACAACATACTGCAAAACCTCATCTCTCCTTTCATCAGAAAAATCAATGTCTATATCTGGCATCGAAATTCGTTCAGGATTGAGAAATCGTTCAAAAAGTAACTCATATTTCAGAGGATCAACATTGGTAATCCCCAAGAGATAAGAAACAATCGATCCAGCCGCCGATCCTCTTCCCGGACCTACTGCAATACCATTTTCACGGGCAAAATGGATAAAATCTGCCACAATAAGAAAATAGGCTTCAAATCCCATTTTTCCGATAACAGAGAGTTCATATTCAAGACGTTCCAAAACACTTTTTGGATAATTTTTTCCATATCGTACTTCTAAATTTTTCTCACAATCCCCCCGTAACTGAGAGGCTTCTGTTTCTCCTTTCTTTACTTCAAAATGAGGTAAGAGGTTTTGATCAAATTCCAATTTGAGTTCCACTTGTTCAGCAACTTCGAGGGTGTTTTGTCGACATTGTTCGAGAAAATCTTTATCGATATATCCACTGAGTTCTTTTTCTATTTCTTCAAATGTTTTAAACCAATTCCCCTCGGCAAATTTTACACGACCAAGATCTGATACTTTTATGTTTTTCCCGATACAAAAAAGAACATCTGCCGACTCTTCATCTTCCATTTCAAGGAATCGAGCATCCGAAGTGACAATTGGCATACATCCAGAAGACCGGGATAATTCTGAAACGAAAATATTTAATTTTTTTTGATTTTCATTTTTTCTAGACACCAGTTCGCACAACACATTCTCTTTCCCGAATATTTTTCTAATACGATCAAATACCTCAATGGCTTTTTTTTCGCCCTGGTCAGAAAATGCTTTTCCCAACAAACCACCCGTCGCCCCAGTGAGAACGAAAAGACCTTTTTTATATTCCTCGAGTAATTCCCAATCTACTCTTGGTTTATAATAAAATCCCTCCAAGTACGCATATGAGAGTAATTGTAACAGATTTTTATAACCCTCTGTATTTCGCGCGAGAAGGACTATGTGCCCTTCTCGTCCATCCATTCCTGCACGACGTTCAAACCGAGAATCCGAAGATACCGCTATCTCTACTCCCAAGATAGGTTTTACATCACCAATACGCTGAGCTTCTTCATAAAATTCTAAAAGCCCATATCCCCCACCCGTATCAGTCAAAGCCACCGCTGGATACTGCCATTCTTTGGCTTTGGTTAATATTTTCGTAGGAGAAGCCGTCGCCTCCAACAGCGAATAAAAAGAATGTGTGTGTAAATTCACAAAAGCCTTAGGCATCGGGGCAATTATCAATGAACAATCCGTCTTCGTCAAAAACTTCGACGCGATAAATGAACAATTATCAATTCAAAATACTTGTTGACAAAAATATTTATAGTTATAAAAAAACATTGATGTCTGTGAAATATATAGAGAATGATCTTTCAGGAGGAGTTGGTCCAGATCCAATAGAAACCGAAAATTACAACAAGAGAACTAAAACGGCCATCATTGAGGGACAAAGGATAGTTCTACACTACTGTGTACAAAAAGATTACCTGCTTATCTCTTTGGATGTTTATGAAGGGAAAAAAGACGAAGGCGATTTAGAAAACGCACAAATAAAGTTACGACCTAAGATATCTCATTGGGAATTTAAAAAAAACATCCACAACTTGTTCCCAAACAAAAAACTTTCATTTATAGAAGATATCGTAGAGTTCATAGAGGAAAAAATACCAAACTGTTCTTCTTATTTTATAAAATCCACATCCGACTCGTTAGATGGAAAAAGTGGAGTAAAGGATTTTTATGCAGAGGCAAATAAATTATTCGATAAGGTAATATCGGACATTGAGGAAGTCAGAAAAAAAATGAATTAAAATTATTCATTATTCACTACTCATTACGCATTGTCCTTACTTCACTCCATTGGCAATCAGTATTGATTTTAATTGATCTTTATCCTGAGCGTATTCTATGGCTGTTTCTTTCGTAATTTTATTGTTGATAACAAGTCCAGCCAAAGATTGTTCAAACTGTACCATGTATCCAGAAGAATCGGTTTGAAGGACGTTTTGAATTTGATAAATTTTATTCTGTCGGATGTGGTTTTGAATGGCATAATTTGTACTTAATATTTCATATGCCAATATCAGACTTTTCCCATCAGCGGCAGGGAGTAGTCGTTGAGAAATAATCATTGTCAAAGTCGTTGCTAACTGTGAACGAATTTGATCCTGATGTTCAGGGGGAAACACGTCAATAATACGAGTAATTGTTTCTGGACCGTTGTTGGTGTGAAGAGTTGAAAAAACAGTATGTCCAGTTTCGGCCATAGTCAATACCGATGAAATCGTTTCTAGATCTCTCATTTCTCCCACCATTAATACATCTGGGTCTTCCCTGAGACCAGCAATAATACCATCTTTAAAATTCAACACATCTCTTCCTACCTCCCTCTGCTGAACCATACTCTTACTAGAAGTCAGCAAATATTCTACTGGATCTTCTACGGTAATAATGTGTTCTGTTTGTAGATTCGCTCGCTCCTGTATCATAGAAGCAAGTGTTGTGGATTTTCCCTCTCCCGTCGGTCCAACAATCAAAACTAATCCCTGTTTCATATGAAGAAAGCGATCATAGACAAATTTTGGAAATCCCAAACTTATAGAAGGACGAATATTTCGAGGGATAATTCTAAAGGAAGCAGAAACCCCATATTCTTGAAAAAAAGCATTTCCTCTCAAACGCAAACCAACCTGTGTCACAGCCAAGAAATCTACTTGGCGTCTATTTTTCAAAACTTCCTTGTGTTCAGGCTTTAGTAACGGATCAAGTATTTCTTGAATTTTCTCCGATTCCAAAGGCTTGTCGTCTAACGGAATCATCTGTCCTGTAATACGCAAAAATATTGGTAGTCCTGGGGAAAAATGAATATCCGATGCGTTTTGTTTTTCTGCGTAGGCGACAATTTGTTCAAAGTCCATCTTTTTATTGTACCACAGAAAGAACTTCTTTTCAAGGATGGATTCCCCTTTTTGAATGGATCGTTCTTCACAATGAACGCAAAAATAACCCCAATTTATATTCTCCATTTTCTTTTCTCTTTTCTATAACCTAGGCGGCAATGCTTGGTCGTTCCATCACGGGAAGCATAATTTCACATTTTTCTTCTTGATCCGGATCCAAGAGGGCCTTATATGTTATCCTTCGTTTGTTCCCAGGACCCCAATCGGAGTCTCCAGAAGTTATTCCATGAACCAAGATTTTGGAAACTTCCTTTTTTACAAGAAATGAAATTTGATCGGTAATTCTTATTACTTCTGACTTCACAGGTTCTTTACTAGTCATACTTATGAGATTGCTTAGTCCTTCGGTAAAAATAGGATTGAGATTATCTATAGCTGAACGCTCCCAAGAAGGAAGTCTTGGATCTCCAAACAATTTTTGGATTTCATTTTTTATATCTCCACTTTGGAATTCCGATATTTCCTGATAAATACCCATAACGATAGTTTCTAATGTTCCAGATTTTTCTCCGGAAAGATTTTCAAAGTTTTCAAGTAGAGCCGTAAAATTATTTTGAAAATTTAAAGACATGGTTACATCCAAAAATTCTTTCAAAATAAAGATATCTAGAATTTTTCGAAATTCTTTTGTGGCAGGCGTATCGGCTTTGGGAAGAGCAATTGCAAGTGTATTTAATCCATTTTTTTGAGCGATTTCATACATTCGATATTCGAGAAGTCGTTTTAATTCATGGGGATATCCAGGCATTTCTTCATCAAAAGAAAAGGAAACACAACGAGTTTGTTTACCTAAAATGCCAAACTGATGAAGCATTTCAATCATTTTGAGATGTGATTCCGCATAAATCTGAATACCCGCATCGATAATTTTTTGAGGAAGTTCTTTAAAAGGAATTTCTAATTTTCTGTACTGCAGCAAAAGCGGTCGGATATCTTTATCTTGAAGAACTTTTCCAAATCCCGCCTGAGTCTGAATGACTGCGTCAAGGGGCTCCCTATTTAATTGTTGTTCGAGTGAAGAACCTATTTTTTGGTAATTGGAGAGAGTTAAGTCCACGTTGTCTGGATACATTTCTCCCGAGTGCTCAATAAGAGTCGCTTCATTCTCATTAATGTATTTTTGAAATTGTTCACCCGTAGGATTTCTTCCCACAACAAAAACATTGTGTTTCTCCCCTTTTAATTGCTCCAATAAAGCTCCTCCATACCCATTTTCTCCAACTCCACAAATGAGAATGTTTTTCTTTTCATTCATCGGAGTGTCTTTTAAATTATAAATACATTTTCGTCAATATTGTTTACGAGACGACAATCCCTCCATAAAAAGTTCTTCCTTCTATCGTCATTCTGGCCTGCCTGCCAGAAAGATTGTCCGGAATTTGATGCGTAGAGATTGTCCTTGTAAGCATTACCACTTACCTTTTTCCATTTTCCCGCTGAGCTGTTAGATACAAGATATTTACTTCATGGGACTCAGGACAAGCCGGAGTGGCCACTCCCCTGTGATTTACGTTTACAAAGAATTTCGCGCTCTTTTTCTCTTGATTCTCTGATTTGTCTGATTACACTGCGCGCGTTATCATCGGTTCACATGTTACAAAAGGTATTGGACTCAATTTTTGGGAATTACAACGAAAAACAATTACGTCAATTGCATCCATTGGTAGAAGAAATCAATGCCCACGAACAGGAATTTCAATCTCTCTCCGACGAAGACCTCAAGCAAAAATTCGCACACTGGCGCGAAACGCTGACTACCAATCCAGAAAAACGAGAAGATCTGTTGGCAGAGGTTTTTGCTGGTGTCAAAAATGCTTCCAAAAGACTTCTGGGGAAAAAATTTGAAGTGCGGGGCAAAGACCAAGAATGGAATATGGTTCCCTATGATGTACAACTTATTGGTGGAATCGTGCTTCATCAGGGAAAAATCGCCGAAATGAAAACAGGAGAAGGAAAAACATTGGTATGTACACTTCCAGTCATTTTGAACGCTCTGACGGGAAAAGGCGTCCATGTGGTAACTGTCAATGACTACCTTGCACAACGAGACAGTGAATGGATGGCTCCTCTGTATGAATTTTGTGGACTCAGTGTTGGTGTAGTCGTCCACGGGAAAACAAATCAAGAACGGTCCGAGTCCTATCATTCTGATATTACCTACGGAACCAATAATGAGTTTGGATTTGATTATTTGCGGGACAATATGGCGCAAGCCCCTGAAGATTTAGTACAACGAGAATTGCACTACGCTATTGTGGACGAAGTAGATTCGATTTTGATCGATGAAGCAAGAACGCCATTGATTATTTCCTCTGCCGCAGAAGAATCTACTGCCAAATATCTTCAATATTCCAAAATTATTCCGCAACTCGTCGAAAATGAGGATTACAACATCGATCTGAAATTAAAAGCCGCTACACTAACTGAAAAGGGAGTGTTAAAATTAGAACAGATTTTGGGGAAACCGGATCTTTTCACCGAAGGAGGATTTGAAGAAGTTCACCACATCGAAAATGCTCTTAAGGCACAGGTTATTTTTGAAAAAGATAGAGACTATGTTGTTCGTGATGGACAAGTTTTGATTGTTGATGAATTCACAGGACGACTTATGCCTGGACGCCGATACTCTGATGGACTTCATCAAGCACTGGAAGCCAAGGAGAATGTAGAAATTCAACGCGAATCAAAAACTCTTGCAACCATTACCTTTCAAAATTATTTTCGCCTGTATGAGAAACTTTCTGGTATGACAGGAACGGCCGAAACCGAAGCCGAGGAATTTGCAAAAATTTACAGTCTCGACACGCTTGTTATTCCAACTAATCAACCTTGCATCAGAAAAGATTTATCTGATAAGATTTTCAAAAATGAAAGAGGGAAATTTCTTGCTCTCGTACGAGAAATAAAGAATCTTCACGAAAAAAGTCAGCCAGTTTTGGTGGGAACTATCAACATTGATAAATCCGAAGTCCTTTCTGAACTTCTTAAGCGAGAAAAAGTCCCTCATGAAGTGCTCAATGCCAAACAGCATGAACGGGAAGCCGAAATTGTCGCTCAAGCTGGTCAACCAGGAGCCGTTACGATCGCTACCAATATGGCGGGACGAGGAACGGATATCAAGCTTGGAGAAGGTGTAGTAAATGCGGGAGGATTGGCTATATTGGGAACAGAACGACACGAATCTCGACGAATCGATAATCAGCTCCGAGGACGATCAGGACGACAAGGAGATCCTGGATTTTCCCAGTTTTATATTTCTATGCAGGATGATTTGATGCGTCGTTTTGGTGGAGAACGAATGTCCGCATTGATGGAACGCATGAGCGTTCCAGATGACGAAGCTATTGAAAATCGTATGATTTCTAAATCCGTGGAAAACGCTCAGAAAAAAATAGAAGGATTCCACTTCGATTCTCGAAAACACGTGGTTCAATACGATGATGTGATGAATGTTCATCGTGAGCGAATTTATGGTCGACGACGAAAACTTCTCGGTTCTGATCTAATTCTCGAAGACATTGAAACAATGATTCGTGAACATGCCCAATATATTGTTGAGGTTCACTGCCCAACTCCTGAAGCGGACGCTCGCTGGGATGCCAAAGAAGTAGCCGAGACAGTGAATTCCATCCACCATATGGAAGGAAATCAAGGACATGAAGACATTTTGACGGTTGAAGAACTGGAAGCCTTTCAGCATCGAAGCGACATGATTGAGAGCGTTACCAATTATTTACTTGCCGCATGGGACGAAAAGAAAAAAACACTCCCTCCAGAGATGGTGGATCGTATTAGTAAGTATGTAGTCTTACGTTCTATTGATGATTTATGGCTTGAACACATCAATCAGATGACTAGTCTCCGTGACTTGGTAGCCCTTTCTGGTTATGCACAAAAAGATCCAGTAATGGAATACAAACGCGAAGCATTTGAGATGTTTCGACGGCTTTTGATAAACATTCGTATGACTTCTATTCAAAATCTCTTCCGCATAGAATTCAAGGAAGACATCCGAATGGAAACCGCTGATTATTCGGATGTAAAAACCAATGAAGATCAAATCGAAGGAAATCTTACCAACCCGAGTTCTGGCTCGGGAACCCGGGTTGATGCAGAAACCAATGAGAAGCATTTCGCCTCAGAAATTCCTGGTCGATCAGTCGTGGCTGAAAAATTGGGGAATAAATACAAAAATGTTGGTCGCAATGATGCTTGTCCTTGTGGGTCAGGAAAGAAGTTCAAGAAATGTCACGGACAAGGGGTGTGATATCCTGTTTCTTAACATGGTTGAAAAATCATATAAGTGCTCCAATTGATTTTGTCGGAGCGAGTGTTAGGAAAAAACATCATGAAACCAGTGGGCTATGCCACACTGGTTCCGACAAAAGAGCTCTTTCTCCCCAAGAATATTGCTCTCCTGTGAACAGGGATTTTCCTGTCGCAACGATAGCTAAATCATTAGCATCTCCTATCACAGGTGATACTTCTGCAGCACTAGCAAATCCTTGATCATGGGCCACATATGCAGCATATGCTGCTAGAGCAATAGGAATAAGTGGGCTATTTCCTTTTGGATCTATATATTTCAATGGATTATTCGTCACATAGCTATATCGATTCAAACTTGGCGGATTCTCTAACTTCCCCTGCCATGTGTCTCTAGAAATAAATCTTCCAATTCCAGAATTGTAATAACGAGCGCCATAATAATAAAGTCCTGTCTCGTCATCTTTTTCCTTGCCCGTGAACTTGTAGTCATTGTCCTCCCCCGATACCAAATCATCAATCCTCACATCTCCAAATGGATAATAATCCTGTAACTGTGCCAAAT
>JAIPGI010000012.1 GCA_021736215.1 Candidatus Altimarinota bacterium
CGATGTACTCCATGTTCGCCCTTAAGAAGGCCGTAAGAGAGCGAACCAGTGATTTCAAGAGTTGCGGATTTAAGACCGACATCAGAAAATGACTCGTCGAGGATTTGAACTTTCCATCCTTTTCCCTCGCAAAATCTCAAATACATACGTTCCAATATTTGAGTAAAATCTTCGGCATCTTGTCCACCATTTCCCACGTGCAGGGAAACAATGGCATTTCCCTGATCGTGTTCACCAGAGAGCAGTGTTTCAGATTCGTTTTCTTCGAATTTTTTTTCAAGATGAAGTACTTCTTCTTCGAGCAATGCCGCATCACTCTCGGAAGCCCCAGTAATGAGTTCAGGGAGATCGAGAAGAGCTGATTGAATGGAAGCCCAATTATTTAAGAATCCCTCTAAAGAAGAGGCTTGTTGAGAGATTTGCTGTGCCTGTTTTTGATTATTCCAAAAATCTATTTTTTGCATCTGATCTTGAAATTTTGTGAGTTGAATTCGTTTTTCATCAAGATTCAGATTTTTCTTGAGGGAAGTAAATCGTTCATTCATGTTTTTCAACCGTTCGAGAAGTTCTTTTTGCATGACAAGAGTATTATATAGCAATTTTTAATAGAAAACGAAGACGCGGATAATTATCCGCGTCTTCAGTTCTTAAATTCGATTATTTTTTCAACGCAATTTCTTTCGCAAGAAAGCAGGAGTATCGAGATCAGTATCACTGCCTTTTTCTCCGCCCACAGAAAATGCTTGGCGCATCAATGAAGCATGTCCAGGTTTCTTCTTGTCAGTCTCAGAAAATCCGGTAGCAATGACCGTAATCTTCATTTCCCCTGTATAATTTTCATTAATAACAGCACCGAAGATAATATTAGCTTCAGGATCAGCAGCCTCAGTAATGACTTTTGCTGCTTCATCCACTTCGTACATAGAGAGATCATCTCCTCCTGTGATATTGAAGAGAATGCCTTTTGCTCCTTGGATGGACTGATCCAAAAGAGGGGATTCAATAGCCGCCTTGGCGGCGTCAGTCGCTCGGTTTTCACCAGCTCCATATCCAATCCCCATAAGAGCCGTTCCCGCACTTCTCATAATGGATCGAACATCAGCAAAATCGACATTAATTAATCCGTGAAGAGTAATAAGATCAGCAATACCCTGGACACCTTGGCGAAGAACTTCGTCTACAACAGAGAAAGCATCAGTAAGTGGTGTTTTTCGGTCAATAATCGAAAGGATTCGATCATTTGGAATAGTAATAAGGGTGTCCACATTTTTTTTCATTGCTTCAAATCCCTCTTCTGCTTTTTTAGATCGCTGAGCTCCTTCAAATGAAAAAGGTTTTGTAACAACCCCTACAGTCAAAGCTCCCAATTCTCGAGCAATACCCGCAATAATAGGAGCGGCACCCGTTCCCGTTCCTCCTCCGAGTCCACAAGTAATAAAAACCATATCAGATCCCTTGAGAGCTGATTTTATCTCTTCCAAAGATTCTTCAGCGGCAACTTTTCCAACATCTGGATTTGATCCAGCTCCTAAACCTTTGGTAGCATCACGTCCGATATGAACCTTGGTCTCTGCTTTGTTGTGATACAACGCTTGAGCGTCAGTATTTACAGAAAGAAATTCAACATTGGCAAAATCAGAACTTACCATCCGATTGATGGCATTTCCACCGCCGCCTCCAACGCCAACAACTTTAATGTTAGCGACAGGAGTAACACTGGGAGTTACTTCTTGAGAAGAACGTCGTTCTTTCTTCTCACCGTTTTTTGCATCGAGAGCCGACTGGAGAATATCTTTCATGGAAAGAATGGGTTAGGGGAATGAGAGGGTTAAGATGGGAGTGGGGTTTAATTTTTATATTAAGGAATAAGTTTCCGAAAAAATCCTGAAAAAGACCCGAACATTTTTTTAAAATCAAAATCTAGAAGGGATCCAGCATTGCCATATTTGTGTCCGAATTGGAGTAATCCGACAGCACTAGCAAAACTTGGATCATCAACACGATCCACAATACCTTCGATGTCATTTGGGAATCCAAGTTGGACGGGTAATTGAAGTGATGCTCGGGCTAAATCAACCGCTCCTGGGATTTTTACTCCACCACCACAGAGCACTGCTCCGGCGGGAAGCATGCCATCTCGTCCAATTTTTGCTAATTCATCACGAACCATCATAAATATCTCGTGATATCGGGCTTCAATAATATTGGCAACTTGTTTTTTGCTGACACTATGCGTATCTGATTTTGAAATCTTGGATAAATCAATTTCTTCTCGATCGCTTACATCATTTGGAAGACAGGTTCCGTATTCAATTTTAATCTTTTCAGCAGTATCAATAGCGGCGCGTAAACCAATGGCTAAATCATTGGTAACATGTTCGCCTCCAACAGGAATCACTGCAGAATAAATAACAGTGCCTTCTTCAAAAACAGCAATATTCGTGGAGCAAGCTCCCACTTCAATAAGAACAACTCCTAGTTCCTTTTGCTTTTTATCCAATACCGTTTCTGCACAAGCAAGGCTGGATGGAATGATTTCTTGAATATCGACACCCGTTTCATAGAGACATTTTTCTAAATTTCTCATGGAGGCGGTTTGTCCAGCAATAATATGTGCTTCTACTTCCAATCGAATTCCAGTCATTCCCACGGGGTATTTAATACCATGTTGAGAATCAATAGAGAACGACTTTGGAATGATTCGGAGAATTTCTCGATTTGAGGGAAGGGATACGGCACGTGCTGCGTCAAGTACTCGATCGACATCGTCTTCTGTGATTTCAGAATTAGCTCCGTTGATAGCAATAACTCCTTTAGAATCGAAAGTCTCAATGTGGGGACCTGAAAATCCAACAAAAACTCTGTGAATAGGTTCTCCACTCATGCGCTCAGCATCTTCTAGTGCAGCAGTAATATTCGAAACAGCTTCATCAATATCAGTTACCATCCCTTTCCGAATCCCATTAGAAGGAGAAATCCCTACACCAATAATATTGATGATATTTTTCTTTTCTTGAGTGAGTCCGACAATGGTTCTGATCTTAGAAGATCCAACATCGAGTGCCACCAAAGTTTTTTGATTTGCCATTTTGTGAAAAAATGCAGGAAATGTTTTCGCAGATGACCGTATCAAAGTTTTATTGATTGTGCAAATGTTTTTTTCTGTTAAGCCGCTTGTGAACTGTTTTTTTGAACATTCGAATGTAGGTCACAAAAGGCTCGCGATTGTCCACTTCTATAAAAAAAAATCTTCAGGAAACAAAATTTGTGATCAGAACAACAATGAAGAATGAATAATGAATAATGAACAATAAAAATCGGATTATGTTTTTTTGTGAGAGAGAATTATGAAATTTTATTATCTGTAAATAATCGTCGGAGGAGAATTGAAAAAATGGGTCCAAGGAAAATTCGTCATTACTCGTTACTCATTATTCATTATAAAAAGTGACATTTGCTCTTCAGTGTCATCTTTTTTTGTATCTGATTTTTGATCAGTATTTTTTTGTTGAGCAATTTTTTTGATCAACTTTTGGTATCGAACCTCCAAAGCACGGAATCGAAACTTCTCCAAAAATGCCAAAGTTCGATCGGGAAAAAATCGAAATTCCTGCTGTAAATCATACTCCACAGGAGTATGAGTATGAATACATGCAAGTTCTCGACAATGGTTGAGATAATCTTTTTGTGATGATAATTTTGATTGAAGTGAGGGAGTAAGAGTGTCAATATTCTCAAAAATACCCTCAATAGTTCCAAATTTTTCAAGAAGGAGGGCGGCATTTTTTGGCCCAATCCCCTCTACCCCCTTATAATTATCAGAAGAATCTCCCGTAAGGGCTTTGAAATCTACAACTTGTTCGGGGAATACGCCGTATCGAGTCTTGGTTTCTGCTCGTCCATAGATGAGGGGGTGGTCGGATTTTCCATTGAATTTTACGAGTTTAATGTGATCGTTCACGAGTTGTAGAAAATCATGATCATTGCTCAGTATTTTGACATCGAAACCTCCTTGAACTGCTTTTTGACTGATAGTCCCAATGATATCATCCGATTCAAATCCGGGAGAGGTAAGGGCGGGGATTCCAAAACTTTCCAAAAGTTCAAAAATATAAGGAATTTGTGGATAGAAATCATCAGGGGCTTTTTCTCTTTGGGCCTTATAATTCTCGTCCATATCGTGTCGGAATGTTTTCTCTTTGGTATCAAACGTAACAAATATCCCATCAGGGCTCAATTGTTCAATAGTATGAAGAAGCGTGGAAGCAAATCCATAAACCATACCGATTGGCATTCCTTCATACATCGGAATAAAGCCCTTATTGATTCCATGATAGGATCGATGCATCAAGGAGTTTCCGTCAATCAAAATAATGGTTTTCATAGTTTGGCAAGTGAATGTGGTCGACTTTTCCTTTTATCTTGAGTATAATAACCTGATTTATTCATCACCTCAAATGACTTCCCCTAGTACATCTCTGTCTTCCGCTACCGATACTTCCTTGAAGAAGGAAGATCAATTTCGTGTTGGAATGATTCTTCCTATGACTCAGAAAAATAATGCAGATGTATTTCTGCGAGCAGTGGAAGCTATGAGCGAATTGGGATTCCAAGTATCTGCTCTGGCAGAAGGTGATAATACTGCACAAAAAAAATGTTTTGATCTATTACAAGGAACCCCAAAATTTGAACTTTTGGAGAGCACTCCACAAAATAGGAATAAAATATTGGCTCATTCAGATGTTCTACTTTTTCCGGCTTCACCAGAGAAAAAAGATATAGAATATGTAGCGAAAGAAGGAATTGTATCAGTGTTGCCAGAAGGATGTGGATTGGAGAACTTTGATGCACAAAAGGAAACAGGAAATGCCTTCACATTTGTTTCTGGAAAATTCTGGGACATGATGGCTTCGCTGATTCGGGCTTCTGAAAATCACAAATTCTCATACGATTGGAAAAATATTCAGAAGAATCTAAAAGAAGCACAACTATAAAGGTTGAGCTTTTTTGAAATGGAGCTAAAATCGGCACGTTCTTTTTGGTATATATTTTCCATGTGCGCGCGGATGGCGAAACTGGTAGACGCGCTAGCCTTAGGAGCTAGTAGAGTAATCTGTGTGGGTTCGAGTCCCACTCCGCGCACCATCATAAAGAGAGAAGTATCTTCTAGGGAGGAAATAAGATGCTTTTGTTTTCAATGTGGGACGAGAACTCATTTTTAAATACAAAAAACCTTGATCTTTTGGGAGCAAGGTTTTTTGTATTATCGAATCTGACAATTGGAAAATGCTATTTCAGAGTACCTCCAATATCTCCTGCTTGACTGTCTCGATAGATTTTTCTGAGCAGGACTCCATCGTAGACACGGGCTTTTTTCTTTGCCAAATTGGATTGATTATTGATTTGACTGAGTGATTTCCAATACCGATTTGATGATGGAGTATCTTTTACATTGTCTTCGCGTTGAGAAATAAAACTTTCTCCCGAGAGATATCCTTCTCTATTTGCATCTGTTGATCCCATAATAGCTGGTCGGCGACCACGCTCGGCTAATTTTTGTTGATATTTTTCAGCATCAGTGAGATCGTGTTTGAATCCTCCTCGGATATTTAAGTCTCGATATCGTTGATATGCGCTATCAGTACCAAATTTTGGAGTCGTTCTGCCTTCTATCGCAAAATGCGAAGTCGATTTTGATTCATCAACGGGTTCTGCTGTTTGTGATCGTCTTTGCTTCGTGAATAAAGCTCGTCCAATTCGAGGAATCCCAACGGCATTTGTTGTTTTTTCTTTTTTAGCAGCGGCTTGGACTCGTGCATTACTGGTTTGAGTTTTTAATTGACGACGACGTTGATCAGTATCTTCGGGGCTAAATCCAAAATCTTTTGGAGCAATCATGTCGCAAGTATCGATTTTTCTCCATCCGTCAGGAACGGCACAAGGAGTTGGAAACATTTCACATTGTCCAGCTCCATTTACAGCTGGTTGAAGCACTTGGATACAGTTTTCAGAAAGAGGGGCATCATCGGCAGCAAAAACTGGAAACGAAACGAGAAGAAGCGAAAGCAAAATGTATTTTTTCATAAAAAAGAAAAAGCTAGAAAATAATTATCTATTACAAATTGGAAGTTTTGGACTTTTTTTACATAATTTTTGCATAGCTGGAGAAAGTGATGAAGATGACGAAGAACTGCTGCTACTAGATGAACTAGTACCAGTAAGAGCCCTAAGTCTTGCCTCCCACAGTGACAGTTCCTGTTTTAATTGATTAATTTGCGTTTGTATTTCTGCTTTCGTGTACGTTCCAGCGGACGAACTACTGGAAGAACTTGTACTTGGTGTCGAGGCAGTAGATGTCGTTGACGAAGTACTGGTTGCACCGACTTTTACTGTCATGAGGGTGCTATCACTAATTAATCCTCTTTTTTTCAATCTTTCGAAACGAGCTTTATCAGCGGCAGACATAGGTTTGGTAGTTGTGAAACTTTCCGTTAATGTATCCCCAAATTTTTGTTTTTCTCCAGCACGAAGTTTATAAAAGTATCCTCGTGCTATATATGCTGTTTCAGAAATAAGACCCTCAATTTTAGCACTTGTGATATCAAGTCCCGCTTCGATTATTGCTAGAGGATCTGAGAGATCAGTATCGTCTTTATTGCTCAAAAGAATCATTACCCCCGTAGCGTCAGAACTAGAGAGGTTTGGTCGAGACCAAGAAAAAGTAGCGTAAGTGTCATAAGGGACAACCCGTAGTTTTCCGAAATCAAAAACAGGCGAATCAGCATTATCGGCGATAATGGGGTCATTCGGCTCCACAAGACTGCTTTCGGTAACGGTATCTAGGCTGGGATTGAGTTTGAACTTTAGGATCTTTGATCCATTCGAAAGAATGGTTGTTCGTCCATCTTTCGCGTAGGTATACACTCGTAGATACATGGGATCCGTATCTGCTTCATCAAAAACAGATGGGGTAAAAAGAGAGTGCTCATTGCGATCGGCATTTATCAATAGATTATAAGGATCGGCGTTTCGCATTTGAGCTTGATATTTACTCCATTGGAGAGCATATCCTTGTGTTTGTTCCAAAATATTAGCAGGTAGATTATCCCACTGGATAAGCATATATTTATCAGCAGGAGAAATTCTTAAATTTTGAATGGTTTCAGCTTTGGCGATTCCTCCAAAAGATAAGATGCTGACTATGAGGCCGAGAAGAAAAACCTTTTTCATTTTCCCACAGAGATTAATAAGACAGTTCGATTGTAAGGTGAGAGAGGTCATCGTCAAGTAGTTTCTCTTGACTAAGGGGTAGAAATTTTGTCTAGCTGGGAGGAGGGAAGATAATGATATTTTCCCATCCAACGTGCTTTCCCGAGTGGCCAAATAACAAATTCTGCGCGACCTTGAATGAATTTTTCAGGAACAAAAGGGGTGTTGTTTCCATCACATCCTGCCGCACTAAAGCACTGCCGAGCATCGAGGCTTTCTGCCCGATTATCTCCAAAAAGTAGATAATGATCCTCGGGAACCTGAAATATTGTTTTTTGTCCAGCTTGGGTCATGCCTTGGTTTCGTGGAGAGAGATAGGGTTCTTCTATTTCAAAATCAGATACCTCATCATTACTCAGATAGACTTTTCCATTTTTGATTTCAATGGTATCACCAGGAATGCCGATGACACGCTTAATGTAATACACTTTTTCGTGTGGAGGACGAAATACGGAAATTTCTCCGCGTTTGGGGGTCCGGACGAAGTTGTATAAAACTTCATTTACAAAAATAAACTCACCTTTCCCATACTGACATTCATCATCCAATATATTGAGTGTCGGGCACATAGAGGGTCCTGAAACTCTAAAAAACTGAAAAATATAAAATCGAATAAAAAGAACAACCCCAATAAGAATAAGTGTTTCGATGATGAAGCTAGTCCAACTCTGATCTTTATCTTTAATCATGGGAATCTGTATTGAATACGAAGAAAAAATAGCACGCATATTAAAGAGATACTTTTTGCGAAATGCAAACAGAATTGTGTTACAATACCTTCTGAAATGAACAAATGGACTAATTGGAATTTTCGAAGCATGGGGTTCTATGAGCTCCTGCAGGACAATGAAATTATAGAAAAGATTTATCGATCAGAGTTTTCTTCGTCTTTTGTGAAAATTTCATTTTGGGGGATTTTATATGGGGGCATAAGTTTTGGACTTTGGTTTGTATTTCATGGAACAAATTTCTTTTGGGCGTGGATTGGGATGTCTTTATTCACCACATATAAGATTTTGTATGTTTATTTACTGTGGTACATGAATGCTATTCTCATGACGACGGATAATTTAGTATTTGTCGAATGGGGAGGATTTTTCAAAACGAAATCAATACGAGTGGACTACTGGAACCTCGATGAAATTCAGGTGGTTCGGGTGGGGCTTCGATCATTTTTGTCTAATTATGGGGATTTGTATTTCATGAAATCGGGAGGAGGGGAGTTATATGTGGCGCACAAGGTCAATCGTCCTAATCGTGTGGCTCGGCAGATTGAAGCTTATAGAGAGAGTCAAGTTGATGCCAAAAATTTCACTGAAGAATCAGCATTGAAAAACTTGCTTTCGAGTATGGTTCAGTCCCACGTCAAAGAACACGGACAGCCAGAAAGACCAGAGAACAAAGAGCAAATATCAAAGATCAGAGAACAAAGAACAGAGAGTAGAGAGAAGAAAGAATCATTCAGAACCAAGATAACGAATCGATTTAAGCCCGATGAGATGCCAATTGAAGTAGAAAAGGAACTCGATGATGAAGGAGGAATTGAGTTGGATTTGGAGGATAAATAACAAAGAGCAGAGATCAAAGATCAAATTATAAAAAAGTAGTAGATATTTTATTGAACAAAAAATATGTTCAATAAAATAAATGCAGAACAGCACCTGCTTCCCTTGTTTCTATAGGGAAGCAGGTGCAAACCATCAGTCGCCAAGCGGAGTTGTT
This sequence comes from Candidatus Altimarinota bacterium, assembly GCA_021736215.1. Classification (GTDB taxonomy): domain Bacteria; phylum Patescibacteriota; class Gracilibacteria; order UBA4473; family UBA4473; genus JAIPGI01. Next base: position 8,992 of record JAIPGI010000012.1, read on the forward strand.
ATATTGTGAGAATTTAAGTGTTCTATGAAAACAACCTTTGAGAGGGTGACATCTCTTCCATCTGTCGTTTTGAAAAAAACGAGTCGATTACTCAACCTTACGGGGGTAATCGTTTTCCCTTGATGAAGGATAACTGATGGAGCAGGTTGGGGTGTGGAAAAAATAATTTCTCCGATTTGAATAGTTAACTCTTTGTTAACCAAAGCGTCGAGTTGTTTTTGTGTTTGTTTAGACATAAGGACACTCCATATTTTTTTTGGCAACAGAGAGGGCAACTCTCTACCACCAAATGTTTTTGATTATTTGATTTGTAATAGAGAAGTGGCTCTCTGCAGAAATAACAAAAGAACAGTACCACTTTTAAATGATTATTTTCGAATGACAAGTTTTTTTTAAAAAGAAATACATTAAAATATTTAAGCAAAGTTATTTCGGTAAATACAAAATGAAGTTTTTTTCTCTTGTCAATACCCAGTTCGAACCGGACTCATGAGTCGCTCCCCCCTACCTGATCTCTCTTCTCTAACCTCTGATATTTGTTCTCTGAAACTTACCATCCTAAACTCCCACCTTGTTGGTATTCATTCACGCGAGATTCGAAGAAGTTTTTTTCTTTGGATAGGTCAATGACTTCACTCATCCATGGGAATGGATTAGCCGAATTATAAATCTTATCAAGTCCGATAGATTCTAGTCGACGGTCTGCGATGTGCTCGACATACTCACTTACGATGTCAGGGCGAAGCCCGAGAATTCCTCGGGGAAGCGAATCATTGGCATAGGATTTTTCGAGTTCAACGGCTTTTTGGATATTCTCAGAGAGAGATTTTTTGAACTCATCGGTCCAAATATCAGGGTTTTCTTCCTTAATGGTATTGATGAGATCCACTCCAAAAGCCAAATGAACAGATTCGTCACGAAGAATGTATTGGAACTGTTCACCAACTCCAATCATTTTATTATTTCGAAGCATCGAGAGCATCATGGCGAATCCTGCATAGAAGAAAATTCCTTCCATAATGACGTAGTATCCCACCAAATCAAAAACAAATTTCTGAATACTCTTTTCATCGGTGATACGGAAATTTGGATCGAGAAGTGACTGGGTAATAGACACCACAAATCGGTCTTTGTCTTCGATAGACGGAATAGTGAGGTACATATTGTAAATTTCCTCAGGATCAAGAGAAAGAGAATCACAGCAGTAGATAAACGTGTCTGTGTGAATAGCTTCTTCAAATCCTTGTCGAAGAAGATATTGACGACATTCGGGATTGGTCACGTGTTTGTAAATAGTGAGGACGATGTTATTCGCGGTGAGACTTTCAGCAGTGGAGAAGAATCCCAAATTCCACAAAACCATGCGTCGTTCATCCGAGGTCAAGCCGTCGGAGGATTTCCACAATTCAATGTCTCGTTGCATTGATACTTCTTCAGGAACCCAGTTATTAGCAACGCCTTTTTTGTAATATTCTCGTGCCCATTTATAAGTAATAGGAAGAATTTTATTGGGATCGGTTTGGGAAGACCCAAGGACATTTTTTACTTTTTTTCCTTTGGATGATCCTTTGGCGCCTATGGTAGCCCCTACAAAGGCGTCGGTATTAATGTTTTCTGGTGACGGATTTTGGTCGGTCATGAGAGATGAGGAATTACAAATAAATAATTAAAAATTATGAATGAAAAATTATTGACAGGCTTCGTCCGCCCGAGGCGGACTTCGCCGTTGGCTCAGCAGCGATTACCGTTATTGACAGGCTTCGCATGATGGACCATTTAATAACGAACAGACAACTTTTTCAGCAGCAGTGTAATCCTTTTTCTGTTGATTATCGTGTTGAGAAATATGTTGGTCTTTGAGGTCGACGGTTGATTTCTGAATTTGAGTGGCTCCCAGTGTTCGCAGATAATAAGTCGTCTTGAGTCCCGAGCGCCAAGCGAGTTCATAAATACTAGCAATGTCTTTGCCACTACTTCCTCGATAAAAAATATTGGTCGATTGTGCTTGATCAATCCATTTCCCTCGAGCGGCGGCATGGCGCACAATCCATGATGAATCGATTTCAAAAACTTCTTTGTATTTATTTTTAAGTTTTTGAGGAATCCCAACAATGTCTTGGATAGAACCGTCGTGTGTTTTGAGTTGAGTGAACAGAGCTTCATTCCAAAGTTTTTCTTTTTTCAAATCTTCTACGAGATGAGTGTTAATGACGGTAAATTCACCCCCCATGTTTGATTTGACATAGAGATTTTTGTAAATGGGCTCGGTGCAGGGGATGCATCCAGCAATGTTGGCAATGGTCGCTGTAGGAGCAATCGCCATACAATTCGAGTTTCGCATTCCGTGCTTGGCAATGGAATCTCGTACTGGTTTCCAATCAAGTTTCCCTCCACGAGAACACTCGATTTTTTCACCACGTTCTTTTTCGAGAAGATCAACTGTGTCGAGGGGCAGAATTCCTCGATCCCATTTGGATCCTTTGAAGGATGAATAGACACCACGTTCCTTGGCGAGAAGAGAACTGGCCAAAATCGCATGATAGGAAATCAATTCCATGATTTCATCGCTCAAGTTCACTGCTTTATCAGAATCAAAATCTACATTCGCTTCATAGAAAAAGTCTTGTACGCCCATAATTCCCAAACCCACTGGACGATGTCGGCTATTGGACGTCGCGGTTTCATCGGTTGGATACATGTTGATGTCAATGACATTATCGAGCATCCTCAGAGCAATTTTGGTAGTGTCAGCAATTAACTCTCGGTTAAGACCTCCTGATTTTTTATCAAAGTGTTGAGCCAAGTTAATAGATCCCAAATTACACACAGCGGTTTCTTCGCGTGAGTTGTTGAGAGTGATTTCTGTACAGAGATTGGAGTTGTGTACGACACCAACATGATCCTGTGGAGAACGGACGTTACAGGGGTCTTTGAAGGTCATCCAAGGGTGTCCTGTTTCATAGAGCATCGTAATCATCTTGCGCCAAAGCTGAGAAGAAGGGATTTGCTTAAAGATTTTTAATTTTCCTTCAAGCCCCATTTTTTCATAGGCGAGGTATTTTTTTTCAAACGTTTTCCCGTATAGGTCATGCAATTCGGGAACTTCGTCTGGAGAAAAGAGTGACCATGGTTGATCTGATAAGACCCGTTTCATAAACAAGTCTGGAATCCACGAAGCCGTATTCATATCATGCGTTCGACGACGCTCGTCTCCTGTGTTTCGACGTAATTCCAAAAACTCTTCGAAATCAAAGTGCCAACATTCGAGGTAGGCAACCACTGCGCCCTTTCGTTTTCCTCCTTGATTGACTGCTACGGCGGTGTCATTCGCTATTTTGAGAAAAGGAATAACTCCCTGAGATCGCCCATTGGTTCCATGAATACGAGCGCCTGTTCCCCGAATGCTCGTCCAATCGTTTCCAATACCGCCTGCCCATTTAGAAAGTTGGGCATTGTCTCCAATAACCTTGAAGATATGTTTGAGATCATCTTTGACAGTCGAGAGGTAACAACTGGAGAGTTGGGAATGCGTCGTTCCTGAATTGAAAAGTGTTGGAGTAGAACTCACGAAACGCATACTGGAGAGAACTTCATAGAATTCTATCGCTCGTGCTTCTCTTTCGGCTTCCTTTTCGCCCAAGGCCAGTCCCATCGCCACTCGCATCCAAAAGTGCTGTGGTGCTTCAATTCGAACATCATCGATATGAATGAAGTATCGATCATAGAGTGTTTGTAGACCCAAATAGGCAAAGAGGTGGTCTCGTTCAGGCTTGAGGGCAGTATTTATTTTTTTGAAATCAAATGTCAAAAGTTCGGGATTAATACGATCAACTTTACTGCCTCGTTCAAGATTTTTGTAAAAACTTTCTCGGTATAGTTTTTCAAAATTTTTGTCATTAAATTTTTCACAAAAGACTTCTCGATAGATTACTTCCAAAAGGAGTCCCGCAGCGAACATGGAATATTGGGGGTCTCTTTCGATAAAGCATTTGGCAGACATGACAAGCGTTTTGGCAACCTCACGGGTAGAAATCCCTTCGAAAATATTTCTCTTCACATCCTCAAGAATACGTTTTTGGTCAACATTCGGGTAAAGAACTCCTACGCGTTCAATCGCTTTTTTAATCTTATTAATGTTAAAAACTTCGGTCCGTCCATCAGATTTAACGACATGGAGAAGTTTTTCCTCTATTTTTTTCAATTGTTTGAGACGCTCTTCGGCACGAAGCTTTTCGTGTTCGGCTCGGTAAAGGATATAGCTTTTGGCAATATCGAAATTTCCTGATTCAACGAGTTTTTGTTCCACAAGATCTTGGATTTGTTCGACAGAGGGAATTTCTTCAATACCATCAAAATTGTCGTTTAAATCGCTCACGACTTGGTTGGTAAGGGCGTTATGAAAAAACTCGTCGACCTTGGTGTGAGCGGCTTGTGTTGCCTTTTGGATAGCGACTTCAATGCGATTTTTGTCAAAATCAACGATTTGACCATTGCGTTTTCGGATTTTTGTGAGAGCCATATGGGGAATAAAAAAGTGAAAGAGTATAAGAGATATTGAACAATAAATGTGTTCAATATGACAGGAAGGAAAGTGAGTAATTGCACGGAAGCGATTACCCCACTAAAGCACAATATATTGTGTGTCTCTTTGATTCTTGCATACGATATGTAGTTCGGTCAAAGAAAGTTTGTAATCTATGCTACAAGTTTATAACAAAGAGTGTGAGATAAATAATAAGAGTTTCTTATTTATTTTAGTTGAAAGGCGAGATTGGCGAATTTTGCTTTCTCGGATACAATGGCGCAGATGGATTTTTTTGAAAATATCGTTTTAGGCATTTTGCAGGGAATTACGGAATTTCTTCCCGTTTCCTCAAGCGGACACTTGTTCTTGGTGGAGAAGTTTTTTGGAATGGTTCCCAACTTACATTTTGATATCAGTCTTCATGTGGCGAGCCTGATTGCGGTCATATTTGTTTTTTGGGATCGTATTTGGGCATTGATTAAAGGAGTCGGAAAAACTCTTTCCCTTGGGAAAGGAAATCAAGAACAGGGGATTTTGGTCTGGAAACTTTTTGCGGCTTCTCTTGTTACGGCACCTGTGGCTTTGGGAATTGAAAAATATTTTGAGACTTTTCGTTCAGTGGAATCAGTCGCGATAACTTTAATGATTACGGGAGCTTTAATTTTTCTCTCAGAACGTTTCCGTCCCTCCAAAGAAAAACCTTTTACTTGGCAAATAGCTTTAATACTGGGGCTCGTACAGGGAATTGCTGTTATTCCTGGTATTTCTAGGGCTGGAACGACCATTGCGTTTCTCATCTTCATGGGAGTGGAACGCAAACGAGCCGCAGAAATTTCATTTTTATTGGCGATTCCAGCTATTTTGGGAGCACTTGTTTTCTCTATTGAAACTTCGGACTTTACACTAAGTTTCCCACAATTGTTGGGTTGTATGGCGGCAACAATTTCAGCTATATTTGCTATCCAGTGGATGATGAAACTGATTCGTCAGAACTGGATTTGGTTTTCTCCCTATTGTATCGCTTTGGGAGCGGGACTTCTTGTGTGGATATCTCTATGAAAATAATTCTTGCTTCCAGTTCTCCCAATCGTGAAGAGCTTCTCACTCGTATGGGTTTTCAGTTTGAGGTAGTCCACCCAACATTTGAAGAGAGAATTGATGTGACCGTATCTCCAGAAAAGCAAATCCAACATTTTGCTCTTGAAAAGGCCAAATCTGTTTTCCAAAAGTTTTCCACATTGGACGATGTGATGATAATGGGATTTGATTCAATGATTGATTTTAAAGGAACTTCTGTTGGAAAACCGCGTACCAAAAAAGCGGCCTTTGAGATGATTCAATCTTTCATTGGAAAATCCCAAAGAGTGTCCACGGGGATTGCTCTTGTTGGGCGGTGGGAGGGCGAATATTTCGAAAAAGTTTCAGTCGTGCATTCGCCCGTCAAATTTAGATCAGATATTACCGACGACCAAATTTATCGGTATCTGGAATTTGGTGATTGGAAAGGGAAATGTGGGGCGTACTCGATTCTTGGCACAGGGATGTTTTTTCTCGAATCGATTGACGGAGATTTTCAAAACATCGTCGGTATTCCTGTTTTGAAGATGGGGGAGATGATTCGGGAGGTGACAGGGAAATCACCTGTGTGGGTGATGGAGCCCAAATAACCTATTTCGTCATTCCTGCGGAGGCAGGAATTTAGGACTTCTATTCTATGATATTTGCACTAACAAAACATTACTACGGTTTTTGAGGAATAGAAGATATGAATCCCCGTCTGCACGGGGATGACAGAAAGTCTGGTTGATTTTTTCTAGAATCTTCTCTTTTATCAACCCGGGTTCTAAGACTCCTTGAACCCGGGTTTTAGAGAAGAATTTAACAGGAGAGTTAAACATATCTCTCTGTTAATAAGGAAACATGTTTCCTTGTTAAAAAACAACGTTGATTTTTTGGCATTTCTGGAATACAAGGAACATAGATGTCCTTCGACAAAGCAGGCAACTTTCTTTTTGCAGCGACTCAGAAATATAATCTGGGGAGACAAGCACAGGCTTCACTGGTGTGCCAAAAGGTTCGAAATATTTTTAACGAACGGTATCAAACACTTGCCAATCTTTGGGCACCCATGAAGTATGAAGATGGAGTACTTTTCGTGCAGGCAGCAAATTCTGCGGCAAGTTCAGAACTTTTTATGCGGACCCATGAGATGATGGAGCTTTTTGCGGAACACGATTTTCCAGAAAAAATTCATGAGATTCGGATTGTGAGAAAGTAATGACGAAGTCGTCATCCTTGCGAAGGAGGGAATCCTAAAAGAATAAAAATTCTTTCCTGAGCGAAGCGAATTATTTTACGTGAGTTTTTTATCCCGCATATGCGAGATGATGGAAAGTATTGCACAACGAACAGGATTCCGGACCACGCTCTCGCTCCGCCATTCGGCGGGGTTTACAACAAGCCGGAATGACTACTTAGAGTGGTCCACCCCATTTCGTGGACATACATCACCAAAAAAACATTCAGAGCATTTTGGTGTCGGAGCTTTGCACGTGTCCCGACCGAATTGCACGAGCATGTGGGAGAGTTCGCCCCAGTGCTCTTGTGATAATTGGCGCATGAGGTCTTTTTCTATTTTTTTAGGAGTTTTTTCCTGACTCAATCCCGTTCGTTGCGCAATACGACCGACATGAGTATCAACGACAAATCCTTCGTTTTTGTGAAAAATATTCCAGAGGATGACATTGGCCGTTTTCCTCGCAACACCAGGGAGCTGTATCAAATTTTCCATAGAAGAGGGGATTTCTCCTTTGAAATCGAGAAGAATCTTTTCAGCACTTCCTTTAAGGGCTTTCGCTTTAGATCGAAAGAATCCTGTCGAATGAATCACATGTTCGATTTCTTTCAATGGCCGAGCGACATAGCTTTCGAGATCGGGAAATTCTTGAAATAATTTTGGCGTTACCATATTGACCCGTTTGTCTGTGCATTGAGCGGAGAGAATCACCGCAAAAAGAAGCGTCCAAGGACGCTTCGCGTCCCAATCCAAATGGCATTTTTCGGCTGAATAATGTTTCATCAGCCTTTCTGTAAAAATATTCGGATCAATTTTTTTCATATCGATTCTATTTTTAATGTAAACTGAGGAAAAATGAAACGAAAAACGATTTTCAATTGCCAATTTTCAATTGCCAATTTGTGCAGGGTATTTCTTCTTCTCGTCTGGGGTTGTGCTCCCATAATCGCTTTTGCCAGTATTGGTGATGAACTCGATTCGCTTTTGAACCAATTTTTTGGATCGGAAAAAACAGAAATTCGAAATCCTTCGCCGGTTCTCAATATTCCCGATATTCATGTTCCTGAGAATCCCACGTTAACGGACGTAGCCGATTTTAAAAAACAAATACAGGGAGAAGAGGAAAGCCTAGCAGAATTTGAAACAGGGTTAATAGAGTCTCAACAAAAATTGTGGCAAGCACAAAGCGAAAGCGGAACCCTTCAAGAACAGCTCAAAACACTGGATGGGGAAGTGAGTCTTGCAAGCGAAAAATTGGAAAAGTTTACCGCTCAAGAAAAAAAATGGAAACAAAGACTGGAGGATATCACCTATCAGAAATCTCATATTAGAGCACTTCTCCGAGTCAAGAAGAAAGAGCTCAATGATTTGTTGAACAAAAAATTTGTTCAAGAAGAAAGTTTTGGTTCTGCTCAAGAAGTATCTATTCTCAAATGGATTTTTTCCTCTAAATCGGTGGGACAAATCCTAGAAGAAAAACGACAAGCAAGTCAGTTAGAAAACCAGAAAAAAATACAATTACAGGCTCTGGAAAAATTAAAAACACAATTGGATGAGAACGAACAACATGCGGCAATTCTCTTTCATGAAAGTTCGAAATTACGAGATCAGATTACACAGGAAAAACAGGTACTTGATCAGTTTACTCAAGCCAAGGCAAATCTTATCGCACGTCTTGAGTATTCGCAGGGACAATTGGAAAAAGAAATGGATAACTATCGTCGACAGCAAGCCGAAGCGACAGTTTTTTTGCAAAATCTCAGAACAGCACTGAAACAAGTAGAGGGGAAAGTGGGAGAAGTAGAAGTGATCCCGGGTTCAGGGATTCTGGAACCCGGGATCGTGAAATCGAATACATTAGAATTTCCACTCAATATTTCACGTGAAATAACAGCGGAATTTCATGACGAAGCATACAAAAAGCGATTTAACCGAGAGCATATAGGAGTAGATTTCTTCGCTCCTCAAGGGACGGAAATCTATGCTCCGAAAAACGCAATCGTGAAAAAAGTTGCTCACAATGGGTATGGATACTCATACCTCATTCTAGACCACGGAAAAGATCTCTACACTGTTTATGGGCATGTATCGGAGATATTGGTTAATGAAGGACAAAAAGTAGATACAGGAGACTTAATTGGCCGTACAGGAGGAACTCCTGGAACAGTAGGAGCTGGATTTTTTACTACAGGACCACATTTGCACTGGGAAGTTTTTGAAAATGGGAAACATCAGGATCCGATAAAATATTTAAAATGATTTGACAAATGTGAAATTTCTATTAAAAGTAGGAATAGAATTCTTCAATTTTCACAGTATGTTTTTTAAGTCGCCCCGTCCTCCGAGAGAAGCTGACTCCTCCTTCCCAGATGGAACTTTTTTGTCGCAAGAGGTAGTGAAAAAATATAATAATAAAGGTATTCCAGAAAAAAAAGTGAGTAATGCTTTTAGTTGTTTCACCGTACAAAATGGAGAAGAAAATATAAATAATCCGAGAGTTTTGGTGACTTCTATCATTATGGAGGAAATAGGAAGAAAAATATTTACTCTCTGTGAAAAAGCAGAAAAATGTCCTTTGAAAGAATTAGGGGAGTGTCCAGTAAATGGATTGTCATCGGAAGTAGAATTTATAAATTCGCTTGAGAAACTTCCTCCACAACAAGAAAGAGTCCCAGTTATTTTGTCGGAAGTGGATTCTGAGATGGAAACGAGATAAAATTGATAAATTTTGTTTTTCTCGCATAATGCAATTGATGGCAAATCTAGAGGTCAATTTCTGCGGCGTGAAATTTCCAAACCCGCTGGTTTTGGCTTCAGGGATTTTGGGAGTGACGGGGGGAAGTTTCGCGCGAACAATTGCCAAGGGAGCTGGGGGTATTACTACGAAATCCATTTGGAAAAATCCTCATCCAGGACATCACAATCCCACGATGTTTGGAAACGAACACTATTTTATGAATGCCGTCGGGCTTTCGGATGCAGGAATCCAAAAAGCACTTGAAGAGCTCGGTGAATATATTCCGAAACGAAAAGCACCTCTTATTGTAAACATTGTTGGAGGAAAGAAATCAGATTTTGCCGATATCGCCGAGGCACTCAATGACTTGCCCGGGAAACCTGATTTACTAGAGGTCAATATCTCCTGTCCCAATGTCGAGGATGAATTTGGGAAGCCTTTTGCCTGTTCAATTATCGATGCAGCAGAAGTAACCCGTTTGGTTAAATCTAAGACCAAGATTCCTATCACCGTGAAGCTTTCTCCCAATGTCGAAAATATTAGTTCCATTGCGAAATCTGTCGAAGACGCAGGCGCTGATGCGATTACCGCAATCAATACTGTCGGTCCTGGGATGCGATGGAATATTGATTTACGAACCCCTATTCTCGCCAATAAAGTCGGAGGACTCTCAGGCCCCGCCATCTTTCCGATTTCCGTGAAATGTGTTTACGACATCTACAAAGCAGTAAAGATTCCTATCATCGCTACGGGAGGGGTCTGTAGCGGGCGCGATGCGCTCGAGATCATGATGGCGGGAGGAACCCTTGTCGGAGTAGGTACTGCAATCTACTATGACGGAGATGATTTCTGGAACAAGGCTACAAGTGAGATGAGCGAATGGCTCAAAAAAGAAAAAATAAAAAATATTTCAGAAATTATTGGACTCTTCCATAAAAAATAATATAAGGGAGGTACGATGGTTTCTGAATCAAAAGGTTTTTCTGAACAATTAGGAACTCCTCCTATTCAGGGAGAAATAGAAAAAGTGGGAGATGTTTTCTCTGCGTGTGAATGCCCAAGAAAAAATGATTTAACGGGAACTTTCCTAGTTAGCGGGCTTTCCTTCCCGGTATTTCTTATTAAGTGTAAAAACGCAAGCAGGATAAAACCAGGAGAAGTCCCCCTTTGTCATATTAATGCAGAAATAATAAAAGAATGTGTTTTTTCCGTGATTCGCGCTAACAGTGATGCTGAGATCAACGTACGTGTAGGAGCGGAGTAGAAAAAAGATAATAATTGCATGGTTTTTATTCAAAAAATAAATAATATGCATTCGAAATGACCTGCTGCAAAGAACTCCACCATCAAATCAATACCGAGCCCAAAGTATTTGAAATATCTGATTTCTGGGAAGAAGCAGAAAATATACGCACATTCGTCTTCAAAGGCACACTGAATTCCAAACCAGGACAATTTTGTATGCTTTGGGTACCTGGAGTTGATGAGAAACCGTTTTCCATTGCTCGTGATTACGATGGAGAAATATGGCTCACCATCTGCAAAGTTGGCCCTGCGACCGAAAAGCTGTTTGAAATGAAAAAGGAAGACAAAGTTGGTCTTCGTGGAGCGTTTGGACACGGGTTCACTATTTTGAATTCCGCCCTCACTCCCAACCCCTCTTCCAAGGGGAGAGGAAAAAAAGTGATTTTAGTCGGTGGTGGATATGGAACGGCCCCACTTCATTTCACCGCTACGGAGCACAAAAAGAACGGATGTGATGTCACTATGATTATTGGAGCACGAACAGAGAATCTTCTCATCTGGACTGATAAGTGTGAAGCATCAGGATTTCGCACACTTATCGCGACCAATGATGGAAGTCGCGGAATTGAAGGATTTACGACTCATGTTTTGGCAGACCTCTTTGATAAGGAAGGTCATATTGATTTGGTGCAGACCTGTGGACCAGAAAAAATGATGAAGGTTATTGCAGAAATGTGTGTGCAAAAAGACATTCCATGTGAAGTTTCGATTGAACGGTATATGAAGTGTGGATTTGGAGTATGTGGACAGTGTGTGACTGAATCAGGAGAAAAGATGTGTCAGACAGGTCCGTGTGTTTCTGCCCAAAAGGCGTTAAGCTATTCTGACTTCGGTTCTTATCATCGTGGAAGTGAAGGACAGAGAATCAATTGGTGAGGGGAAAACTTTATAGCCACTTCAAAGAAAGATGATATTCATCTTTGTCTTTCTGATCCCGCGTCCGCGGGAGAAGAATCTTCCTTGTAGTTTTTTAATACTTATTTCGAAGATCCTTCATCCCGCCTTGGCGGGATTCAGGAAGACATCCGTGTAACAAAAAAAGAGCGGGATTATCCCGCTCTTTTTAATCTTGTGAGGGAACTCTCTTATTCGAGATAGTCTGCTGGCATAAAAGGATGCATAAACTCCTTACTTCGGTCGGCTTTGTTGATAGCCCGAGATCGTTGTTGTCCGGATCCGAGAAGTGGTGGAGAATACAACTGTTTCTGAATAGCGCGAAGACTATCAATAGATTCGATATCCTGTTTCCAAATAGTGTTCAAGACTCCCATTCGATTTACTTTATTTTGTGATCCAAGGACTACATCGCTTCGTAAAGCAGCGGTTCCAGCATCTCCTCCGTCAACATAGTAGTCAATGGCTCGTTTACGAAAAATTTGTTTCGCATTTTTTCGAATCATAGAGGAGTTACTATATTCCTGCAGATCTCCATAATAAGGAACAAACTGTAACTCGCCGTCTCGTGACAACGTGTTTGGTTGTTCATTCGTATTATTTTCTTTCATAGAAAGTTTATGAACGGCTTCTTGGTAGAGACGATTTTTTTGAATACCATCCCTTTCAAGAGTCGAATTCATGTTTCGATAACGAAGCCAAATAGCATCATTTAACTTTTGTTGAACAGACCGCTTATTTGAAAAACTAAAAGGAGATTCATTCGGATCTTCTTTAAACGCTTCTGCAGTGCTAATGAGACTCATTCCGATTCCGAAAGCCAAGGTGAGAAGAAATGCTTTTTTCATAGTTTCCTAATGGGTTAATAGAAAGTGCGTCATAGAAACACTTCGGCGGAATTTTACCAACTTTTAAAACGAGTGCAAACCTTTTTTTACTTTTTTTGTAATTTCTTTACATTTTAGAAAAATCACATAAAAAAAATTTTTCGGCAAATAAAAATACTTGCCAAAAGCATATCCCATTCTACAATCCAACTCGATTTCTTATTTTTTAATTTTTCCCACAATGCAAAATCCGTTTAAAGTTTCAGAGTGGACTGTGTCCAAAATTGTTCTTATCCTGTGGATTATTTTTTCAATCCTTTACATAGCAAATAGTATTCGAGTAAATGTTATCAATGCGGTATATCTCGCTGGACAGAAATCAGGAGCGACAGAAACGGTAATACAATTGGTTGATATGGCTCAAAAATGCCAGCCTATCGTATTAACCGCTGGAGAAGCAAAAGTTGGACTTAATAATCCTACTTGCGAGAACAAAATGACACCTCCTCCAACAGAAACTCCTGCTCAATAGTCATTGTTTTTCTTCCATATATAAAAAAATCCCACTTTTTATCGTGGGATTTTTTTGTAACTGACTTCACTTATTGTCTAAACTTCAAAATCAGCGTTCTTTTCTTCTTCATCGCTTTTTCCATAATCTTTTCCAAACTGTGTGTCTACATTCAAAAAATCCGTACCGTACGTTTTAAACATCCATGCATAAAGGACTTCTGCAAATCGACTTCCAAGTGCGATACATCCCAACAAGAAAGGGAGGGTCATAAGAGTGAGCGTTGTTGTATTATTTTTGAGGATAATATTTGCAAGAAAAGAAAACAAAATAACTCCAAAGAGAGTTCCATAAAGATTGACAATGAAATATTTTGATTGATGAAGGGTCTCCGTTACCAAAAAACAAAACAATGTTGTCAGCGTCGCATGGAGCACAGCTATAACAGCAATCCCCGTTGGACCAAAATTATGACTCGCTAAAAGGTAGAGTGGGAGCAGGAGCAGCAAGAATACAAGATTTCCGAAAAAAACCTGAGTCAATGTCGTTGATCGGCGTGTGTATTTTTCCTCTATAATACTACTCAAGAACACATGAGAAATATTTGCTGTCATAGTAGCTAAAAAAACAGCTAAGGTTACGATACTCAAAAAAAGAGGATGTGTTTGGTTGTCTGTTATGGTTATACCAAATTCATTTTTTATAACATCGCTAGGAGAGAGTGTTTCTCCGACAATTTTCCAACTCAAAAAAAGCATGAGTCCCAATACAACGGTTCCAATAAATCCAGATCCGAAACCAACAAGAAACCGAAAAAAAATAGAAGGGATGGTGAAATTTTGTTTGTATGCGTTTTCCATAGTAAAAACAATAAAGTCTTCGCTATTGTAACAGAGATTTCTTCTTTTGCGCTACAAAAATCCTCTATGATTTTTTTAAATAACTATTTTTTCCTTTCAAGAAGGGATTTCCGACATTGAGAATATCGCCAGTCTTCTATTTTTTTATGATGTCCCGAAAGTAAGACTTCGGGGACTCGGAGACCTTCGTATTCTTCAGGGCGGGTGTAATGAGGATATTCAAGCATTCCTTCTAGGGTGCGAGAAAAACTTTCCTCTTCATGGCTTTCTTTTTTTCCCAAAACTCCAGGGACAAGTCTTGCCATTGAATCAATAAGTATTTGGGCAGGGAGCTCTCCTCCAGTCAAAACGAAATTACCAATAGAAATTTCTAAATCTACGAGGGAGTCTCGAACTCGTTGATCAATTCCTTCATAATGTCCACAGAGAAGAATAATTCGCTTTCCCTTGGTATCGCCCACAAGCGTTTCTACGAGGAGTTGGTCGAGAGTTTTCCCCTGTGGGGTAAGAAAAACAACAGGAGCTTTGTCCCTTTTTAATTTTTTTACAAAACGAATCGCCTCAAAAAGTGGTTGGCACAGAAGAACCATACCGGCTCCTCCTCCATAGGGAATATCATCAACCTTTCTGTGTTTATCTGTTGAAAAATCACGAATGTTGAACAGATTCACTTCTATTTTCTTTTTATTTAAAGCTTTTCCGATAATGGAAGTTTTAAGAAAACTCTCAAATGCTTCGGGAAAAAGTGTCAAAATATCAAATCTCATCGAATCAATTATCGATGAACAATCCGTCTTCGTCAAAAACTTCGACGCGATAAATGAACAATTATCAATACATTTTTAAATATTAAAAATTTGAAATTGAAAAAATTTAAATTAACATCTGCGTGTTTTATTTTTCAAACTCATGCAAGACAAAATCATAGCGGCTCTCAATACCACAGTTGACCAGATTTCTTTCCCTGAAAACTTGCCACATTCAAGAGGGAAAGTGAGAGAGAGTTTCCTTTTACCAAATGGAAATAGGATGTTGGTTGTAACCGATAGAATTTCAGCGTTTGATTTTGTCTTGGGAACAATCCCTTTTAAAGGACAAGTATTAAATCAAATTTCAATATGGTGGTTCCAACAATTACAGGGAGTAGTACCGCATCATTTTTTATCATCTCCTGATCCCAATATTTCAATTGTCAAAAATGCGAAACCTCTTCCCATAGAAATAATTGTCCGAGGTTACCTAACGGGGACGACGAAAACATCGTCATGGTATGCTTATCAAAATTTAGGCAGACAAATTTGTGGCATTGAAATGCCAGAAGGAATGAAAAAAAACCAGAAATTTCCGATACCCTTAATAACTCCTACGACAAAACCAGACCAAGGTCATGATGAGCCTATCTCTCGTGAAGAAATTATTGCTCGAGGACTTGTTTCAAAAGATATGTATTTCAAAGTGGAAGAATACGCGCTCAAAATGTTTCAACTCGGACAAGAGATAGCAGCACGAAATGACCTTATTTTGGTAGATACGAAATATGAGATGGGAATTGATGAAGAGGGGAATCTCATGGTTATCGATGAAGTTCATACTCCAGATTCTTCCCGTTATTGGATAGCAAATAGTTATGAAGACCATTTCGAACGAGGGGAAGAACCAGAAATGCTTGATAAAGAGTTTGTGCGTCGAATGATCGTACAAAAGGGTTATGATGTGAATAATCCAAACGAAGATCCCAAAAAATATTTGAGTGAGGATCTTAGAAAAAGAGCTTCGGAGCGATACATTGAACTTTTCCAGCGTATTACGGGAGTTGATTTTCAGTTTCCGACTAATCTGGATGTTCGTGGACGTATAGAAACATATCTCAATGGGTTCCGTCCAATCCCTGGGGTGACGTTGGATGTATGAAAGTATAAAAAAACATATTTGTGGGTTCTCTGCCACAAATTTTTGAACAAAAAATTTGATTTCTGAATATGCGGGGCATAAAATTCCACTTGAAATTTTAATTCGTAATTTCGCTACTCTCTTAATCTATATATGAACATGGAAAGGAAAAAACTCGGTTTTACGCTTATTGAATTGCTCGTGGTGATTGTGATTATTGGTATTTTGGCGACCATTTCTACAGCAACTTTTAAGCAATACTTTGGAAAAGCTCGGGATGCGGCTCGAAATACTTCGGTTGCGAACGTTACGCTCATGATTAAGGTGGATGGTGCAGATAGATGGGATGATGCAAAATATATTTATGATGCAACGGAACTCCAAGCTCTCTTCTCTGCAAACGACTACCGACCACCAAAGGGGGAAAATAATATTTGTTATGTGATTATGATGGCTCCTAATACGGATGTAGTGGGTGATGATAATGAATTTGCAGTAGCTACATGGGGGGAAGAAACGAGTACAGAGCTTCCAACGGATCCAGGAGTTATCGTCGATGGGACTAGTCAGGCAATTACGAATATTATGGCAGCGACTATTGCCCAAGCAGATTTAGGATGTGATGATAATGATTTTGATACACTGTGGACTGCATTTCTCAATGCTGGTTCAATAGATATGGGACCAAATGGAACTGGTCCAACAGGAGGGTATGTTTATATTGATGGTGCTGGAGTAATCCAACCAGGAGCTGATGCCCCCGCTCTCTAGTACAATGGTGAGATTTGATGTTTAAATAATAAAAAGCCCGAAAATTTTCGGGCTTTTTAAAAAAGTATTCTTGAGGTACAATCACGGAAAGATAATGCAGAAGAAAAAATTGGGTTTTACCTTAATAGAGATGCTCGTAGTCATTGTGATTATCGGCATTCTTTCGGCTATTTCCACGGCGACACTCAAAAGATATTTCTCGCAAGCTCGAGATGCTGCCCGAAAATCAACTATTCAAAATATCACACTGATGCTTAAAATTGATGGAGCGGGGAAATGGACCGACGATAAATATATGTATGATGTTTTTAAATTAAGAAAACTCTTTGAAAAAAACGACTACAAAATACCTCCCTCTCAAAATAGTTATTGCTATCTTCTCGGTATGGGGCAGGGGAGTGAAATAGTGGGAGATGATAATGAATTTTTTATTACTGTATGGGGAGAACGGAGTGGCTCTGAGGGATTGGGAACCCCAGGTCCTATTGTTGATGGGACTCAAACCGCTCGGGTGGCGCTTCAATCTTTTTACGAAGCAGGAGATACCGAAAGATTAGACTTTATGTGTCCAACTGGAAGTATTACTACAAGTTCTTTTGCGGTTATTCGATCTTTTATGAATCCCGTTTTGGGGAATAATCCTATTTACTTTGGAATCGATAAAGACGGAAAACTTCAAAATTCTGCACCAGGGCAGTAATCAATTAATAATGAGTAATGAGTAATGAGTAATGAGTAATGAGTAATGAGTAATGAGTAATGAGTAATGAGTAATGAGTAATATTGAACACATTTTTTGTTCAATAAAATTAAATTGATAATTGTTTACTGTTCATTGATAATTGACGAAATGTCGAGAAGTTGGATTTATCTTCGAATTGTACAAATACTTGTTGACCTTCTCGGGGTGTATGGCGCATTCCTTTTATCCTATTTTCTGAGAGTGGGATGGATATTGTCTACAGACTTTCCTTTCCGACCTTTTGCCTGTGCGAGTATTTTTTCCGTTATTTTTTGGATTGGTTTTCTTATCCTTTCCAAATACTACCGCATTCCTCCACGATCAGGGGGAAGGGTAGGATATGATTTCCTACTTGCTCTTTTGGGAGGAAGTATCGGAGTTGGGCTCATGATAGTTACTTATTTTTTCAGAAGTGAACTTTTTTTCTCACGACTTATTAATATTTATTCAATTTTCTTTGGTTCGCTCTTCTTATTTCTTTCACAACTTGTATTCCGATCTCTCATGGCATTGCAAAAAAAACGAGGAAAGGATGTGTATAGAACACTTATTGTAGGGGCCAATCGTGTTGCGGAGAAACTAATACAATCTATCGAAACAAATGCCTATGCCCCATATAGGGTTGTTGGGGTCATTGATCCTTATGGACTTTATAAAAATTCAAAATTCAAAATTTCAAATTCTAAAAAAGATATGGTTCCTCTGTTGGGGAAGCTCGATAAATTAGAGATCGTCTGTCATCAGCAAAAAATAACAGCACTTATTCAATGTGATGCTTTCGAACACACCATTAACTTGATTTCTTTTTGTGATGAAAACAATATTAAATTTCAGTTTGATCCGGCTCTCCGTGGGATATATGAGGAAAACCTACGTATCCGAGAGGTCGCAGGACAAACACTTATTTCATTCGTCCAAAGAGACTATTCGGGAACAAAAAAAACCACCTATCGAATAATCGATTGGATTTTACGACAAGTATTTGATGTGGACTAAGATATTTTTCCCCTCCCTTGACGGGAGGGGATGAAAGGGGAGGGTGTTTTTATATCCCCCTCTCCTCATTCCTCTCCCGCTAGGGGAGAGGAAGTTTTTTTACTACACATCCAAATCTTTTACTTCTGCGGCATGAGTTTGAATGAATTTTCTTCGCGGAATGACTTCGTCTCCCATAAGGACTTTGAATATGTGATCAGCTCTTTCGGCGTCACTGACTTGTACTTGCATCAATGTCCGTGTTTCAGGGTTCATCGTCGTGTCCCAAAGTTGTTCTGGGTTCATTTCTCCTAAACCTTTATATCGTTGTATATTTTCTCCCTTCACATCGTATTTAAGTCTTATTTCTTCTTTTTCATTATCACTCATGGCGTACCAAGATTCTTTTCCTTTTTGTAATTTATATAGCGGAGGTTGAGCGATAAAGACATTTCCACTGAGGACCAGTGTTGGGAAATGTCGATAGAATAACGTCAATAATAACGTTCGGATATGCGCACCGTCTACGTCAGCATCAGTCATAATAATGACTTTTTTGTATCGCAATTTCGCTAGATCAAAAGTTTCCCCAATGGCCGTTCCCATAGCGACAACGAGACTTTTAATTTCATTATTCGCAAGCATCTTATCGAGTCGAGCCTCTTCGGTATTAAGAATTTTTCCTCGAAGGGGCAAAATGGCTTGGGTATGTCGATCTCGTCCTTGCTTTGCGGAACCTCCAGCAGAATCTCCCTCAACGATGAATAGTTCGGATTTATTGGGGTCTTTGCTCGCACAATCAGCGAGTTTCCCAGGAAGATTGGATCCTTCCAGAGCTCCTTTTCGAATGACCGTATCACGAGCAGCACGAGCGGCTAAACGAGCCCTTGTGGCAAGCGCACATTTTCCAGCCATCAATTTTGCTGCAGTGGGATTTTCTAATAAAAACTCATCAAACTTGTCGGAAAAAATACGATCAACAGCTGTTCGAACATTAGAGTTTCCTAATTTTGATTTGGTTTGTCCTTCAAATTGAGGATCTCTTACCTTCACTGATATAATAGCAGTCAATCCTTCTCTAACATCCTCATTGGTGAAGTTTGGGTCTTTTTCTTTCAAAAGACCATTCTCTCGAGAATATTTATTGAGTGTTCGTGTTAAAGCGGTAGAGAAACCTGTTAAATGGGTACCTCCTTCGCTTGTTTGAATATTATTGGCAAAAGTAAGAATGTTTTCCCGAAACTCCTGTGTGTATTGAAGAGAAATCTCTACACCAACATTATCAGATTCTCCTTCAAACATAAGAACTGGACCAATTTTCTCTTTGTCTTCATTGAGATGATGTACAAAAGAAGAAATCCCTCCTTCAAAATAAAATTGACAAGCATCTTCCAACCCTTCTCGTTCGTCAATGAGCGAAATAGTAACCCCTTTTGTGAGGTATGCTTGCTGACGAACTCGTTTTTTGATGGAATTGAAATCAAAAATGGTTGTTTCAAAAATCTTCGGATCTGGCCAAAATTGTACCAATGTCCCATGATTACCAGAATCTCCCACTTGTTTAAGCGGTTCAGCGGGAGCTCCTGCTTCGAAAGCAATAAAATATTTCCCGCCATCGCGTTCTACTGTCACTTCTGTTCGTATAGACAAAGCATTGACAACAGATACTCCAACTCCATGGAGTCCTCCAGAGACCTTGTATCCGTCGCCTCCAAACTTCCCTCCGGCATGAAGGACCGTAAGCACGGTTTCCACTGCCGATACGCCTGTTTGTTCATGTTTTTCAACAGGGATCCCTCGTCCATTGTCCAAAACAGATACCGATCCATCACGATGAATGGTAACCGTTATAGCATCACAATATCCAGCCATAGACTCGTCGATGGCATTATCGAGAACCTCCCATACGAGGTGATGAAGTCCTCGCTCATCAGTTGAACCGATATACATACCGGGACGTTTTCGGACGGGTTCTAAACCCTCTAGAACTTGAATGTCTTTTGCACTGTAATTACTGCTCATATTGTACCTAAAAAAATCCCCTCTATTGTAGGGGGGGATTGTATTTTGAGCAAGAGAAATAACCTATAACTTTTTACAAAGCTTGCATCAATGTTTGAAGAATTTGATTGATAGTTACAAAGAGATATACCTGAATTCCTAGGGTCACCAAAAGTAATGCGCTAATCGCAACTTGAGTGGCTTTGTTTTTAAATATCTCGTGAGAGAGGAGTAATGTATCGGGAGACGATAAGAAAAACTTTTTCATTGTTTTTATTAATTAAGAGCAAGACTCTTGAGCAGCATAATCTTCATGAGGTTATTGAAGACAATAAAGAGATATACCTGAACCCCTATAGTAAAGAAAAGAAGGAGTGAACTTGTAATAATCTGTGTCACTCGATTTTTGAAAATCTCTCGAGAGAGCAAGAGTGTTTCAGAGCCGAAAGCAGAGACTGTTTTTTTCATGAATAAATGAAAATCAAGGTATTATACCACAAAATATTTTTCTTTTCAAACATTTTTGACCATTTTTTATTTGTCCCTATAATTTTTACACATAATTCTTATTCTTATGGGACTTTTTGGGCAGGTCGGTGACATGTATAAACTTCAGAAGGAGGCAAAACGAATCAAAGCAGAATTGGCAAAAACTCATATTTTTGCAGAACACGAGGGTATAAAGGTAACCGTCAATGGCGAACAACAGGTCGTCAGTATTGAGTTTTTGAACGATTCTCTTTTATCAGATAAAAATAAGCTTTCGAAGGCTCTTATAGAAGCTCTAAATCGGGCTATGAAGAAAGCTCAAATGGTGGCAGCCGAAAAAATGAAAGCAGTTATGGGCGGATTTCCAGGAATGGGACAGTAAACAATGATTAATGAATAATGAGTAATGAATAATAAAAAAATTTGCTTAAACCTCCCCCTTTGTGCAAAGGCGGGGACCTGCCTGCCGGCAGGCAGGTTGAGGGGGATTTTTTCCGAAATATAAAATGAAAAAATTTATATTGCTTGTGATTCTCTTTATTGGGCTCTACTTTGCAGCTCGAATAGGGATGGTGTGGGATCGTCCTAATAGTGATTTAACCTCGCGAGTATCTATTGAAATTCCAAAAGGAGCTCCTCTGAGCGAAATTGCAGAAATTCTTTCTGATAAGGACCTGATCCGAGACGCTTGGGTCTTTACATTATTTGCTCGCTGGAACGGATTGGCTTCAGAGTTTCAAGCGGGAGAATTTGTCATACAAAGAAATCTAACCTTTGCAGAGATTGCAGATGTTCTTCAGCACGGAAAAGGAGAAGAAATAAAAATCACTATTCCCGAAGGATATACTATCGCACAAATAGATGATTTATTAGCTAAAAGAAGCCTTATCCAGGAAGGCGAATTTACAAAATGTGCCAATTTTTGTGAATTCTCTTTTTCAGTACCTTCCTTGGAGGGATATATGTATCCTTCTACTTATTTCGTGAATCCAAAGACATTTTCAGTGCGATCGTTTATTTCGCGTCTCTATAATACATTTCAAGTTCAGATCGCTCCCCTGCAAAACGATATAGCGGAGTCTGGAAAAACACTCAACCAGCTTGTCATTATGGCTTCCATGATTGAACGAGAAACCATTACTGAAGAAGAAATGCCAGTGGTTTCTGGCATCCTGTGGAAACGTATTCGTGAGGGAATGCAACTAGGGGTGGATGCGACGACACGATATGAACTCAACGATTGGAAACGACCACTCTATACAGAAGATTTTGAAAAAGATTCTCCTTACAATACTCGTCGTAATTACGGATTGCCACCAACCGCCATTTCTAATCCTAGTTTACCGGCATTTAAGGCCGCTCTTTTTCCTCAAAACACTGAATACTACTACTATCTTCACGATATGACGGGACAAGTTCACTATGCACGGGATTTAGACGGACATGTGCAGAATAAGGAAAAGTACTTGTATTAGAGATATTAGAGAGAGCGAGTATTTGGTAGGGAATATCTAGTATTTTGTACGGGAAATTTCGGTGTTAAATCCCGGGTTCAAGAATACAAAGAACCCGGGATTGGAGATCGAATACCAAGGGGTGCATTTACAAAATATTTTTTTTGTGAAGAATGAGAGGAAATGATGAGTGCTTTTCTCGCCTCACAAATTCTCGTTGGAATCGCTTTTCTCACGGATTTTGTGTCATTCCAATTCAAAGATCGGAAAAAGATTCTCCTCTTTCTCTGCGTTTCGGCGGCCCTCATTTCGGCTCATTATTTTTTATTGGGGAGAAATACTGCGGGATTACTCGTGAGTATTTCAATTCTTCGTTTTGTTACTTCTTATTTCTCCACGAGAAAAGTTTGGATGTTTTCTATTCTTGGGGTAACGCTTCTAGGCTTTGTATATACCTATGCTTCATCTCTTTCGTTCCTTATTCTAATTGCTTTGATGTTGATAACCATTGGTGCTTTTCAAAAAGAAGATAAATATTTACGAATCCTGATGATGGGAGGAACAATCTTGGTAATCGTTTATAATGCTATTATTTTTAGTCCGATGGCAGTTCTTTTGGAGGGATCATTTTTCGTGAGCAACTTGATTGGTTACTATCGTTTCTATATAAGAGGAAAGAATTAATGAAAAAGATATTATTCTGTATTGTCATGCTGAACCTGTTCCAGCATCTCCATTCGCCCTCTACAATTTTACTCAGAGATCCTGAAATGAATTCAGGATGACAGAAAAGAAAATGAAAAAAATATGTGCCGTATCTGGAATCGAATTTGAAATCACTCCCGAAGATCTCGAATTTTATGAAAAAATGGGAATTTCTGCCCCCACGCTCTGTCCCGCAGAGAGGGAGCGTAGGAGGCTTGCTTGGCGCAATGAACAGAGTCTCTATAGTCGGAAATGTGATCTTTGTCAGAAAAACATCATTTCTATTCATCACGAGAAGGCAAAATTCCCAGTGTATTGTAATTCTTGTTGGTTTGGAGATAAGTGGGATGGGTTAAAGTATGGCAAGGATTTTGATTTTTCGCGTCCATTTTTTCCACAATTTCGAGAACTCTATGATCAGGTTCCTCAGATTGCGATTATCAATGACAATGGAACAAAAAGTGAAAATTGCGAGTACTGTCAGGATTTTTCAAATGGCAAGAATTGCTATCTGGTGATTGGAAGTTGGTTCATTAAAGATTCATTCTACTCACTCGATTGCAATCGCAGTCAAGACATTATGGATTGTCGGTCGGTGAATATAGAAAGTGAGTTGTGTTATGAATGTATTGACTGTGTGCGTATTTATAGATGTGCTTTTTTACAAGATTGCCAAAATTGTCATGACTCTTGGTTTTTGAAGGATTGTATAGGGTGTTCTCATTGTTTCGGATGTGTGAATTTGCGACAGAAACAGTATTATTTTTTGAACGAGAAATGCACTCAAGAAGAATATCAGAAAAAAATTGAAGCGTTGCAACTTCATAAATATTCAAATCTCAGTGGCATGCGAGAGAATTTTGTGAAGTTTGTGAAAAAATTCCCGCATCGTTTTGCCCAATTTTTTAACACCACAGAATGCCAAGGAGATCATTTATATAATTGCAAAAACACACTTGGATTCAACACCATCAACGGAGAAGACAGTAAATTTGTAGATCGTATAGAAGCCCCAAAGCATTGCTATGACATCATCCAAACGGGCGCTCCTCAGTGGTGCTGTGATTGCATTACCCCTGATAGTTCTTATATGGTGGCATTTTCTTCGTGGTGTTGGAATTGTAAAAACATTGCTTGTTCTGATAATTGCCGAGGAAGTGGGGATTTATTCGGATGTATTTCTCTACAGAGAAAAAATTATTGCATTCTCAATAAGCAGTACTCAAAAGAGGAATACTTCGCCCTACGAGAAAAAATAATTGAACACATGAAAGTGACTGGAGAATGGGGAGAGTTCTTCCCGATAGAGATGTCTCCTTTTGGCTATAACGAGTCCAATGCTATGGGCTATCATCCTCTATCGAAAGAAGAGGTGCTTGCTCGTGGTCTTTCATGGAAAGAAAAAGAGAAAAAAGACTACCGTTCTGCAACGCTTCCTTGCATTCCAGATTCTATTGACGATGTTACAGACGCGGTCTGTAACGAAATTCTCGCCTGTGAAACTTGTCAGAAAAATTACAAAATTCAACCACAAGAATTAAAATTTTATCAAAAGATGAGACTTCCTATCCCTCATAAATGCTTTGATTGTCGACATGCAGATAGGATAAAAATTCGCAATCCACAAAAATTATTTGAACGGAAATGTGACGAATGTGGCACTCTTTTACAAA
This sequence comes from Candidatus Altimarinota bacterium, assembly GCA_021736215.1. GTDB lineage: Bacteria > Patescibacteriota > Gracilibacteria > UBA4473 > UBA4473 > JAIPGI01. The sequence continues at coordinate 33,647 of JAIPGI010000012.1, forward strand.
CAACCTTTGCTCTAGAAAAATCGGAAAAAGTTCTCTGTGAAAAATGTTATAGCAAGGTTGTGAATTAATGAGTCAATCCCTTTACGAGGATTGCTACTTTATGCATTTTGTGCCATGATTTGGGTGTATGAAAACCCTTCTTGTCGGCAATTTCGGTGCTCGAAACATCGGGGACGAACTTATTCTTGCTTCTGCGCTGGAGGACTATCCTGACTCGGTGGTAATGACGGTTGATGGGGAATATTCACAAACCTTTACCGAAAAGGAATTTGAAACGGTTCCTTTTGTGCCAACGGGTATTCGGAGTTTTTTGAGATTTCTTTTTTCTGCGAAATATCAGAGTCGAATACTTTGGTTGAACACAAAAATTGTTCAAGTCGTTTTCCCTGGAGGAGGGCTTTTTGCAATTACGTTTCGGGCATGTTTTCTCTGGTTCCTCGTATTTTTATGGATGAAGCATCTTTTTCCACATACTAAGGTAATCTTTGAGCATCAGGGGGTGGACAGCAAACTGAATTGGATAAATAGAAAACTGACAAGCTTCGTATTATCTCGCGCTGATGAAGTAAGTGTCCGTGATGAAATGTCTCGACAGGCCGTTCAATACTATTGTAGAAGAGAAGTGAAGAATGTTGGGGATCGTGTACAAAAGTATGTTACTCAGCATTTTCAGCCTCAAAAAGAAAAAGACAAACTTGTTCTCGTGAACGCAAAACAACCGTGGAAATATTGGGATTTGAAAAATAGATTTCCTGTGCGAGAAAAGATATTTATCGGATTTGATCCTTCTGACATGCATTTTGTGCCTCAAGAAATGCAACATTCGGCTCTATTTCCAAAAAATAAAACAGAACTTATAAATCTTTTTCAGAAAGCAGAATTTGTTGTAGGAATGAGGTTCCACAGTCTTCTTTTGGGAGCATTTTTTTGTAGTGATGATAAGACTTTTGTATTGCAGAAGCCTTATTCAGAAAAAGTTCAAAACTTTGTTCGAGAGCATGGACTCAGTCAGCTTTCCTAAGGAGAGGGGTTTGATTTTTTTCTTGAAATGATTACATTCCGTCCGTTGTCTTTATAATACGGCGGATGTAGCTCAGTGGTAGAGCAATGGGTTGTGGTCCCATTGGCCGTGGGTTCGATCCCCATCGTCCGCCCCATATTGTCGTCATGGTCATTCTCGCTTGACGAGAATCTTGTGGGTTTAGATGTTTTCCATGTTGAACGACCTGCCTTTTGAGGCAGGAGTGAATTATCTTATTGAGAGTTTTGGTATATTATTTCCTATTTTTTCAGGATTCTGGACAAGCCAGAATGACAAAGTTATGTTATATTTCGATTACATGAAAATCGGAATAGATGCACGGATGTTTTCGGATTCTTTTACTGGTATTGGTCGGTATAATTTCGAATTAACGAAACGGTTCTTTGTATCACACATTGCCAATTGTCAATTGCCAATTGAGTGGGTGATGTTTATGAATGAGCCCGAGTATTCTAAATTTCATTTTCCTTCTCATGTTCGAAAGGTACTCGTAAATGCCTCTCATTATAGTTTTGCTGAACAATGGAAATTTTGGAGAATCCTAGAGAAGGAGAAATGTGATCTTATTCATTTTACGCATTTTAATGCGCCGCTTTTGTATAAAGGGAAATTTATAACCACAATTCATGATACGACGATTTCTTTTTACCCTGGGAAAAAAATGAACTCTTGGTGGCGGAAGCTCGCCTACAATCGGGTTATCCACCATGCTATAGATGGAGCTGAAAAAATTATTACGGTTTCCGATAATACTAATCAAGATGTTCTCAAACTTTTCCAAACCCCAAAAAAGAAAATAGTAACTATTTGGAATGGTATTGGAGAAGAATTTACGGATTTTCCAGAAATCGAAAAAGAATCTATTCGTCAAAAATTTAATTTGGGAAAGGAATTTCTGCTCTATACAGGGAATTGGAGAGAGCACAAAAACCTTCCTCGGCTTATTGAGGCGTTTGGTCTCATTTTGAAAGATTCTCAAAAATTAAGCGGTCCCAAACATCTTAAGGATTTGAAACTGGTTATCACGGGGAAAAAAGATCATTATTATCCAGAAGTTGAACAAACGGTAAAAAAACTTTGCCTCGAGGAATCAGTAAAATTTATAGGCCTTGTAACAAAATCAGACCTCGTACGACTTTATGCTGCGGCAACGGTTTTCGTTTTCCCAAGTCTTTATGAGGGATTCGGATTGCCTCCATTGGAATCTATGCAAGCGGGGACTCCCGTAGTGGCTTCTAAAATTTCATCTATTCCAGAAATCTGTGGAGAAGCTGTAGAATATTTTGATCCGCATGATGTTTCAGATATGTCTCATGCCATAATTAGAGTATTGACTCAGGAAAAACTGAGAGAAACTCTTGTTCAGAAAGGATTTGAGAGAGTGCAACATTTTTCGTGGGACAGAGCCGCAGAAGAAACTTTAAAAGTTTATAAAGGTGTTTTAAAAGGAAAAATTCCTTTTTGATTCTCCCTTTTCCAAAGGGGGAGGGTCTGTTACAATATTCTCGTGAAAACGATACAAATAAAAATATATTTTTTTATAGCACTCCTCTTTCCGAGTGTGGGTTTTGCGGAACTCGATACAAAATTTCGTGAAGAATTTCCTAATGTTGTTAAAGATCTTTGCCATTCGACCCTTTCGTATGCGTTGGATAGTCCTTTTGAAGAGGTAAGCGCAGAGTACCATAAGACCATAAACTGTTTATTCGATGATGCTTTCGCAGAAAGTTCTAAACGAATTTTCAAAGAAGTAGGACAAGAAACATCGGGAAAGGGAACGGAAGGATTAGTAAAAGCACCAGAATTTGCTAATACAGGAGTGCAATGTACCAAAAAAGCGAGTGAAATTCGACGTCTTCAGGAAGCGAATGGTCTTATTACTCGATGTATCCCTTCTTCTTCAGAAGGCGATGCGAACGAATACAAAACAGTTCGGGAACCCTATTCCGCTTGTCGGGTTGGGGAAGTAGTTCTCACTGAGTGGTGTGGATATCAAAAATATCTTTGGGGAAAGACGAACGACGATGCATCATTCCGTAATGAGTATGAAAAACAAATTCTCACTCCTCAAGATTGGGATAGATTATTTACTCAACAAAAAAATCACTATAAATATGAATCAGAAAAAGCCCGGAAAGGACTTCTGGAAACTATAAATCTCTATCAAAAATACGAGCAAAACTACCGATTTCATGCTTGGCTCAAGGCCATGGAAAACAGATTTAAAGAAAATAAGTCTCTCTGGGGAAAACTCAGAACGGTATTTGATCTCTATCCAGAAAAATTTATTAACGCTGCCACCCCATGAAAAACAAATACCTCTGGATGGTAGCAATTTTATTCTTTCCATTGGGAATAACTTATGGAGCTATGGAGCAGTACCCCCAAAAGTTGGGAGATTTTTCATCTTTTGGAGGATTTGATGATGTATACATGCGTATCTATCAAGATGCGAACGAAGAAAGCGATGTTCACGTGGAATCTCAAAGTAAATATGAATCCGAAATTCTTGATCGAGTCGGACAACATAACCTCCGAAAAAGATCTCGAGCAAGTGATGATACATATACCCAACAAGAAATAGAGATACTCTCTAGCCTTGGGGTTATTGATATCCATAAGGACGGAGCGGATCCAACAAGTTCTGAAGAACAGGTTTTTATTTCACAAATTCTCAGAGGATTTTATCAATATGAACAGCAGCTCCTGCAATTTCAAAATGATCTTGCTCGTGCGAATGGACTCAGAAGTATTTTTGAAAATGATTCCAATGCAGATTCCCCATTTGATATCATCAAAGATTTAAGAATACTGGATCAACTCATTTTTGGTGAGAAATACGATTCCCAAAAAACAAAAGAACCTCAATTCCTCGTTTATAATGGCGAAGGAGCCCTTTCAATGGAGACTGAAGATTGGCAGGATCAACGAATGGAGGCGCTCCAAGAAAAAGGAGGATTTGAAAAGAAAGAATATTCAAACCATACCAACTCCTTAACAGGAACCATTGCTGGAATTGTTCTAAAACCACTTACAAAGCTTCTTTCTTATTCATTGGTGGGAGGTGTTTCAACGAAGGGGATGTTTGAATTTTCAGCCCATTCTGGGACATCTCAAGATACGAGTGGTGCTGGAGGATTCACACATGCTTTAGCACCCCCTGATAAGACGCAAACTCTTTCCGAAAAAGCTCAAGAAGAAGGCATTGCTTCTGGATTAAATATTGCTATTGAGCAATTACTGGAGTCCAATTGTATCGAAACAGATGCTCGTCAGGAACGGAAAAAAGAAAATGGTTCTGATGGGACAAAAGAAGATCCATATCTCCAACAATTCAATCGTGTGGGACTTTTTATTCGTTGTCAGGATTCGCGCAAAGCAGATTTTTTAAGTGATCTCCAAACAATTCGAGAGAAAGCAGATTTTTTAGCAGAAAAAAGTCATTTTGAAGATATATTACCTAGAATTCTTAACTGGAACAAAGACTTGAAATCATATCTAACTTCAGCCAAGGAAATTCATCAGATATTTAAAAGAGACTTCATTCCCAAACCACAAAAATGAAAGAGTTATTTTTAAGTATTGGTGTCTTATTTTCCTCTCTCGTGGGAGGAATTACACCAGATTATACCCAGAATCTTCAAGCGTTTTCTCTCAAAGATTTTTGGGAAGAGCTTTGGACAGAAGACTCTGCATGGACTGTCCAAAAGGTGCAAATGAGGCCAGAAACTGCCCAAGCGTTTGAGAATCTTCATCGAGAATGGATGGATGATTATCATCGTCTTATTGATGGGAAATTTATCCTTGATGAAGATTTGGGAAAACCTGGAACAATCCAAGAAACTGAAGAAATTGGAACGTATAAATGGGTTGAAGATTCAGAAAGTCCCAATAAATATATATTTCGGGAAGGACAATTAGTGCAGTCAGGAAAGCATGCGGATATATTTACTCAATATCTTCGTACAGCGGTATCGATTCTCAAAGAAACCAATCAGGAAGTAAAAGAAAGCCTTCGTTTATCTTGTCAGATATGTCAAACAAAACAGCAAGTAGCGATACCCTGTCCAATGTGTTTTTAAAACTTTTTTAATGAATTTGTCACTTGGACTACAATAGGTCTTCTTAGTGTCGGAGCTAGGGTGGTACTACGATCACAAAGGGAAGAGAACGATCAAGGAAACAGTAGAAGGAGCAGGATTACCCAAAAAGACATATTACGTTAACAAATACTTCAATAAAGAGGGGACGACGGACAAGAGATTTTTTTATGTGGGAGATCTCAAAGTTATGACAGATACTGACTCAAATCAGAAGTATCATCATGAGGATCACCTGACGGGAATGAGTGTGGACACCGACTCTCTAGGGAATTTGGCACAGTTACAGGATTATTATCCATTTGGAGATGTGAGGATTGATGATTTGGTATCGGGGGAGGACAATGACTACAAGTTCACGGGCAAGGAAAAAGATGACGAGACAGGACTTTAT
>JAIPGI010000002.1 GCA_021736215.1 Candidatus Altimarinota bacterium
GGGGCTTCTTTGAACCCGGGATCGACTAATACCAAAAACTCTCCGAATCTCTCAATTTGGGGAAATGGAAAAAGACGGCTTCTTTTTTATATATACTCTCCCCGCTTTTTGAGCGGGGAGAGGGAATTTATAAGTATTCCAATCCTATACAACCTGGTTAATTAACATACCAATGAAGTAGTCAAATTTGCAGAAACTATGTTTGCTTCGTTATTACCTGAGCTATTGATGTAAACCGCGTTAAAAGAATTATTCGCTGATTTTGTACCTTCATCAAAGTTAAAAGCCGTTGTTGCGTCTGTCATATAGTTAGCTGCATCGTTATTATCTTGAACGATTGCTGCCATGTTTACATCTTCTGTTTGACCTTTATTCTGAATTACCGCCGTCTTAAGAGCACCTGTTGCACCAATGTTATAAGCCATAGAATTTGTAGCTGCATCGTTATTCAACCTTTGAACGACTGCTGCCATGCTTTCATTGTTTGTACCATCCGCCTGATTTGCTTCAACTATTCCGGTTAAATTTGAGCTATTCTGATCTGCCGTCAAATTGAGTTGTCCGGTGTCATTATCCAGGTTTACTGCCATCTGCGTTCCGCTTCCGTTTTCAAAGATATCTTCGTTTGCAACTGCTGTAAGTGTAAAGGTAAATCCAATGGCTAACATTGCCGCGATCAAAAATAATGATTTTAACTTTTTCATGATTTTTTCCTTTTTATTTGAAATGTTTTTTTTGCATTCCTACCTTGGAATGCATTGAATTAATTATAGAACATGAAAATAGGTATTTACAGCAACCGTCTCGCTCACTCGAAAACCTTGAGACGGGTTGAAACTGAACTCTCCTTCCTACAAAAAATGGAAGGAGGAGATGGGTGAAATATCTACGCTCTAGTCGCCCTCACCACTTTTCAAAACCAAGTGGGGGGCCTAAAGGTAGTTTTCGTCATCGTTCATTGAGCTATAATACATACGCCTCCAATTGTTTATGGTGAAAAAATGCTCGCTTTCCTAAGGCGAGGGGATAGCCAAAAAAATAAATATATTTAATTAGTTTTTCTCTCTCCTTCTCTCGTCCTTATGGGGGGATACTTAATAAGTTTTAGAGAAGATGTGGAAATATTTCAGCCGAAACTGAAACACTCAAACATCCTCTCTAAAATATTTTCCTAAAAAAGAAGCCGTCATGTAAAAGATCATATTTTTGCCTCCGTGCAAATGCCCCCATTAAAAGGGCTTTGACAGAAAGTCAAAAAATCTTTTAGGTAAAATTTAACATCCTTTTAAATGTAGGTCAAGGAAGTTTGGAGAATTATTTACATTGGATTCGAACTTGGGGGAGCTTTGAGTTCGAATCCTGAATGCGGGTTTGATTTTTTTTTGAAATTCAGCAGTATGCGACCCGCATGCAGACCTATTCAATTAAGACTTTTGGTTGTCAGATGAACTACTCGGATTCTGAAAGAGTGGCAGCAGTATTAGAACAATGTGGATTTGTGAAAGCACACCAAGATCAAGCTCCGGACCTACAAATTGTCAATACTTGCTCGGTGCGCCAAAGATCGGAAGACAAAGCTTATGGATTCATAGTCAGTACAAAAAAAAACTGCCCTGAGACAATTGTGGCGGTCACGGGTTGTATGGTGCGTCAGACGGGAGATCGATCGAGTTCTCAAGATGAATTGCTTCGTTATGACCCAGTGGACGTTGTTTTCCGCATTGAAGATGTCGCTCGGCTTCCGAAACTTTTGGAATCACGATTCCCAACACATGATTTTTCGTCGTATTTCCAACATCTCCAAATCCCGGGATCGGGGTGTTTGGATCCCGGGATTGACTCTGAAGCAAATTACTTCAATGTCGTCCCCAAGGTAGAGAACAAGACCCAAGTTTTTGTCCCCATTATGCAGGGATGTGATAAGTTCTGCACTTACTGCATTGTTCCGTATACACGAGGAAGAGAAAGTTCCCGCCCGATGGAAGATATTTTTTCTGAGTGTGAGCGCCATGTTGTTAACGGGGCGCTTGAAATTACTCTTTTGGGACAGAATGTGAATTCTTATACGGATAATGGTAAAAAATGTTTTTCAGAACTTTTACGAAAAATAGATACCCTTCATACCAAAGGACTTTCTCGTTTGAGATTTACTTCTGCGCATCCGCAGGATTTTACCGACGATGTTATCGATGTGCTGGCAAAAATGAAAACATCTTGTCCCTATATTCATCTACCTGTGCAGCACGGGGCAAATCGAGTTCTGCGTGCCATGAATAGGAACTATACCGTAGAGAAATATGAAAGCATTGTTTACAAAATCAGAAAAGCTATCCCTGATGCGATTCTTGCTACGGATATAATTGTTGGATTTCCAGGCGAAACGGAGAGTGATTTTCAGGAACTTTTGGATTTCGCCAAACGAATAGAGTTTGATTTTTCCTACACGGCTATTTTTTCTCCTCGTCGCAATACTCCGGCAAGCCGGATGCAAAAAGATTTTATATCGCTCGATGAGAAACGAGGGCGTTTTCATCGACTCGATGATGTTGTGAAAAAAACAGCATTTGCTCATCGAGACTTATTTCTCAATAAAGATGTACAAATATTGGTTGAGACATCTCTTCCCCAAAAAAATGGACTTCAACTTAATGGAGGAAGGAGCCGTGAGTTTTTTGAAGTATATTTCGAATCAGGACGAAACTTTATTGGGCGAGAAGTAAATGTTTGTATCACTGGACGAAAAGGGTATGTACTTGAGGGAGAGGCACAGTAAATTTTAAATTTACAATTTGCAATTGCTTATTTCCAATTTTTAATATCCAAATTTCCCAAACCAACGATTGAAAATCGGCAATGGACAATGGGAAATGGAAAATATTTTTTAATTCACACACGCTTCGTCTTGAGCCTTTCCTTTCTTCATTTCAACGAAACAACCGTAAGGATTATTATTTTTTTGGCAGTATCCTTCATATTCCTTCGTATCAGGATTCATCCTGCCTAGACATTTTCCATAACAATCTTCGCTATTTTCACAGGATTTTCCTGCATCTGGATAAGGCTTGAGGCAGAGATAACTTCGCTCTGCATTTTGTCCTCGGATCCAACTACCTCCTTCATTGCGGCAGGTTTCTCCGTCGTCGTAAGAGATAGCCTCCTCTTCAGTAGGAATATCCTGTGGTGCTGGTGTTATATCGGGAGAATCTTCTTTTTCTTCTACTGTTTTATCAGAACTTAGTGCATTTTTGAGGGAATCTAAAAGGGATGTTTTTTCAGTTTCCTTAGTTGTTTTCTCTTTTATTTCATCAGATTTTGTTGTCGGAGGGAGAATGGCTTTGTCCACAACTTCTCCTTGTTGTACGGGAGGAGTTTTCTGGGTATTATCACTGGCTCTTTGTGGGGCTGCTCCACACCCAAAAAGAATCTCAGACGTCAATAAAACACCGAAAACGAAACTTATTTTTTTCATGGTAACTTTTTATTTTTCTTGTTGAAACTCTACCACAGCTCGGAAATCACTGTCAATGAGATTTTGAGGACGTCCAATATTTTGAGTTTCGGCACGGAATTTTCCTTTGACATCAGTTGAAATAGTAGATAAAAAAGAGGTTTTGTCTCTCCCCGGAGTTCCAGATAATTGTAGGAAATATGGTCTCCATCCAACACTGCCTCGATGGATTTTGGTTTCATATTCTACTCGAGCATGAATTGTTTCTCCCGGTCCTACGAAAAGTGGAATTTCCAAAATTCGAAAATTTTTATCTGGACTGATATCGCCTCCCAGTTCTCCTGAAGGATTTTGGTAATCAAGGATTTTGCTTTCTTTTGGGATATATGCTCGAAGAATGGTTCGATTTTGTCCAGCTCCGAGCTTCCAGAGGATTTCCTCGGTGAGAAGATCCTTGAGATTTTGCGACCAAGTATTCTCTCCTAGAAGGCGAGAAATTTCTCCAGAGGCGAGAGCATGTGTTCGTGTGATATCTAATGAGTTTTTTACCGTTCCATCAGCATAAACTTCACTGTCATGCCAGAGTTTTGTCCATACAAATTTTTCAGATTTATTGGCTCCTACCGAAATAAAATCCAAAGCAACAAAATTATCTGCTTCATTTTTTTGTCTCAATTGACCATCAATACCCCATTTTTCAAAAAGCTTTTGTAGATTGGAATTTTGAGAATGCGCGAGAATGTTTTTTTCGGTGATGAATTTCTGCCAATCCAAATTCAAAAGTTCGGAGGCATGAACATTTTGGAAATTTTTTGAGGAACCAAGTTCTTCCGCAAAAATCATTACAGGTTGTTTGGTATCAAATCGACCACTTACTTTGGCTTCCACAAGAAATTGAAGCACTAAGTCGAAATTATATTCATCGAGTTTTACATTCCATTTCTGCAGAGTTATGGGGCCTGTGAGATGTAATATCTCTCGAATCACATTCATATTTATCGCGAGAACCGTATTTGGAACTTTTTCATCAATGCTCTCGAAAAATGATCGGTAATGATTGCTACTTTCCTTGAAATCAAGCCAAAAATTTGCATCACGCAAAGAAATTGTTTGAGATAGGTCGTGAAAAAATTGAGGTGCTGGAATTTGCGCTTCTAACGGAATTTCCCGATCAAGAGCATACACATCCGAGAACTTCCACTGGATTTCTTCTGGTGTGAAATCAACGAGAATCATACTTCCAACAAATCCTCCCGTGGGGCGAGGTTCGTTTTGATTTTGGAGCAGAATAAGAATTCGCGCTTGGTCTTTGCTCAGGGTTTGAAAGATGCGTTCAAATTTCTGCACATCTTCAAGCCACAGTCTCACGACTTTGAGCGAACGCAAGAAATACTCTCGTTGATCAATAATGTTTTGAGGGAGAAGAAAATCGGGAATGGAGTTGGTGTTTTCTTCTATGGTTTCTAGAGATGCATCTATTCTCTCGAGAGAAGAAAATAGTTCGAAAAAAGTTTCTGTTTTTAATTTCTCATCGAGCAAATGTTCGCTGATTTGCTGTATAGTGTTTAATTCGTCCGCAATAGTGTTCACTTCTAAAAGTGCATTCTTGATTCGGGAAACAGGATAAACAGATGGAAGGGCTTCGGCCTCATGACTTATTTCTTTCCATTTTTGTACATCAAATTGTGCTTCTTGAATTTTTGTTCCAATATCAAAAATACTTGCTTTAAGCTCATTGGTTATTTCTTCTTTTTGAATAGAAATCATTAGGAGACCTCCTCCTACTAAAAATATAAATGCCCAGAGGAATCCTTTTTTCATGCTTTATGGTCTAGTATGCCTGCCACAGCCATTACGGGGAGGAAAATGAAAGGAAATAGGAGTGAGTTGACGAATATTCCATGAATAAAGAGAGCCGTGAGTCCTGCACAAAATCCAAGGAAAATTTCATTTTTTTGATACCGATACTGTTTGAAACTTTTCCAGAAAAGAACACTGTAAAAATAGAGAAAAAGTAAAAATCCGAAAATGCCCGTGGTCACCAAAATAGTGAGATGAGTAGAATCGGATCCTCCTGAAGAAAAATAATTTTCATCTACAATTCCCTCCTCACTTGCGCGATATCTATAGGTATTATAACCGATGCCCATAAGAGGGTATTTCTTCCATAAATCAAAGCTGCGTTCCCAACTCTGCATTCGCAAAGAGGCTGTCGGATCAATTTCATCAGTATCTTGGAGAACGATAGCCGAAACCGTTCCCGCGAGCTGTTCGAGACGAGTTTGAGCTCTCTCGCTTGAGGCAATGCCGAGGAGAGAGATGATGGCTCCCACCAAGATGATTTTTGGATCACGCCAGAGAAAAAACACAAGTAGTCCCACGACAGCCGCTACGTATCCACTTCGAGAAAAAGTCAGAAAAAGTGCTGTCAAAAAAAGGAGAATCAAAATTCCGAGAATAATTTTGTTTTTCCTTTGGGGGTTCGCATACCAATGTCCCACCAAAAGAGGCAAAACAAACCCAATAAATCCTGCCATAAAATTTGGGTCAAGCCATGTCCCCAAAAGCCTACCCGTATGGGGATCAAGTCCGCCTTCGGTAGACCAGGTGGAGATATCGGGGATTAAGAAAAATTGTATAAACCCCAAAAAGACAACGGTGCTTGCAATAATAAAAAAGTTTTTCCAAAACCTCTCTTGGGCCCCGTTTTTGGAGAAGAGTGAAAATAAATCTGATGCTGCCCACCCAAAAACGAGAAATGACGCGAATCTCAAGAGATAGGCACTGGATAAGAATATTTCTTTTATCGGAAGATCGCTACTTCCCCACAGCAGTGTTATCGTTGCAAAAAGAAGAAACATTCCTCCTGATTTTATAAATGAAGCCTTGGGAAATCCTCGATCCACAACGATTTTTTGAAAAATCCATGTTATCGAAAAAATCGGCAAAATAATGTCTGTTGCCAATATCCCCGCACCTCCAATGGGAAGGCGAAGGAGTAACCCTGGTATCAAAAGCACAAGGCAAAACCAGAAAAAGGCTTTCATCAGTGGCGATTGTACGGATTTTATGGTGAAATACAAAAAATGTAGAAGTGTTGAGTGTAATGCTCCTACTAATTTTAAAAAGAGAACGCTCCCCTGACCACAAGTTCATTTCTCTTATCATTCAGATCGAAATGTCGGAATCTTGTTATCAAATGCAGATACCGGTATTCCGCCTTGGTTGGGAACCGGTATGACAAAAAAAACAGAAATAACTACTCACTTGCGACTCAGGAATAATTACCTTTAAAAAAGTATTGACAAATAATGAAATTCGGATTAAAAAATGGTCCGTTCTTTACTTTGCTTTAGGTGTATTAATAATGAGACAGTGCTCTCGAATACAATACGGTAGTAAAGAACAGACCAGGTTCAAGGGGGAGAACACGATACGCATGTATTATGTTTGCTGATGATGATTCGTTATTGCAAATAGGTTCTCCCCCTATTTTTACTTTAGAAATCATGCCAGAGGATCTGGTTTGTAATTTCGTGGTGGTGGATAACTTCTCCGCGTTTAATTTTTTTACCGAGTTCTCGTGGACTGCGGTGTGAGATTTCTTGTTTGAGAGCGAAGTATTTTCCGTGTTCCCTCTCGCCAAGAATACGTTTCATAAAGCTCGATTTTTCAAAAGCACTAAGTGCATCATAAATAGTGGGCCAGAGTTTTTTGATAACTCGACTGGCAACCATTTTTTCCATGGCTTTATATTCTTTTTCCGAGGCAAATGACCCGCTCAATCCTGCATGAAGAATGCTAAAGAGAGATAGATACGGATGAGCATCGGGAGAGACTGACCGAACTTCAATACGAGCAGATTTTTCATTTCCTAGCGGGATACGAATCATAGAACCGCGATCACAGGCAGAGTATTTCATCTCATTGGGGGCTTCGAAATTCGGATCAAGTCTTCTGTAAGAATTAACACTTGGACAAATCGTGAGACAAAGTTCTGGGGCATAAAGAAGAACTCCTGTGATAAATTTTTTCGCAAATTCAGAGATGTGATCCTTGGACTTGGCATCATAAAAGATATTTTTTCCTTTTTGGTTCACACTTATATTGGTATGCATGCCTGATCCATTGATTCCCGTTACGGGCTTTGGGAGGAAGCAAGCCGTATGTCCCATCATTTTTGCTACCTGCCGAGCGGTGAGTTTATAGAGCATTACTTCGTCACAAGCCGTTAGAAGTTCGCAGTATCGATAATTGATTTCAAATTGTGAGGGGGCAACTTCGCCGTGATCTTTTTCATTTTCAAATCCCAAAGCACGCTGAACTTCAGCTACTTTATCAATGAATTGACGCATTTCGTCTTGCGGTAATGCATTGAAGTATCCTCCCTTCGTTACCAGCTCAAACCCTTTTTCTTCTTGGAATGTTTGTTCGCTGTCAGTTCCTCGAAATAAGAAACCTTCGATTTCTGGAGCCATAAAAGCGGTGAATCCTTTTTTATCGAGTTCTTGAAGATATTGAAATAATCGACCTCGGAAATCTCCCGCAAAAAATGATCCATCGTGATTACAAACAAATCCAAACATCAAAACCTTTCCCGCTCCAAAAACATCCGAAGGCAAAATCCTAAAAGAATTCCAGTCGGGCTTGAGTCGCAAGTCCGACATATTGAGCTCCGTGAATCCCTTGATAGAGGATCCATCAAATGTGAGATTCTCATAGGAAGAAAGGAAATACTTTTTGTCATAATCGAGCATGTGAAGCTTCCCTTCAAGGTCTGTGAAAGCGAGTGTGATGGCTTTGACATGGGCTTCGTCGGATAAATATTTTTCTACTTTTTTTTGCATAAAGCTCTCAGATTTTCCACTGGCAGACAATTGTTTAATTTCTAGATTTTGTTTTTCGAGTTCTGCATAAGAAAGTTCGAGGAAATTTCGAAGTTCAGAAGGATTGGCGGCGTTCATGAGAGAGGGGGTTATGGAATAACAATTGGTATTTTTCAAATCTCTTGAAGCAAAGGCAATTGTTTTTTCTTTTAAAAACTTGATTGTAGAAATTTTCTACAACAGTAAAATAATCATGTATTTCAGAAAATTTTTTTAATTTTTTCTCTTCTGTTATAAAAAATTACACGTTGCGCAATGGATGAAAATATTATTAAAAAATTTATTGATATTGGCTTCTCCCAAAATGAGGCAAAGGTCTATTTGGCATCTCTCGAGAGCGGGACAGCTCCTGTTTCTGATATCGCTCAAGCGGCGGGGATGAACCGTATTACCACATATAGTTTGTTGCAGAAACTTCTCGAAGAGGGGCTTGTAACGATATCCATGAAATCGGGAACTCGGCATTTCACGGCACTCAATCCAGAAGTTCTTCTTGAGGATGTGCGACGGAAAACAGAAAGTTTTGAGAAAAGTGTTCCCTTCCTCAAGTCTCTCATGGTAGGGCATGAAACGCGTCCCATGGTTCGTTTTTTTGAGGGACTTGAGGCGGTCAAAAAAGCGTATCTGGAAACCCTCGGCTCGCATACGGAGATGCTCAATTATGCCAATTCCAAGAACATCCGCGATCATTGGACACAGTATGATCAGGAATATGTGTTGTCTCGAAAAAAGAAACAGATTTTTCTTCGAGGATTGGCTCCCGAAGATTCTCAAGGACGAAAAGTTCAAGAAGGGGATGCAGAGTACTTTCGTGAGACGAGACTTCTTCCCAAAAAACACTTTTGGGTGGAGAACGAAATCAATATTTACGATGACAAACTTTTTATTGCTTCATTTGATCCAGAGCCCTTTGCCATCATTATTCAGTCGCAAGCGGTAGCCGATACTCAGCGGCAGATTTTTGAAATTGCATGGGAAGCGGCACAGCAATGAGTAATGAGTAATGAGTAATGAATAATGAGTAATGAATAATGAGGAACAATAGACCGAAAAGAATACATTGCTTTCTCTTATTTTTTCTACTAAAAAGAGCGAGAACTATCTGAAATAAGAAAAATATTACATTATTCATTATTTCATTGTTCATTCTTCATTGTTCACATGTCGACCCCCGTGCAACGGCAATATGCAGAACTTAAAAAGCAAAATCCAGATGCGATTTTGTTTTTTAGGCTCGGGGATTTTTATGAGATGTTTTATGAGGATGCGGTGCTTGCTTCGCGTATTTTGGGGATTGCTCTTACCGCTCGACACAGAGGAACAGAAAATGAAATGCCCATGTGTGGGTTCCCTCATCATGCCCACGAGGAATATTTAGAAAAACTCATTGAAAACGACTACAAGGTAGCTATTGCTGAGCAGATAGAGGACATTGAAACCAAGTCCATTACTCGTCGTATTGTGCGAGTCGTGACACCTGGTACAACCTTGGAGCAGGGGAATCTGAGTCCAGAGCGAAATACGTTTTTGGCGGCAGTGAGTTTCGTCCCTCAAAAAAAATCCACTTCTGCAAAAGCAGAGTATGGAATTGCTTATAGTGATCTTTCGACAGGAGAGTTCCGAACGTGTCTTTTTGAGAATGAAATCTCTTTTTTGGATGAACTCTACAAACTTAATCCGTCAGAGATTTTGCTTCCCCAAAGGGTTCTTGAGGATGAAGGTTTCTGTCGAAAACTTCCCCGATCACACCACACCCCCAGACCCGCTCTCTCTGAAAAAAATGCGGTAGAGATTCTACAATCACACTTCGGGATTTCTAATATAGAAGTTTTTGGGCTTGAAAAAATAGCGCTTTTGATTGAAGTATCGGCGCAGGTATTGCAGTACCTACAGGAAACTCAAAAATCAAATTTATCGCATATCTCTAAACTTATTCGGTATTCGAGTGGAGAGGTAATGCAATTGGATCGACAAACATTTCGACATTTGGAAGTTTTTGAATCTTTGCAACGGGGAGAAGGATCGACGTTGTGGTCAGTTTTTGAGAAAAGTGCAACCAGTATGGGCGCTCGAATGCTCCATCGATGGCTTTTGAACCCTTTGCTCAATGTATCGCTTATTCAAGAACGACAAGAAGGAGTGGCAGAAATTTTTGGAAGTACAGGACTCCAAAAAGTATTGAAAGAAAACCTCCAAAAAATTTCGGACCTAGAGCGAATTTTGGCGCGGCTTGTGACAGGACGCGGAAATGCGAGGGATTTAGCCTTTTTAAGGGACTCTTTTTCCGCATTTCCTTCTCTCGGGATTGCTTGCCAAAAGGCATCTTCTCCTCTTTTGCAAACTCTTGCCAAAAGTCTACAGGCTTTTGACGGGTTGTTTCAGAAATTAGAAAGCCAATTGGTAGAACATCCTCCTGTGGAGATTACGGGGGGCGGAATATTTTTGTCGGGAGTATCAGAGCGGCTTGATGAACTGCGAGAGCTTTCTCATAACGCTCAGAAGTGGCTTGATAATTTCCTCGAAGAAAAGAAAAAAGAATCTGGTATTTCCACTCTCAAGGTGAAGTTTTCCCAGAATTTTGGCTTTTGTTTGGAAGTTTCCAATGGACAAAAAGATCATGTTCCTGCCTCATGGGTACGACGTCAGACACTCGTGAATGCCGAGCGATATACCACTCCAGAACTGGCAGAATATGAACAAAAAGTACTCTCTGCGGAAGGCGAAAGTTTTGCGCTGGAACACGAGATGTTTGTAGCGTTGCGAGAATACACGCTTAAGTATACCTATCAAATTCAGGAAGCTTCTCGTGCAGTGGCGACACTGGATGGACTTTTTACACTTGCTTGCACGGCGCATCGTTGGCGTTGGACGAAGCCCAATTGTTCGAATTCCCATAAAACACTCCGTGTTATCGGCGGACGACATCCCGTGGTCGAAAGAATTTCAATAGAAACTTTCATTGCCAATGACTTGGTGATGGATGAAGATTCTCGATTCCATTTGATTACAGGACCCAATATGGCAGGGAAGTCTACTTTTTTGAGGCAAAATGCTTTGATTATTTTACTCGCTCAAATCGGGAGTTTTGTCCCTGCTCGTGAAGTACGGATGGGAATTTTTGATAGAATTTTTACACGAGTGGGAGCATCAGATAATTTATCAGGAGGACAATCGACATTTTTTGTCGAAATGACCGAAACGGCTCGAATTTTGCACGCGGCAACGGACAAAAGTTTCATCATTCTCGATGAAATTGGACGAGGGACATCGACCTTTGACGGTATTTCTCTGGCGTGGGCGATTACGGAATTTTTACACGATGAAGTAAAAGCAAAAACACTCTTTGCCACGCATTATCACGAATTAATTGATTTGGCTGAGGACTTGTCTGCGGCTCGAAATTATCATGTGGAAGTTTCCCAAAATAAAAATGGAATCGTTTTCCTTCGTCATATCGCTGAAGGGGGAATTTCGGATTCGTTTGGAATAGAAGTGGCGGGATCTGCGGGGATTCCAACCGTCGTTCTCAAGAATGCCAAAGAGGTTTTGAAACGACTGGAATCGGAGAATTTACTCTCAGGAAAACCGACACTTTTTTCGGCGGTGCGGGTTCGTGAAAAAATTGTCGAACCGAAATCTGAGCTCGAGGATTTCTTTGTAAACGTGAACGAAAATGAGCTGACACCTAAGGAAGCCTTGGACCTTGTCTTTCGGATGAAAGAAATTTTCAAAAAGAAAAGTTGATTTTTCGTACAAATCCGCTACAAAACACATCGAAGAATTCCCATTTTCCCCACAAAGAAATGAACGAAGAGATCTACATTTTTTGTCCAGACTGCCGTGGGAAGTTTGAAGTAGAGCGATCTGATATTGTCGAAGGAGAAATCCTAGAGTGTTCGCTTTGTGGAGCGGAAATCGAGGTCACGCAAGAAGACCCGATTAAGATTCGTCTTTTGACGGAAGAGGAAGATGAGGACGAGATGTATTAGGGTGCCAAGCTGACGAGCTCACGAGTCAACGAGCGAACGAGCGAGAGGGGAAGGGAGAAAAAGTTCGAACTTGAAAAAGATTACAAGGCGTTGACGAGTTTTTTGAAAGTATTTCCTTTTTCTTTGTAGTTGGGGAATTTATCAAAACTCTTTGCTCCAGGGGAAAGGAGGCAGACTTTTCCTTTGGGCGTATGGCTCAGTCCTGCTTCGACAATTTCCTCGAAGTTTTTCTGATGTATCACTCTTTGGTGGGGGAACTGGATATCGGCGAGAGTTTTTTGGATGACCTCCAAACTGTCTCCGTCGGGAAGAAGAACAAGGGCGTTAGTTTGTGTTTTGATGACTTGCAAGAGTTCAGTCCATGAATCGCCCGATGGGCGTCCACCGAGGATGATAGATCCAAGTTTTTTGCCAAAGAATTTCACTGCTGCGAGTGATGCTGAAGGATTACTCGCGATAGAATCGTTCACGAATTGGATACCATTTTTTTCTGTAAAAATTTCCATGCGATGTGGAAGCCCTTGGAACTCGTGAGCAGTTTTTTGCAAAAGAGTTTCAGGAATTTTGAGAATATCGCAGAGAGATTTCATCGTGCCGAAATTTTGGCGGAAGTGGAGTGCGCGAAAGACGGAAGTTTCAGGGAATAAGGATTCTTGGATAGTGCTCGAAAAAATACATCGTCCCTTGAAGAGCGTCATATCGAGGAATGCCCCAGTTTCCTCTGGCACGATGAGGAAGTCATCAGCATGTTGGTGTCGGAAGAGATTACTTTTGGCGGCATGGTATTTCTCCACAGTTTGGTGTCGTTCAAGGTGATCGCGGTAGAGATTGAGCAAAATCGCGATGTGGGGGGAGTTTGAGAGGTGTTCGAGCTGGAAACTGGAAAGTTCCAAGATGACGAAATCGTATTCTCCCTTTTGGAATGCAGGAAGAACATCCAAGGGAGGGACTCCGAAGTTTCCCGCGATAGCGACGGTGCGACCAGTATTTTGCAAGAGTTCTGCACAGAACTTCGTCGTGGTGGATTTTCCTTTGGTTCCAGTGATACCGATGGTTTTTTGTCGTTCGGATTCACTTAAATTCTCGAAGAAGAGCTCTACTTGGCTCGTGATTTTGTTTGTAGGCGCATCGATTTTTTCTCGAGGGACCCCAGGGCTTCGGACGATGAGGTCGAAGTCTTGAAACTTGAACCCGGGTTTCAAAAACTCGGGTTCTGTCTTATTTTCATCAAAGAGAGAAATCTTGAATTGGGGATAATTTTCTTTGAAAAATTTTTCAGTGGAGCGACCTTCATCGCCGTATCCATAGATGAGAATTTTTGCATTGGAAGCGAGGAGAGAGAATTTCATGGTGATTTCTTTTGTTGTTGTCATTCTCTAGCTCGACTAGGGAATCCATACAACACTCTTCCGAGGAGGAGTGGATTCTCGGATCAAGTCCGAGAATGACAAGAGGAGGGGAAGTCTTTTAAAATATTTTCAAAATGTTTGCTCATTGAGTGGGGCTGGAGTTTTTGCCAATCGAAGTTTGAGGCAGGGATGTTCCAAGTGGCAAGCTCGCTCCACTGACCGCTTTCTCGGGCCATACGAATGGCGGTACGGACTTCTTCAATTTCTCCGACACATTCGAAGGGTTTATGGCCTTCGAGTCCCAGAAGTTCCCGAAAAGTTCCTTGGAGTTTGGTCTTGGCGAAGAGATTTTCACCAAATATTTCAATGAGTTTTTCTTTTTTTACAAAAGGAGAAAAAATCGCAAAGACAAACGCACATTTGGGGCATTCCCCACACCAAGAAATATTTTTGACATGGGATTTCCAGCTTCCTGTCTCAAAATCCCAATTTGAAATTTTGAAGTTTCGATTGCAGGACGAAAAGTTTCTCGCATATTTTTCGATGAAATTTTTACAAAAAATCTCTGCAATCTTTAGTTCGCTCAAGGGGCGAAGAAATGAGAAATAATCAATGTCTGGGGAGATGAATTGGTGCACATAGGCTTGGAAATCTTTTTCGAACTCTAAACTTTTGGAATACTGGTGATTGATCTGCATTCCATGGATTTCTGTATTGGGCTCGTTGGCAGAGGCTTCGTTGGAGAGAATGACATTTTTCTTATTCCGTAGAATAGCAGAAGCCACTCCCAAAAATGCCAAAATCGCAGAAATTGGCACATGGCCATTGAAAGCGCCTTGAGCATTGAGATCGAAAAGTCGTGTATCGATTTTTCTCTTTACGCTCAGACGGGGTTTCCCGATTTGCGCAATCATGCTGTCAAAAAATGGATAATCGCCCACCGTCCATGTTTCGAAATCTTTCCCTTGGGATTTGAGAATCTCGGCGGTCGTAAGGGAGTCTTTTCCTCCTCCAATGGGGACAATTGATCCTTTGATGTTTGCAATCTTGATCCCGGGTTCTAGAGTATTTTTGAACCCGGGATCTGAGACAAAATTTATTTTTCCACGGGGGTTGATTTGATTGACGAAGAAAAATTCTCCTAAGCCGTGGAGATAGATTTTTTCAAAGAATGTTTTTTGTTTGACGCTGAGACCTTTTGTAGAAAATTCTATTCTTGATGGCAAAAATGCCTTGAAATACGAAATCCCACACATGACGAAGACTCCAAATATTGCCCTGCCAAACGCAATCCGATTGAAGGTCGGATCAAAAGCAAAATCAAAAATAATCTCTTCGGTAAATGTGATTTTGTGATCGAGGGAATAGGTCAGAATCAGTTTTTTCTCCGCAGGCCAGAAAGTATAATCTTCGAAGAAAAATATCTTGTATTGTTGCATACCGGAGAGATTTCAAGGAAAGCTGACTGTATCAAATTTTTTTTGGAAATCAATTGAGGCTCGCTTTCTGCGATATTTTTTTTACAATAGGTTTTGTGAAAGCAATCATTTTGGCGGCGGGATATGCAACGAGGCTCTATCCACTCACACTGGATACGCCGAAGCCCCTTTTGCCCATGGGAAAGAAGGTGATTTTGGATTTTGTCTTGGAAAAACTCAAAGAATTACCGCTCATCAATGAGGTTTTTGTCGTGACCAATAATAAGTTTGCTTCGCAGTTTGAGGCTTGGGCGAGAACCAAGCACTCATTTCACCTTACGGTGGTTAATGATGGCACGACTTCCAATGAAAACAGGTTAGGGTCGCTGGGGGATATCCGATATGTGATTCAGAAGTATGAATTGGATGAGGATTTATTGGTGATTGCGGGGGACAATGTTTTTGATTTCTCGCTAAAGCCCGTTTCGCAGATATTTGATCAGACCAAGTCTCCGACCGTTCTTCTCTATGATGTGGGGAGCAAAGACCTTGCCAAGCTTTACGGAGTAGTGAGTGTGGATTTTCATCAAAAAATCACCCGTTTCGAGGAGAAACCCGCCAACCCTGCTTCAACCTACATCTCTACTGCCATCTATTTCTATCCACAGAGCGTTCTGACGACTTTTCTCGAGTTTACCAAGACCCATGGCACCGATCGCGCAGGGGACTTCCTAGCATGGCTCTCGAGCCATGAGGACACGTATGGAATTTTGGCAGAAGGGAAATGGTTTGATATTGGGGATCGGGAGCAGTTGGAGGCAGCGAGGGAGGTATTTGGAAAGTAAAGTTACAATTTTAAAGTCGTAAGGTTTCCAATGGTTGGTGGAATGTAGCGATTGTTATAAATTGTTGATGTACATCTTTTAAGTAAGGAGATTATGAAAACATTTTCATCATCTCGCGAGCTCGCTGTGAAAATGCGAACCCTTGGGTTCAATTCCTACCAAGTGCTCCGCACAATGTAAAAAAGCGACTATACCCCTTGGGTACATTAGTTTTTTTACTGGCAGGCGCGGTAGGAATCGAACCCACACTCTCGGTTTTGGAGACCGATGTTCTACCACTAAACTACGCGCCTATAATGAACTGTAATTGAGGGAAAAGAGCTAGCGCGGTAGGAATCGTCCCGCGTACGCGGGATTGGAGACCAGAGACTGTCCCACTTTGGTGGGATTTTACCACTAAACTACGCGCCTTCGTCGTCGCTCGCTTGCACAAATTCCGTTTTTAGAAAAAACTTCATAGGTCTGGCGGCGCCTCCTCTCCCTATAAAACCTTCGGTTTTTCGGGGACCCCTATTACTCGTTAAATAACGGAAGCGATTCTACGGGGGAGGGGAGAAAAGTCAATTTAGCTTTCACTCACAATCCTTCTACTCTCTTATAAATCTCAATCCCAAATAAAAACCCCGCTAGAGGGCAGGGTTTTTTATGCCTTGAGACAGTTCAAAGGGGTTGAACTATTTCTTAACAGCTTCTTTCAAATTTTTACCAGCTTTGAAAGTTGGAACTTTTCTAGCTGGGATTTTGATTTTTTGAGAAGGTTTCTGAGGGTTTACTCCTGTTCGTGCTGCTCGGTGTGAAACTTTGAAAGTTCCGAAACCGGTGAGAGTTACCTGTCCTCCTTTTGCAAGTTCTTTGGTAACAGTACCAAGAATTGCTTCGAGTGCATCACTTGCACATTTTTTGGTGCAACCGCAACCTTTGGCAACGGAAGCTACGAGATCGCCTTTTGATAAAGCCATTTTGAATATGGGTTAAGAAATACAAAAAAGCCAGTAGAACTGTAGAACTTATTTTGTTCTCTTGGCAAGCGGATTCGCTATATTTTCTATCACAATAACTCAAAAAAGAGGTTTTTCGGAACGATTTTCATACAATAAATCTATAAAAAATTTACTTCACATCATCTTCCAAACCCCTCTACCCGCTTATCCATAATCACATCTGACCTTCGGAAAGGTCTCCGTAAAACAATCCCCTCCAATGTCGTACAACGACTGAGTGCCACATAGGTCTGCCCATGAGCGAAACTCCCTCGCGTCCCGAGGTCGATGATGACCTTTTCGAATGTTTTGCCTTGGCTTTTGTGAATGGTAATGGCCCATGCGAGGCGGAGCGGAATCTGTGTGAAAGATCCAATCTGTTCGCGTTTGAACTCGCCTGAATCAAAAACATACCGAGAAATTTCCCATGTATAGGGACGAACCTCGACGCGGTCGCCATCGGTCTTTTCCACAATGAGATAGGATTCTATAGCTTCCAATTCTTCGTTGTATCCTTCAGCGATATTGACCACCCGTCCAATCGTTCCATTGACCCATTTGCGCTCGGGGTCATTGTAAATAAACATAATTTGTGCCCCTACTTTGACGGTAACCTCCTCGTCATTGGGGCGGAGATTTCGGGCAATCTTCCCAGTAATAGTCGAATGAAAGGTTATTTGTGGTTCTTTGAGCTTGGCGAGTTTGGAATCATTGATGGTGGCCGCATCAGCATTGGTCGTCACGAGGTGAATGTATTTCTCGTCTTCAGATGGCACGAAGTCTCCCTTGTGACGGGCGTTGAGAGCACAGAGATGATCATCAGTGACGCAGTTATTGCGGACGGAATTGAGCACCTCGATAAAATCTAAATCTGTCTGGCGATAAATCTCATCGAGCTCAATGCATTCTAAATCGAATATATCCGACCATAAATCATTGGCCCCCTGGAACACTTTGGCATCGAAGAAATACGGAGAATCGTATTCTGACAAAAATTTATCTCGATCTGCGGCCGTCATCACCGGAGGGAGCTGATACAGATCTCCGAAAAAAACCATCTGAACCCCGCCGAAGGGGTTATTGTTTTCTCGAACTTTGCGCAGAAAGATATCAATCGCGTCCAGTAAGTCTGCCCTGACCATGGAGATTTCGTCGATGAGAATGGTCTTGAGACTGAGGTACTTTTTGGCTTTTTTTTCGTTTACTCGCTTTTCCCGTGCTTCGTCGAGTTCGAATCCGGGTTTGAGTCCAAAAAATGAATGGATTGTGTCGCCATTCACATTAATCGCCGCGACTCCTGTGGGGGCAAGGACGACCATTTTTCTCTTGGAATTGAGCCGCAGGTGTTCCAGTAACGTTGACTTTCCGGTGCCTGCTTTGCCCGTGATGAAGACATTTTTCTTCCCTTCTTCCACGAGATGGATAGCACGACACGCTTGAGGAGAAAAAATAAGGGCTTTCATAAATCTTGGGAAAGGATTGTAAAGAGTTTTGAGAGAGGAGGAAAGAAATATTAATAATTTAACAAGGGGTTTAAACCCGATGCTTCAGCATGTTCGGGAATACCCTGTTTGTGCCAGTATCACAGAATAGAAACTCTGGATTCCCGATCAGGTCGGGAATGACAAAGGAAGAAGAGGGTTTCTTTTTCCCCTCCCCTTTGCGGGAGGGGGTAGGGGGCGGGGGACGAAAATGACAAAACGAGAAGAAGAGAGAGGGAAAAATCCCCCTGTCCGACGAAAGCGGACTTCCCCCTTTTTCAACGGGGGAGAGAATCCGAGGAAATCTTATCGATTTCGTTTACGATCAATTTCCTTGAGCCATTTTTTTCGCAAACGAATGTTGTGAGGAGTGATTTCGATGTACTCGTCGTCTTTGATATATTCGAGAGATTTCTCCAACGTTACTTTAATAGGAGGAGTGAGAGAAACCGCTTCGTCCGTTCCCGATGACCGGACATTGGTGAGTTGTTTTCCTTTAATCGCATTGACGGTGAGATCAGTTCCCTGATTGTGTTCTCCGATAATCATTCCTTCGTAAATTTCCGTTGCGGCATCAATAAAAATGGGGCCTCGTTCTTGCAATTTCCACAAAGAATATCCTGTGGCTATTCCTGTCTCACCCGAAATCATTGATCCGACTTGGCGTTTTTCTATTTTTCCAGCATGGGGTTCAAGTCGAGCAAAAGAGCTATACATAGTCCCTTCTCCCTTGGTCAGAATGATGAAGTTAGATCGGATTCCCAAGAGTCCTCGCATAGGAATATCAAATTCCAGTTGTGTAATACTATTTTCGGTTTTCATATTCGTCATCTGTCCTTTTCGGACGGACATCATTTCAATAATCTTTCCTCCAAGTTCTTCGGGAACAGTGATAACGACACTTTCAATCGGTTCATGAATACGTCCATCAATCTCCTGAAACACGACTTCGGGTTGGGAGACTTGAAGTTCAAATCCTTCTCGGCGCATAGATTCGATGAGTACCGCGAGGTGCATCTCGCCTCGTCCCAATACCTTCATCTCTTCACCTTTGCTTCCCCCAAATTCCACATGAAGTCCAACATTGGTTTCGAGTTCTTTTTCCAATCGGTCGCGGATCTGGCGACTGGTAACAAATTTTCCTTCGCGTCCAGCGAAGGGAGAGTCATTGACCATAAAGTGCATCGCGAGTGACGGTGGATCGACTCGGATAGCAGGAAGGGGTTCGGAGTTCGGGTTTGTGACAATAGTTTCTCCGACGAATATGTCCCCCAAACCTGCAACGGCGACGATGTCTCCAGCCGTGACTTCGTCTGCGGGGATACGTTTGAGTCCATTAAAAGTAAATATCTTGGAAATTTTCCCCGATCGTTTTTGCCCTTCAGGAGTCAAAATGGTCACTGCCTGATTAGATTTGAGCGTTCCTTCATGAACTCGTCCAACAGCCATTCGTCCAAGGAAATTATCGTAGTTCAATGTGGCAGGCTGCATACGGAAATCGGCTTTGATATTCTGAGGAGCGGCGGGCACATGTTCCAAAATAAAATCTAAAAGTGGCGTGATGTCTTTGCGTTCATCCGTTAACTGGCGGATGGCAATTCCATCTCGCGCAATAGAATACATATAGGGAAATTCTAATTGTTCATTACTGGCGCCGAGCTTCACAAAGAGATCAAAAATCTGATCGATAACCCACTCGGGACGAGCGGCATTTTTATCAATTTTATTTACGACAACGAGTACTTTTTTCCCTTGTTCAAGGGATTTTCGAAGCACAAACTTGGTCTGTGGCATCGGGCCTTCGTAGGCATCGACGACGAGAATAGTTACATCTACTGTTTTCAAGATTCGTTCGACTTCACTTCCGAAATCTGCATGCCCTGGGGTGTCGACAATATTAATTTTTGTTCCTTTATAGTGAATGGCGGCATTCTTGGCATAAATGGTGATGCCTCGCTCTTTTTCTTGATCATTACTGTCCATGACACAGGTACCAACTTCCTCGTGTTCATTAAAAGCTCCACCTGCCTTAAGCAAAGAGTCTACAAGAGTTGTTTTTCCGTGATCTACATGGGCGATGATAGCGATATTTCGAATTTCTTTTTCCATACTATAAATAAATCCCCGAGGTTATAGTAAAAAAGCGGGATAAGTCAAATTACGAGA
This sequence comes from Candidatus Altimarinota bacterium, assembly GCA_021736215.1. Lineage (GTDB taxonomy): Bacteria > Patescibacteriota > Gracilibacteria > UBA4473 > UBA4473 > JAIPGI01. Next base: position 20,563 of record JAIPGI010000002.1, read on the forward strand.
ATGAAAATGGAAGTTTGCCAGAGGTCTTGAACGCTAGCTGAAAGAGAGTCGGTTGTGGGAATAAGTCAAAGGAGAATGAGACAAAATTAGTCGCAATGATGACACTCCTTGATGGGTTTATGAGGTTTGTGAACAAACATCGAGAGCAAAAAGGCACTTATCAAAAAAAGAATCGGTTCTGCCGAAGAAGGGATAGTGTCCATGAAGGATTCACTGACCCCCAGTGCAACAAGCCAGACAAGGGCGATCACTCCGAAACTCGTCCATCGAGCCCATGAAGTGCTCCAGTAGGAAGAGATAAGTCCTGCTACAATCACATCTACCAAAAAATGTGCACCAAACCCGAGAAGACCAAGAATATTTAAGATGCCTCCTTCAAAGGCTTTTTGGAGCAACTCATAGCGTATCCCCGCTTCTGGAAAAAAATGGAGACACAGGGCAAAAATGGCTAATAAATGAGGAATCTCTGGTTTGTGATGGCAGTGATCGTGATTACAGGGAACCCACTTTTTGAGATTCGGGCGATGCCAAAGCCAAGTGAAGAAAATCAACAAAAGAATCCCGCCCAAAATTTCCACGGTCAGAATCTTTTCAGCCAGTTCGTGTATATCGAAATCTATTCCAGTATGTATTTCTTCATGATGCTCATGATCGTGGTTTTTCTCAGTCAGAGCCACCAGTCCATGACCCGACAAATGAATAACCAAAAAAATAAATGCAGGAAGCGCGATTAGCTCTAGGTAATATCGAATTTGGAAAAGAAAAGTTCTCATTTTGAAAATTTAAGAAGTACAGTTTTTACAGAGTCCCGAAAAAGAAAATTGATGAGATTGAACTTGTAGACCTTGGTGTTCAAGTTTTTGTTCTAGCTGATGAACAACTTTTTCTAGTGATTTATCGGCTACACAATGAAATTTTTTGCATTTGTCACAAACAAAATGATGATGGTGTTGGGCTCCTTTTAATTCATAGAATGAAAGATTGCTATCCAACAACACTTCTTCGACGAAATCTCCTTCTTTCATTCTATCGAGAAGTCGATAGAGAGAGGTCTTGTTGGGAGTCAGTCCTCTGGTTTTTAGAAGAGACAAGATGTCTGGGACGGAGATGGGTTTGTGCTGACTTTTGAGCACTTTTATCACCGTTGCCGAAAGGGGAGTGTTCCTCATTGTTTAGAGTAACTGTAGCGAAAATTTAAATTAATGCAACTCAGTTGCAAGTATTTTTTTGTCCGCTTCTTAAAGATCATAAACAGGAGGCACATCTTTGATGAATTGTTGTGCAAGGGTGTAGGTATAAGCCCCTTGGTAGGGAATAAGGAAGACATCTCCATCTTTTGGCTGTCCTTTGGTATAAAGGTAATATCCCCAAATGTCATCTGGGGTACACAAGGATCCATATGTTATAAATGGAATTTCCCGCTCTTCATCAAACTGAGAAAGATTGAAAATAGGAGCATAATAATAAAACTGGAATAGTTCCCAACCAACCATGTTGTTCCCTCCGTCCGTAATTCCCATTTGAGGGGTTTTGACATCTACCAAATTCAATAAGAAGTGCATACAACTATGGGAAATATATCGTCCGGGTTCCGCATAAAAACTAACATTCGGTAATATTTTTTGTACCTCTGTTTTAAGGGTGTGAGAGATTTGTTTCGCAAATATTTCGATAGGTTGTGCATAAACAGTAAGTGTGCGTGAAGAGAATTTATCTTCTAGTATTTCTTTAATATAGTCTCTTTCTTCGGGGATTGTAGCTTCTTGATCTTTATTCCAAGCATAAATAGATTGCCATTGTTGTGGATAAAAGCCTCCTCCTATATCTAAATACTCAAATTTTTCTCGCTCTGTTTGGGTGAAATTTTTCTGTAAATACTCAGAAAGCACTTCTAGGGTTTTTATGTATTTTTCAGGTTTTTTATTAAAGCTAATATGAAAATGAATGCCGCAAAAATGAATAGATTTATATTTCTGTGCTTCATGGAAAAAAGTAGCCAGTTCTTCCATCGGAATTCCAAATTTAGTCCAACCATTTTGCATTTTTGTATAAATTCTTACTCCACAACGAACAACAACCTTTTTCTCTTTCGCTATTTGTGCAAGAAGCTTCAATTCACTAATACTTTCTAGATTTACACTTATTTTTTTATAATGTTTTACAATCAATTCTAAATCTTCCTTTATTTTAGCAGGACCAGTATAAATAATCCGTTTTGCCCCTGCTTTTATAGCTAGTTTTAACTCGCGTTGACTTGATACATCCAGATTTTCTCCTTCCTCCACAACTGTTTTGAGAAGTCCGTGATAATAATTACTTTTAACAGCATAAAAAATATTAATACCAATACCCTCATTACGAAAAGCATTTTTAAAAGTTTTGAGATTTTTTTGCGCTTCTTTTTTATCAAAAAGATACAAAGGGGTTTTGCTGTGCTGAGCAATTTTCAAAAATGCACTTTTTTGTTTTTTTATAAGAGTCAATCGTTCTGTGAAATCATAAAAAGTATTCATTTTTTAATAACTAAGTTTTCGATATGTCGAAGTAATTTTTGAGAATTCTTGGTGAAATTATACTTTCCTTTTTTTATTTTCAATAGAGGAAAATGTGTCATTAAAAATCCAAGAAAACTTATAGATGCCAACAATGTTTCTGCTTCTCGGACATAATAAAGGAAGAGGGAATCTTTTTCAAATTTATTGTCAGGAGTGCTATCCACCATGGAGAGAAATATTGCTTATTCTTTGTATTATAACATAAAAATACAAAATCAGCAATATTTAATTTCCCTCAAAGGTCATATACGGGGGGCACGTCTTTGATGAATTGTTGCGCAAGGGTATAGGTATAAGCTCCTTGATAAGGAATAAGGAGGATGTCTCCCTCTTTGGGTTGTTTCTTAGTATAAAGGTAATATCCCCAGATGTCATCTGGAGTACACAGAGATCCATACGTTATAAATGGGATTTCCCGCTCTTCATCAAATTGAGACAAATTGAAAATGGGAGCGTAGTAATAGAATTGGAAAAGTTCCCATCCAACCATATTATTACCTCCATCAGTAATACCTATATGAGGAGTTTTTATATCTACTAAATTCAGTAAAAAATGCATACAACTGTGTGAGATATATCGTCCAGGTTCTGCATAAAAACTAACATTGGGAAGAACATTTTTAATTTTTTTTTGAAGGACCCGAGATATTTCTTGGGCAAATATTTCAATAGGTTGAGATAAAACAGTGAGCGTCCGAGAGAGAAATTTATCTTCTAGTATTTCTTTTATGTAATCTCTTTCTTCAGGAATAGCTGATTCTTGATCCTCATTCCAAGAGTAAATAGCTTGCCATTGCTGAGGATAAAAGCCTCCCCCGATATCCAAATACTCAAATTCCTCTCGCTCTGTTTGGGTGAAATTTTTCTGTAAGTATTCAGAAAGCATTTCCAGAGTTTTTATATATTTTTCAGGATTTTTATTGAAACTAATATGGAAATGTATCCCACAAAAATGAATAGATTTATATTTCTGTGCTTCACGAAAAAAAGTAGCTAGTTCTTCCATCGGAATTCCAAACTTAGTCCACCCATTCTGCATTCTGGTATAAATTCTTACACCACAACGCATAATAACTTTTTTCTTTTCTGCCATTTCAGCAAGGAGCCTTAACTCTCTTAAACTTTCTAAATTCACATTTATCTTTTCATGATGTTTGAGGATAAGTTCGAAGTCTTCTTTGGTTTTTGCGGGTCCCGTATAAATGATTTGTTTTGCACCTGCTTTTAGGGCAAGTTTTAACTCGCGCTGACTCGATACATCAAGATTTTCTCCCTCTTTCACAACTGTTTTGAGGAGTCCGTGATAATAATTACTTTTAACAGCATAAAACACATTGATATCAATGCCTTCATTACGAAAGGCATTTTTAAAAGTTTTGAGATTTTTTTGTATCTCTGTTTTATCAAAAAGATACAAAGGAGTTTTACTTTGTTGAGCGATTTTCAAAAATGCATCTTTTTGTTTTTTTATGAGAGCAAGTCGTTTTTTGGAATCACGAAATATATTCATTTTTTTACAACTAAACCTTCGATATGTCGAAGGAGAATTTGAGATTCTACAGAGAAATTATACTTTCCTTCTTTTATTTTCAATAGAGGAAAATGTGTTATCAAAAATCCAATAAAATTAGTGGAAGAGAGGAGAGTACCTTCTTCGCGTACGTAATTTATAAAAATCAATTCTTTGTTTTCTACGAATTCATCAATATGAGAAGAAATATAATTCAATTTTCCTTTTTCGAACTTAAATACCCCATTCGGGAGTGAATTTATCTTTGTGTCTTTTGGTAAGTAATAGACCATAAATCCACAGTCTAAGCAAAAACCTTCATAGTTTGAATGAGGGATAAATGGCTTTGAGACACTCAATTCTTTCCCACAGGTCGCTCGGATAAATTCATCAGTAAAAATGCGCCCATGGAAGAGTTCTTTTCGAAAGGACATGTGTGGAGTAGATCCTCCCGTACGAGGATTACATTCAATAAAATAAATATCATCATCTCTCATAATAAGATCGAATGCCGCAAGACCACGAAATCCAATTTTTTGCATTTCTTTTCCCGCTTTTAATAAAATTTTGTTTATTGTTTTGATTATATGGGGAGGAAAGAATGACGTTTTTAACCATTGAATACCATAGTAGATACTTTTCCCGCTTGGATGCGAAAAATAGGCTTGCATTCTAATAGCAGAAAAAATCATTTTTTTGGGACCAATTAAAACGCTTGCCCCCAAAGGAAAACCATTTGCTATAAACTCTCTGCAGAGAAGAGGAAATTTTATTTTTGGTTCGGAAAGGAGTTTTATGATTTCGTTTTTATTGTGCTTGAGAAAAGTTCCCAAAGAACCATCACTCTCGGGAATTTGTACTATAACTGGAAAGACATCTACCTTATCAATATCTTTCTCTGATTTTAATATCCAGCTTTTTGGAACAGGGAGTTGATGCTTGTGGAGGAATTTATCAAAGAAAATTTTATTTTCGAATTGTTTTTGAAATTTATGAGAAGTAGAAACGAGTTTTATTTCGTTTTCAGCGGCCCACTTCTCCAAAAAAGGAGAAGTTCTAGTATCTGGAACAACAATATTAATGCCTTTTTTTTTCAATATGGCATTAAGATTTGTTTGTTGAATTTGTTTTTTTTCATCAGCCCATAAACTAAAATGCTTTTGTTGTGCAATACTTTTTTTTCCAAGGGGTTCAACAAATATTATTTGATGATTTTTATAATTTGTAGTTATTAATCCTTCAGCAAGACCATTCTTGAGGCCAATAACATGATAGTTCTCTCTACTTGGAGAAAGAAGGAATTCTAGGCTCTCAAATGATGCAACTTTCATATATTTGTTTAAACAATATTAATGCTTATTTTTTTGAGTGCATCTTCAAGATTTTTTTTGGCGTCCTCGGGAGAAATCCCTCTTGCGGAAATATATCCGATATAATCAAAACTCTGAGGTGGCGGACCAGTTTTATCGCCTGGCTTTAGTAATAAATCAATACAAAAAATACTAGGATTTGTTTTTACGGATTCAGGGATATTGATTTCAGTAATGGTGCCTGACTTCGTTGGAATTAAAACTTGAGTAGTTGTATGACAAAGTGTTTTGATATCATAATCCCTCGAAATTCCAAGAGCTATCATAATGGATTCAAACATAAGATTACATCCAGTCACTTCCCAGATGGTATCGTGTAAATCATCTCCCCCAATGCGACATCCAATTTCCACAATTTTTGGACCTTGAGGAGTAAAAATAATTTCTGTATGAGTTGCGGAATTTTGGATTTCTATGGAATGAACAGTTTGTTCTACAATTTTTTGGATAATACTCATTTGTTTTTCATCGCATACATAGGGGAGTCTAGAAGCTGTTTGTAAGAAATAGGGTGGTTCCATACGAATTTGATCTTCAATACCCGTAATAGTCACCTTCCCATTTTGAACCAACGCATCAACACTTACTTCTGGACCAGCCATAAATTCTTCCACTAAATAGTCGGTTATCATATCAACGTGTTCTCGAACTCCCATCAAATCCATTTCTTCGTCTGTGAAGGCGAAGACATCTTCATCAATTGCCTTTTTTTTGAGATATTCAATAGAGAAATTATATTTTTTTTCAAGATCAATGAGATCTTTCTCAGTCTGAATCATAAATGTCCCATAGCTCGCATTGCCACCGACTGGTTTTGCTACGCAGGGAACGCCAATTTCTTGAACGGCATTGAGTAATCCTTTGTAGTTTTTACAAAGACGAAACTGAGGAATTGGGACACCACCCTTTTTAAGTTCCTGTCGCATGTGGTATTTGCTGCGACAATTAAATGCAACAATGGGAGCATTCCCAATACATCCATATTCTTTGGCGAGCAGTGCTGTGAGAGGAGTGAGCCATTCAGAAGTTTTGATGGTCACCGCATCAAAGTGGATGGGTTGGGAGTTCATATATTCGAGCACTTCCTTTGTTTTGCGCAAATCATACGTGAAATGTTTTTCAAAAATCCCCGCTGTCGGCTCAAATGATCCATCACTGAGAAGATAGAGTTTGTGACCGAGTTTTTTTGTTTCATAAAAAGCTTCGTATACACGGTTTGTATAATTAGATCCAGTCACAATAAGAATGTTTTTACTCATCAATAATAATTTTAACTTGCTCGAGGGCTTTTTGGAGATTTTTTTGGGCTTCATGAGGAGTGTGTCCCTTTGTGGAAATGTATCCAAGAAAATCAAAATTTTCAGGCGGAGGTGCGACAGCGGTTCCTATTTTTTCAAAATACATTTCGGTGATATTTTGATTCATTTTTCCTTCCTCAGAAACAATAATTCCTGTTATCTTTCCCTTTTTTTCGGGGAGAAGGTATTCCATTGCCATGTGGCATTTTGGAATACCTAATTCGTAATTTCGTGGAACACCTAAGGCAATCATCATAGTCTCATATATCATGTTATATCCTGTTGTTTGGTAAATGAAATCATGAATATTATCTGATCCCATACGACAAGCAATTTCTACAATTTTTGGACCGTCTTTTGTGAGAATCATCTCAATATGAGAAGGAGAGTTTTGTATACCCATGGCTTTGATTGTTTTGTGTGCCAAATCCCTTATTTTTTGTTCGAGAGAATTTTCACAAACAAGAGGCATTTTTTCTGCTATCTGTATAAAGAATGGAGGCTTCATTCTCACCTGATCAGCAATTCCCATGATAGTGGATTGTCCGTCTTGGGTGAGAGAATCAACACTAATTTCAGGGCCCTCCATGTATTCTTCAACGAGATAATCTGTAATAAGATTCAGTGAGTCGGTTACATCCATAAGAGACAGTTCTTCTTTGGTGAAGGATATTGCTTCTCTAAATTTCACATCGCTCAAGGCTGTTAAATAACGGATAGCATTTTCATATTTCTCTTTTAAATTTTTTCTATCCGTTTCGTTTTGAATCAAAAATGCCCCGAAACTTGAATGTCCACCCACGGGTTTGAGTACACATGGAATTCCAATCTTTGAGACAGCATTATTGAGTTCTTCATAATTTTGGCACAATTCAAAATTTGGTATAGGGAGTCCTGCTTCCCGCATTTTTTTTCGCATGTGATACTTACTTCGACAACTAAAAACAACTCTAGGATTTTCTCCTATACATCTATAATGTTTCGCCAAAAGTGAAATAAGTGGAGGGGCCAGTTCTCGGCTTTTTGTGATAATAGCATTAAAGTGAATTGGTTGGGATTTTAGAAAATCGAGTGTTCCTGTGGTATTTGCAATATCAAAAAGAAACTGGTTTTCGAATACGTTTGGTAACGGGTCGAAATGTACTTCGCTCAAAAGATACACTTTGTATCCCATTTTTTTTATCCGTTCTAATCCCTCATATACCTGATTTGTTTCAGGAATTCCTGTCACGAAAAGGACATTCCCCTTAAAGTTTTCCATATTATTTAATTCTGTAAGTGATAAAATTGTGGTTTGTTCTGATATCTCTGAACGGCCATCCAAAGAATTTCTTCGACTAAATCCTCATACGAATATCCTGCAAGTTTTGCCGCCATAGGAAGAAACGCATTATGATCTACCGTTGGGTTTGGATTCAGTTCAAGTACAAATGGATTTCCATTTTTATCGACGCGCATTTCGACTTTCCCATAATCGTGACAATCGAAAATATTATAAACATCCATCGCTATCTCACTGATGAGCGTGTCTAATTTCTTAGGAATCCGTGCGGGTTTTTCGATGCGTATGGAATTAAAGAGATTCGCATTTCTTTCCTGTTTTATTTCAGAAGAATAAATATGCCAATAGCCTTTTGGCATTTTATCAAAAATTGAACGAATAAGAGGAAGGACCTCGAGATCATCATCGTTTCCAATAAGGCACACATCATATTCGTCTCCTTCGATATATTCTTCTATCAGTGCGGGGCGTCCGTATCCTTCTACCACTTTTTCGAGTTGTTTTCGCAACTCTTTTTTGTTTGTTACGACGGAATTATTGGTAATTCCGAATGAATTATCACTGTTTGCAGGTTTTACAATGAGTGGATAAGAAAGCTCACTACTGATTTCTTCATTTGGTTGTACCACATAGTCCCACTCGGGAGTAGGGATATCATGATAACTCAGCATTTTTTTGACTTTAATTTTGTCCAAGCAGGTTGAAATGGTAAAAGGACTTGACCCCGTGTAAGGCAGCTGAAGAATGTCCAGCAATGCTGGTGCGTGAGCTTCAAGAAGCGATGAATTGTAAAGAGTCTCACAAAGATTAAACACGAAATCCAGGTTCGCCGATTGAATTTTCTTAATCACATTCGGGATTTCATTCATATCAAAAATACTGACTTGATATCCTCGTGAATTGAGAATGGATTGTATTTTTTTCCCTAAGGAATGTTTGCTCATACCATCGTCGTCAGCAGAAATAATGATTCCTATATGGAGTTTTTTGAGGGCATCCGCATCTATGGATCTAATTTTTTCAATTTTTGAAGCTCTCAAGATATTGCTTCGCACAAGCGATGCAGAAGAAAGCGCATTTTTACGATTCGTTTTCCCCAAAGAAGAATCTCTGTGAAAACGAGTAATATTAATTTCTACATTCTTAAAAATCTTATTTATAGCTGTCTCCGCTTCTTGATAGGATTTTCCTTTGGTCACTATCCAACCTGCATTATCAAATCCTTCTGGCGGAGAGAGAATGGCGTCTCCTACATTTTTGGACATAGAGAGATGAAGGATGTTTTTATTTTTTTGAATCTCTTTAATACCATCGATATTGGTAATAATTCCTGAATATTCTGGAATAAAGTATCGACAGATGACACATCCTGTTGCTGGTTTTTTGTGATATTCAGCTTTGATGCCGAGAGCAATTTCGAGTCCTACTTTGACGAGATCGACATTCCATACATTTTTGACATTGTAATAAATGTCATCGCCGCCCATACGAGACCCGATTTCAATAATTTTTGGACCTTTTGGAGTAATTTTTAATTCAATATGAGAAAGACTATTCTGTACGCCGAGAGCGATAAGACAAGATTCCGCAAGTTTTATAGCTTCGGCTTCATCATCTTTATCGATTCTAGCAGGACAAATGTCACCGTATTCTACGAAATAGGGAAGTTTAATAGGTTGCTTTTCATTGATTCCCACGACATGAGGGATTCCAAATTGAGAAAAACATTCCAAACTTATTTCGGTTCCTTCAATGTATTCTTCATACAAAAAGGTTCCCTGATTATATTTGAAAATAGGATTGAATTGTTCATTACAGTTTTTTACCAAATATTCGAAGGTGCTTTGAGCCTCTTCCTCATTTTTGACAAAAACAACGAACTCACTATCCGATCCCCAAGAAGGTTTCATAACAGCGGGGAATCCCACAGCTTTCATTGCTTTTTTGAGATCAGATGAAGTTTTGACTAATTGAAACGCAATATTATTGAGACCTGTTTCATCAAGTCTTTTGCGCATTTCATATTTACTCCTTGTTCGCACAGCTGTTTGATACGGATTTCCTTTGAGATTGAATTTTTCACAAATCTTTCCCAAAAGCGGAATATCATCTTCCCAAAAGGTCAAAGCTCCATCAAAACTTACATGAGGATTTTGTGCCTTGAATTCGCGCAATTTATCGAGACATTCTTGAATATTGTAGGTGTCAGCCTCAATAAAATAATCAACGAGTTTTTTGTTTACATCTAATTTTTTATTGAGCAAGACGATATTCACTCCGAGTTTTTTTGCGACTTCCATTGTGAATTTTTTCTTGTGTCCACCAGAGTTCACAAAAATGACATTTTTTCCCTCTAACGCGCTAATTTTGGGCATTGTTTTTTAAAAAGATTTTCGCAGAGTAGCCTATTCTTTTTTCAAAAAAAGAAAAATATTTTGAACGAATAATTTGCGAAATTTTATCCGACTCAGGCGGATTTCGATTCCCTCATAATTTTCTCCTCTCAAAATTTTGTTTTGCAAAATTTTGTTTTTTTGTACAATGCTTTCGCTTCGATTTTATCGAGAGGGAGGAAGAGGTCTGACTCAATGAACTCCCAGCAACCTGTCTCGCGTAAGCGGAATAAGGTGCTCCACTCAGACGGGATAAAGAACCCTCGATAAAAGAAGTCGAAAAAACTTCTTTTTTTAAAATCTATAAAATATGAGAACATATTGGGGTCCATGGGAAACCAAAATGGTTTCCCCTAGATACTCCGCTAAAGCGGAGATACCCTTTCCGAAAAGAGAATTCGTTCATTTAGGGAACCCACGAGACCCTAAATTCACTCATTATTTTTTAGAATCAAAATAACAATGAGAACTTTCTTTACATCGGAATCGGTAACCGAAGGACACCCGTCGTCGTCGATGATTTCATTCCTTCCCTCGCTTTGGAGCGAGGTTCGTTTATTTCGTCATCTCCTCCTCTCCCCATCGCACGCTTCGCGTACTCTGGGGGCCCCAACAATTTTATCTGGGTTTATTGCCCTTTTGTTTTTTAACTTGCTTTCACAATGAGAACTTTCTTTACATCAGAGTCTGTAACCGAGGGACACCCAGATAAAATTGCCGATCAGATTTCCGACAGCGTTTTGGACGCAATTCTTGCTCAAGATCCTCACGCGCATGTGGCATGCGAAGTTCTCGTTAACACGGGACTCGTTCTTATTGCCGGAGAAATTACCACCTCGTGCTATGTGGATGTTGCAAAAATTGCTCGTCAAAAAATCTGTGAAATTGGTTACACATCAGCGGAAATGTATTTTGATGGGAATTCTTGCTCTGTGATTAATGCCATTGAAGAGCAATCTCCTGATATTGCTCTTGGTTTGAACAAAAAATGTGTTCAAGAGCAGGGAGCAGGAGATCAGGGATTAGTCTTTGGGTATGCTTGTGATGAAACACCTGAACTTATGCCGCTTCCTATTAGTTTGGCTCACCGTCTCGCACGACAACTGGCTACAGTTCGACATAATGGAACGCTTCCTTACTTGCGACCAGACGGAAAAACGCAAGTAACTTTTCAATACGAAGATGGAGTACCAGTTCGAATTGAAGCAGTTGTGGTTTCCGCACAACACGCTCCAGAAATCGAAATAGAAACTCTTCGCACAGATATTCGCAAGTCCGTGATTGAACCAATTTGCAGGAAGTGGTTGGACAAGCAAACGAAATTTCACATTAATCCTACGGGAAGATTTGTTATTGGTGGTCCACAGGGAGATTGTGGAATGACAGGACGAAAAATAATCGTTGATACTTATGGGGGGATGGGTCGGCACGGAGGAGGAGCTTTTTCTGGAAAAGATCCTTCCAAAACAGATCGATCTGCTGCTTACGCGGCGAGATGGGTTGCCAAAAGTATCGTCGCATCAAAACTTGCTTCCAAATGTGAAGTACAAATCGCATATGCTATTGGCGTAGCAGATCCAGTTTCTATTTTTATCGAAACATTTGGAACATCGGAAAAATCTCACGAGGAATTAGAACAGATTGTACGAAAGAATTTCAATCTGACCCCCTATGGTATCATTACGTCGCTCAATCTTTTGCGTCCAATTTATACACAAACCGCAACCTATGGACACTTTGGGAGAGAGGATTTGAGTCTTCCATGGGAAAAGGTTTTAGAAATTAGAATTTAGATTTTGGAACTTAGACTTTTCTCTCCATCTGAGCCCCGTTTTTGGTGGGGATAATTTTTGAATAAATTTTTTATACAACCATAATTGACCTCGAAGAAAATTTTTTTATAATGCCTCGCGATGGATTTCAAAGTCCGAAAAATTTCTACAATCGAAACACGAATTAAGAACCGGTATTGGAGACGTATGGTTCGATTTTTTGGTCCCAAAGTGGCTATAGCTATTATTTTGATTGTCGGACTTTCTGGGGTTTTTTGGTTAGGTTCTTTGGTTTTGGATTCTGATTTTTTTCTTATCCAGAAAACACGAGAATTTCTTTCATTTGGTCCACTTAAAGAAGATAAGTATGGACATACGAATATCTTGCTTCTTGGCGTCGGGGGGGATGGAGCAGAAGGAGGTCATTTGTCAGACTCGATTATGATTGCTTCCATTGATCCAGCAAATCCATCGATTTCTTTTTTAAGTTTGCCGAGAGATCTGTTTATTTCTTCTCGTATTGGAGATCGGAAAGTAAATGAAATTTATGCGGCGGCTCGTTATAAATATGGAGATCAGAAAGGATTGGAAATTGCGAAAGATGCAGTTGCTGATTTTACAGGTGTGGATATCCATTATGGCGCAGTTATTGATTTTCGTGTATTTTTGGAAACAATTGATACCTTGGGTGGAATTGATATTTTTGTGCCAGAAACTATAGAAGACCCATTTTATCCAGATGATAATTATGGATACAAAACTTTTGTTGTTCGCAAGGGATTTCAACATTTTGATGGGGCGACGGCCCTTGAATATGCTCGGAGTCGAAAAACTTCTTCTGACTACAGTCGGGCACATAGACAACAAGATTTGATCCTCGCTATTCGGAAACGAGCAGAAGATTTAAATTTTTTGACAGATTTTGAAAAACTCCAACAATTTTTTGAAATTTATCGTCGAAATGTAAATACCGATATTGGCATCACTGAACTTGTTGCTCTCGCAAAAATTGGCATAGCTATAGATTACAGTAATTCGATAAATGGAGTTTTAAATAATGATGCGTTACAGATGGGCGGATTTCTTTATACTCCAGCAAAGGAATTTTATGGGGGACAGTTTGTTCTCCTTCCTGAAGATCTTAAAGAAACACAGCATTTCATGGATATAATTCTTATCCACCCAGAAATTCTTTTGGAGAATGCACAAATTTCCGTTCTCAATGGATCAATGATAGAAGGCCGAGCTGGACAAATTTCTTCTCGACTGAGAAGATTCGGATTTCATGTGATAGAGGTTGGAAATTATGAATCTGATAAACCATTGTTTCGAACGGTTCTTAAGGATTTATCTGGTGGAACAAAAGCCGCAACCAAAAAATTTCTAGAAGAAATCTTTGATACTCCAACTGCACAACTCGTTGCTCCAGAAGAAATAAGTCCCGACAATCTCATAGATTTCCAACTTCTTTTGGGGACAAACTAGTTGTTATTAAAAAACGGGTTCAATTTGAAGGAACCCCTTTCATTGTGGGAGGCTCAATAATTAGATTTTTGATTTTCGATTTTTAATTATTTTGGAGTACACTATTGGGTGAAGTATGAAAAAAATTATTATTTTGGCTTCTTTTCTTCTCCATTTTGTTACTTGGGCATCAGTACCACCCCCAGTGAGTGATGGGGATATTTTACCAGGACCGCAAAGTATTCTATTGCAACAAAGTAGTCCTCGGTATGGAATAACGTATGTTATAGATGAATTCATTCCCAAGGTTGCGAGTGGATTTGTGATGGTGCTCCTTTTGATTGGGGTTATAATGCTGATTATTGCTGGAATTATGTATATATTTAGCTCGGGGGATTCCGAAAGTGTTGGCAAGGCGAAAGATATTATTTTGTGGACATTAATAGGAGTTGGAATTGCGATTCTCTCGGTGGGAATCGTAAAGTTTGTCATTGGTATTAACTTTTCTTCCTGATGAAACGTATTTTACTCTGGGGAATAATATTTCTTTTATTTGGAGCAAATGGAAGCATTGGGTTTGCTCAATCAGGACAAAATTTTAAGGTAAAGCCATTTGATGCAGGATCATTGTTTCCGACATGGAAGGGCTCTCCAATTCCTTGGTACGAAAAATTACTCTCTCCATCGGATATTCAGGGGATAAAAAATTTAGAAAAACTTATAGAAACAACGACCAATGGAAAAAATGAATTATTGATTCAGAAAACGACACAAGAAGAAAAGGTAGCTTCTGCGAAGAGTGAACATGAAAACTGTGTGCAATTACAACTTTCCACGTATAAAGGCGTAATTAATCCGCTTGTTTTTGATCCATGTGAAGAAATGTATGATCTTTGGTTAGAGGAAAAAGTGCGATTAGAGAATTTTGAAAAATCGATTCGTATTGCAGAAGAAGATATTCAGTTATATCGAGAAGAAGTGGATAGCACAAAAGCTAAAGTGGGATTTATTTATCCACAAGGAATTGTAGGGACAGTGGATGATCAAAAACTTCTTATGAATTATCTTCCTCGATTAATAGATATTTTACTCAAATTTGTTTCACCAATCGTTTTAATTGTTTTTGTTTATGCAGGGGTTCGATTTATTTACGCGGGAGATGAGGAGGAAGAGATTACCAAATCAAAACAATTTTTTATGTATACTCTCATGGGAGTGCTTTTTGTGATTTTAAGTTATTCGATTATGAAAGCTCTCTATTTTATTTTTTCTACTGCCTCATGAAAAAAATATATTTCATATTCTTTTTATTTTCTCTCGGATTTTTTGGAGGAGCTGTCCAAGCGGAAGACGGATCGAATTCAACTCCATCTGGATATTCATTAAAAAATGCAGTTTATAATTTATCGGGACTTTCGGACGAAGAAATAAAAACATTAGAGACACTCACTGTAGATATACAAAAAGAAAATGGTGCAATCGAGAATTTGGAAAAATCAATAAAAAAGTCGGAAGATCGAAAAAATGAATTGAATAAATATATTCAAGAGAATCAAGGGAAGCCTGGCATGGAGCAGTGGGTTTCAGACGCAAAAGTAGAATTGGATAAAACAGAAACCGCATTAACAGAAAACCAAACAGAATTAACGGCGGCGAAGAGTAGACTTGATACTCTTATGCAGAAGAAATCAGCCGCTGAAGCACTTCCAAAGCATCTAGCAGGAGTGGATTGGGGGCTATCGGGGGATGCGAGTGATATTACTTTATTTTTACAAAGATTGACGAATGGTATTGCAGGAGTTGCGGCTGCTGTTGCAATTCTTTTTTTAGTAAATGATGCATTTAACCTCGTTATTGCTACTGGAAATACGGAGGATATTGCTAAGGCAAAAAAAGGAATGATCTGGGCTCTGGTTGGCCTCATTGTTATTATCGGGGCATTCATTGTTGTAAAGACAGTTATCTCTCTCACCTATTCGGCTGAGGTTCCACTTCCGTGAAAAATATTTTACGAAAACCTATTTTCCCCCCGTTAACTTTCTTTTCAGAGCTTCGGCTTCTGCCGCTTCGCTGTTTGCTTCACTCATTTCTTCCTTCTTAACTTCAGCCATTTGGATTTCTTTCTCTCGTTCCGCTTTAAGTTTGGCAACGTCATCTGAAAACTCCTTTTCAAGTTCGGAGAATTTCTGTTTTTCTTCCTCAAATATTTTTATAAGTTCATTGATTTGTTCAATGCTCAGTCTAGGAATAGCATCAACCACGCGTTGTTTTTCTTCTATTGTCAGGGAGATAGATCCCTCTAATAACGTCAAAAAAGATTCTTCATCAAACTTCGTATTGGGATGTGGAGGAATGAGAAAAATATGTTTTCCACGCTGAGGAAGCTGTCCACCTGAGGCAGAAACTCCTTGAGAACTTTGATTTTGAGCGTCGTCAGCCATTCAAAATATTTTTTAGGAAACAAACTTTTCGTGGCACAAACTAAGCCTTTTTTGTCTTTTTTGCAATGGGTTTCTTTACAGCGACCTTGGCAACAGTCTTTTTGGCAGGAGCTTTTTTCACAGGTTTTTTTTCGATAGGTTTTGCTGCTTTCTTTTTTTCAAGAACTTTCTTGGGAGCGGCTGTGGCATGTTCTCCAATTTTTATAATTTCAATAACGGTATAATCTTGTCGGTGTCCATGATCGCGTCGGTATCGTTTTCGAGGTTTCATCTTGAAAACGCGAATTTTTCCTGTTCGAGCATGTTCTATAATTTTTGCTTCAACAGTTACTCCAGCAAGAAGAGGCGTTCCAATTTGGAAATGACCGCCATCGGTATCTGAGACGAGAAGTGTTTCGAAATGTACCGATGCACCAACTTTGGCATCAATTTTATCTACTTCCAAAATTTCACCAACCTGTACAATAGCTTGATGTCCGCCGATTTTTGTAACTGCAATCATGATAGAAAGGGTTAATTCACTGATTGGAGATAATCTCGCTAAGACTATGCTTTACCCAATCGAGTAGAAAAGCGTGTGCAGGGTAATGTTTTTTAAATTGTTGTCAAATCTTTGAGGGGGGGGGAGAGACCAGTCTTGGGAGGCCTAAAGACCGGCCTCTGTGCCTACTTGAAAATCTCTTTTTTTTAGAGAGAGAATGCTCTCCTTGAAATTATTTTTTGAATAAAAACAAAATTTTTCCTACAATACACAAGATGCATCATGTCCTTTCCGCTCAACAGTTCTCTAAGAGTGAACTGCTTCTTATTTTGAAGCAGGCAGAAGAAATGGAAAAAGTACTTGCCCAAGGGGGAACGGATATCGCTCACAATAAAATATTAGCCACTTTTTTTTATGAGCCTTCTACGAGAACTCGTTTGAGTTTTGAAACAGCAATGCTCCGACTTGGAGGGAAGGTGATTTCAACCCCGAATGCACTTGCCGTGTCTTCGGTGACTAAGGGCGAGACCGTGGAAGATACCGCTCGAATTTTATCAGGATTTGCAGATATTATTGCTATGCGTTCAAAGGAAGTTGGTTACGCCGAACGTGCGGCAAAAGTTTCCTCAGTTCCCATCCTCAATGCTGGAGATGGTCCAGGGGAACATCCTACTCAAAGTTTGCTCGATCTTTTTACCATAAAAAAATATTTCAATTTAGAAAAACCATTACAACTCGTTTTTGTGGGAGATATGAAATATGGACGAACGGTTCACTCATTGGAAACTATTTTGAGACATTTTCCTAATATTGCGCTTACCTTTATCGCCCCTTCTTCACTCGAAATTCCATTAAAACATTTTCATCCCGAGAAAGGGGATCAGAAAATGACACAGTTAACAGATGAGATTTTGGAACAATCAGATGTGATTTATGATACGCGTGTTCAAGAAGAACGATTCGAAGATAGAAATGAATATTTAAAATTAAGAGATGCCTTTATTTTTGATGAAAAAAAAGTCGCTCGAATGAAAAAAAACGCAATCCTCATGCATCCGCTTCCTCGGGTCAATGAAATAGCTTCAGCGGTGGATGGGCTCCCTCAGGCGAAGTATTTCGAGCAGGCTCGAAATGGAGTTCCTGTGCGAATGGCACTTATCGCAAGGGCCTTGAAGCTTATCGAAACATGAAATATTCCATTCAGAATGTTCAAGTTATCAATCACGATGAATCATTTATCGGGAATATTTTGGTAGGGGGAGGGAAAATTTTAAAAGTTTCGAAAAGTCCTACATCCAAACAAAAAGATACACGAAAGCGAGATTATCTAATCTCGCCTTCCAAAGGAGAAGTTTCTGTTAAAGAAATTGATGGAACTGGGAAACTTCTCATGCCAGGGATTATAGATCCGCATGTGCATTTTCGGGATCCAGGGCTCACGGATAAAGAAGATTTTACTTCAGGGTCGAAAGCCGCCATTTGTGGTGGAGTAACATCTGTTTTTGATATGCCCAATACCGTGCCGCCCACCTTCACTGTTGAGGCGCTAAAACAAAAACGTGCCATTGTTCAATCAAAATCTTTGGTGAATTGGGGATTGTATTTTGGGGGAGGAGATAATATTGATGAAATCAAGAAGGTAAAAAACATCCCTGGAGTAAAACTCTATGTAAATAGCACCACAGGGAACCTAAAAAACATAGATAAAGATATTTGGCGTCAGATTTTTCATGCAACACAAAAGGTGTCATTGCATGCGGAAGGAGAAGCTTTCGCAGAAGTAGTAAAAGTATGGAAGGAAGAAAAATATCCCTGTGAATTACACCTGTGTCATACGAGTCTGAAGTTGGAAATCAATCTTCTTCGTTCTCTCAAAAAGGATACGTTGACGTCCTCTCTTATTTCTGCAGAAGTGTGTCCGCATTATCTTCTTCTGACTTCGGAAGATTTGGCACGATATCCTTTGGCGACCATGAAACCGCCTCTTGCCACAAAAGAGGATCAAGGGGCTTTGTGGGAAGGGATACAGGATGGAACGATTGATATTTTGGCGACAGATCATGCTCCCCACTTGATTTCAGAAAAAGAAAAATTGCCTCCCTCCTACGGAATTCCCGGAGTAGAAACATTATTTCCACTCATGTTTACCGAGTTTGTTAAACGTGGGATTTCTCTCTCGAAATTTGTTGAAATGACGAGTTGGCGTACTCGAGAAATTTTTCATATTCAGAACTCCAAAGGATATATTTTTGATGGATTTGATGCAGATATGATTTTGGTGGATCCTCATAAAAAATGGAAAATTGACTCTAATATTTTTTATTCAAAAGCGCATTGGTCTCCGTTTGAGGACTGGAATGTAGAAGGCCAGATAGAAAAAGTTTGGCTCGGGGGAGAACTTATTTGTGAAGAAGGAAGAATCTCTAATAAAGAAACGCGTGGAAAAGAAATTTTTTTTGAATCAGCAGGATAAATAGTTTTTATTGTCCTCCGAAAAATCCAGGGTTGATGGCTACGAGAATCGCCGCTGACAAGAAAAGTATCAGAAGACTTGCAATGGCTTGGAAAATCCTTGTTTTAGCTTGAGTCACGAGTTCTTGTTCAGCACCTCCCATCATGATTTGTACGCCCGATATAACAATAATTAAAACACAAATAATACCAACGATGGATGCTCCATATTTATAAAATTCCTGAACATAATTTCCAATGAGATCTACCCCTGTTTCTCCAGCAATTCCTTTAGTATGGGGAAGTGATTCTTGGAGGACTACACAATACTTCGTTTCTTTTTTTGTAGGATTTCCATTTGGATCGTAAAGATACCACTGAGTTATTTCTTTTTGTTCCCCATTAACGTTTTTTGTTACCTTTTCACAGTAACATCCTGTCTGGTTTGTTACTTCTGTAATAACTCTCTTGAGACAATCACACTGGGATTCACCTTCTTGACACAATAAACAAGCAGGATTCTTTTTTGCTTGGGCAGGATCAGTACAATTAGAGTTTGCTACGGCTTCAGAGAAACTCGTGATGAGAAGTAATCCACAACAAATAAGGAGTATTCTTTTCATTAGGTGACAGTGAAGAGAAGTGCAATTATAAACTGGACAGCAATAAAACTCATAAACGCAACGAGAAGCCCAACAACTGTATAAAAAAATATATTTTTTCCTCTCTGGAGACGGTTTTCATCTCCTTCGGAAGTAATCATAAGAATTCCGCCGATAACAAGCATTAAAACTCCGAATGTTCCTAAAATCTGAGCGAAGAGTTTTATAATTTTATTGAGAATATTGTTTTTTCCCGTTTCTGGATCAAGGATAGTGAGCGTCGACTCTTGAGAAGTTGGAGAAGCTTTGAGTTTTTCTTGTACTGGGAAAGTACTGGTTTCTCTGCTTAATTTTTCAATTTTCTGGATTACGGGAGGATCTTGAGAAGTTTGTCCGCATACAAAAGACATATTCCCGAAAAAGAACGAAAGACCTACTACGGAAATGAACAATTTTTCCATTTTCCAAATGATATCATTTCTCATTGGGGAAGCACAATGTCAATTAAATCGTTCCATAAAAATTTTAGATTTGTTGACACCCATTGTTTGCAAGAGTTCTGAAACAGATTTTACCATGTCCCCATTTCCGCAAATGTAAAATTCATCGTTCGGGGAGTATGTACGTTCTTCTAAGAATTTTGTAATACGACAATTTTGAACTTGAGTTTGAATTCCAAAATCTCTAAGTTTGAGTTCGATTTTCTGAGAAAGGCCAAGTTTTACTTGCAAACGAGTATCCCAACCTGACAGTTCGTCAATATAAGCTAGATTATCGATACTTTTCCCTCCATACAGGAGTTCCATAGATCTCGGTTTTGATTTTTTGTTTTCTACTAAAATCATTGACCGGATGGGAGCGATCCCTGTCCCCGTAGCACAAAAAACCAAATGAGCATCTAGATTTTTTGATAACTGAAATCCACCGAAAGGTCCTTTGAAATGAAACTTGTCTCCGACTTTTGCATTCCACCAAATTGTCGAAGCGGTTCCCCCTTCTACAAATTTTATTATAAACTCGATAGGATGATCTTCGGGAGTACTCGCGATAGAGTAGGCACGCCATACAGTTGATCCAAACTGTAAAGATAAAAATTGTCCAGCTACAAAAGAAAAGGGAGTTGGACTTTCTACGGAAAATAAAAATTTTTTAGTGTTATAAGCCACTTCTTGTATAGAAAGAATTGTGAGCGTGCCTTCCACAATATTCATTTCTTTTGTGTATCAAGTTTACAAATAACATTTCCTATTTCTGCAGGATTCATAAAGGAAAGCCTTTCTTTTTTTCCTCCTTGCTCAAGGATAACCGTTGGTCCTTTTTCACAATTTCCCTGACATCCACAACTTTCTACCTGTATATGTTTTAGGTCTTTGTTTTGGATATCATTTTTTGCGCGTTCAAGTATATACGAGGAAAATTTACTGGAACACATCTTTCCATTGCAGATTTTGAGGATGGTTTTATCCATGAAAATCAGAGAGAAAATTCGTAAATTTTATCTTTTGTAAGGACATTTACCTTTTGTCCTGATTCATCAATCACGAAGTCTCGTGCATCTGGAAGATTAAACAAAATTTGTTTTTTATAGCTGGCAAATCGTTCTCCTTTTACAAACACCAAAATACGCGCATTATCAGGATCAAGTACATATAAAAAATCGAGTTCGGAGGTGGTATAGATTTTTAAATTTTTTCCACTAAAGGGAACGGATGGTAAATCCCGAAATTCATAATCGGCTCTAGTCCCACGGAATAATTTTTGAAGGGTCCCATCGTCCGATACGATATAGATGGAACCATCAATCGTCATGCTCACTGCTCGTGATAAATCAGCTCCTTGATTATAGGCAGCGGCTGATGAATAATTTGCTCGACGACGTTCATATTTCCAGATTTGATTTTCAACGGGATCAAGTACATAGGCATATCGTCCATAAGTTTCTATATCAATCCCTTTTTTCCACGATTCGTCATCAGTGCTCATCGGAGTGATAATACCTTCCCGATATTCGATAATCCTTGGGGTGTCCGTTAGAAAGAGGAGATTATTTTGATCTGCTCGAACGGATCCAGCTAGAAGCGTCTCCTTTTCTGATAGAGGAATTCCTTTTTCTACGATATTCCGAACAGTTTTATAGACCTGTTTCAGGTCATACACGAATAAACTTCCCTTAAGATCAAGGAGTCCTTCTGCCTCGATATTATCGTTTTTCACGCCTAAATCCGCGAGAAGTTGCGGTTCTACTTTTTTTGCATTTTCTACTTGTAATTGTTTTTCTTCAATATCGGCGAGTAAAAATTGGGCATCTGATCTGAAATTTTTAGACTTAGAATTTAATACAATTTGTACAGACTGTTTTGATTTCATTAAATATTCCGCGGCCATTTGACGTTCTCCTTGGATAAGGAATGTGTCGGCTTGTACTAATGCTTCTCGAGCGATAGATAACTCTTCTCGGAGTTGTTTGGTGTCGGATGATTCGTAATTTACTAAAAATTTGATAATCATACTTAACACTAGAACTACAAAAACAGTCCCAGCGATAACAATAAGGTTTTTCTTGGGTTTAAATGATTTCATCTTTGTGATTACATCACCTACTTTGAGACTCCGGGTATTTGTTGACTCTTCTGGAAAATCCTCCTCTTCTGATTCTTCAGTTTCGAGAATTTTATCAGATTCTTCTTCGGAGGCTTCTATGATCGGTTTCTCTATTTTTTTTGATTTTGAAGTCGTATGGAGAGCATCTTTCCCCTTGGAAATAACTTTCGAAAGAAATCCAGCAGATTTTGTTTCTGCATCCTGCTTTCCGACGCCAATAGTGGTAACGAGACAATCTTCGTCGGAAGATGTTGTCAATTCGTGACGCAACATGTTGGAAGCGTCAAGGAAATTACTTCTACTAAAAATATCTACCAACTGATTAGCGGTAAGAAAGCGTAATATTCTTTTATTAGACAACAAAACAGTGTCATCAATGGCCACTTGTCCACTGAGAATATTAGAAAAGAGTACTTTTGGATTCTCAGGGGTTTCGGTAATTTGAGAAACATTTGTTCCACGAAGAAGATAAGCTTCGGATTCCCCAGATTGGGAGAGATAGAGATTATGAAAATCAAAAAAAGCAATCACGATATCAGGAGTCCCAGATATATTTCCAGACATTTTTTGGGCGGCGATATTAGCAAACTTAAGAGCGTCCTCAAATAGGTCATAAGCATCACTTACCTTGGCATTCACTAAAGTCTCCATTACGGCTCCGAAAATGGACTCGGCACACACTTGCGCATCCTTTGTTTTTTCGTGAAATTTTCCCAAAAAATACACCTCTCGACCTTCTGAGACTGTTTCATGAAAGGAAAAACCGAGATTTCCTCCAACAGTATTTGTTTCGAATGTGTGTGCGGAAAAGGACATGTTTACATAAGTAAAAAGCCTCTCTCTTATAGCACAAATAGGGAAAAAACCACAATATCTTTTACTTAAAAATATTTGATATTTCTATTGAAATATGTTAAAATATAACGTAGACACAAAAAATAAATTGACAAATACTGGAATTATTAAAAATGATAAAAATAAATAAAAGACTTGGTATTTCCGAACTTGAGGCAACTCGCGTGAAGCTTACATGGGGAACCCGCTTCTTGTTTCAAATTGGATTTGTAGTTTCATGGACTATTGTGACGGCTCTTTTTGTAGAGAGGTTTGGTATTCATAATTTACTCTTTTTATTCTTATTTGATGCTGGTTTATGTGTTTTAGGAACTTTGTTTGCGAGCTTCCTTATTCCTCGTTTGGAACTGAGAACATTTCTCGCTTTAGGAGTGTTTTTGACAATTCTTTCGGTAGGAGCGTCCTTCTTCTGGGACGCAAATCATGTTGCATTTTTTATCTGTGTTATTTTAGCCAAAGACTTGTTTTTTTCTCAGGTGAATATTGCTTTGTATCGGAGAACAGAGTCTTTTTTCTCTCCTTCTGAGGCGCAGCGGCTCATGCCAATTATTGAATCGGCTATTACTTTTGGGGCGGTTGTAGGGGCTGGACTTACTTTGGTGTTTTTGGAATTTTTACCAACACAATATGTTTTGAGTGTTTGGTTGGTTTCATTAGTACTCATTGGGGTTATCGTTTGGAATACCCCTAAAATACTCCATACATTGCCACACTTCCGTATTCCGAAGGTTGTTTCGCAAAAAACGAAAAACCCTCTTGCAGAAGCAGTACATGGAGTAGGGAAGATTAAATTCTTACGTTATATTCTATTGGCGCTCCTTTTGCAGACCGCAGTTTTTTCTATCATAGAGTTTGAATTCACAAAAGAAGTCCAAGGACATGTTTTTTCTGAGCCTTCCCAAGAAGTGAGTTTTAACTTTTCCCAACTGAAGGCTTCGCTTTTTTCGGATATACAATCAACTGTCGTGGAGGTAAGTCATGAAGTCGAAGAAACGGTAGAACAAGCCACTTCACATCTTATCATGCATAAGACCTTGGCTCATGATTTGGGAGCATTTCATTTGTTATTTGGCCTCTTGGCGTTATTTGTACAACTTCTGACACCAAAAATACTACAAAAATTAGGAATTATTGGGTCGATGATCACATATTTTTCAATCCTAATTATAGGATTGGGAGCAACATTCCTTGGTTATATGCCAATCAGTATTCTTAGAGCGTGGCAACACGGGACACATTCAATTGGGGAAACGCCTTATCATATTAGTTTTTATTCACTATTTTCTCATAGCAGAGAATCAGTCCGGCTTTTTTTGGAAGGGATTGTGAAACCCTTGGGGGTTGCATTGGGTGCTTTTACGATTCTCTTTATCTCCGGGGAATTTGTTTTTGCGGTGGGATTGGGAGCCATTATTATCCTTTTTGTGTTGGGGTGGAATATGAAGAAAAGTTTTACAGAGCTCTCTAAAGAGAATCTGAAATCAGATCAGGATATAGAAGGGAAGCTCCATTCGATTGAAGTGCTCGGACAGAGAGGTCACAAAAATCAAGGGGTTTTCTTGGCAGAAGAATTAGAAAAACAAGATCTTCATAGTGTTATCCGAAGTAAACTTATTCATACAATTTCTAATATTAATGATCCGCGATCTGTTCATACTTATATTCGGATTCTTCGAAATGAAACAGAAAAACAAGAAACAAAAATTGATATCTTAGATTCGCTCTTTCACCTAGAGATTCCAGAACAATATTGGGCAGAGCACGCTTTTACTCGCTATCATTTATTGGGAACATTGAAAGAAATTTTCTCTCAAGAAAGCCAAGGACACCTCAAAAAACTTGTTGTGATGAATATTTTTAAGCATTTACCGAGTCATCAAGTAGTTCCATTTTTTTTGGAAACTATGAAAAATGCAGATGAAAAATTAAAATCTATTTATTTGCGATCATGCAAAATGTTTCGTGATCCAGAAATTGCTTTTTATGTTCAACAATATTTGGATTATTCAAGTCCGCGTATTCGAAGCCATGCGGTTATTGCTCTTTGGAAATTTTATAACAAAACAAAACTTCGCGAAGTGCTTGATGATCTTCTTCAAAAAGATAATGAAGGAATTATTGCCGCTGTATATGCTATCGGAGAAGTTGATGATGAAAGTTACAAAGAGGTTATATTTCAATATGCACATAGCAATGATTCATTGGTGCGTTTGCATGCATTGATTGCACTTGCAAAACTCAAAGATGAAAGATGTATGAAGGGGATTTTAGAGATTCTTTTTGGTGATAATGAGGAACTCTCTCGTGCTGCACTACACATGCTAGATCGAGTTTCTCTCGACATCCGAATGCATATCGAAAAAGAAATCCAATATGAGGTTTCTCGACGTGTCGCAACCATCCTTCAACCACAGAATCATCATTTTCATGAATTAAATGAACTTCCAGAAAACATATTTCAATCATTGAAGCATCTCTATTGGATGGCGGAGCGATATGATGATATTTTGGTTATGGATCATCTTCGAGGAAGTTTTTCTTAATATTAAATTTTCATTAAGAAAATAATACTAACTTCTCTCGCTAAAAAAGAGTTCTTTGTGTTATGATAAAAGGTGATGCAGTACTGGCCATTGTTTTTCACGGGAATTGTGGAGGCAGGAATACTCACATGGCTTTGTGTTAAATTCTTTCCGCAATGGGGACTTTTGGATTATCCAGAGAGGTATGGGATCAAGCGATCTCGTTTACCTTATCCAGGGGGGCTCATTTTTTTGTTTTTAACCTTTGCTTATTTTTTGCTCTGCCAGCCATCGATGTCATTTCTTTTGGGAGCTATATTGGCATTGGGAGCGGTGAGTCTTTTTGATGATCGGTGTCCATTGCCCATATGGATTCGAAGTTTGGTGCATATTGGAGTTGCTCTGTTCGTTTTCTACAATGGTATTGCGATCGAATTTATCGGGAATCCCTTTTCGGGCATGGGAGAAAGTTTCGATTTAACGCAAATTCCATATTTGTCACTGATTCTAACAGTTTTATGGATTATTATTATTCAGAATGCTCTCAACTGGTTTGATGGCATCCAAGGTTTATCGGTGGGGATATCGGGGATAGGATTTTTGGCTCTAGGGATTTTTGGCCTCGTGCGCCAAGAAGTGTCGTGGGAGCAAGGACTTCCAGAATTTTTAGAAACGAGTTTTTATCTTTCTGGAATTTGTTTGGGGGCATTTCTTTTCTTTCTGAGAGGACGTATTTTGCTAGGGGATACGGGATCTCAGGTTTTGGGATTTCTTTTGGCAGTGATGTCTATTTTTGCAGGGACAAAAATCGCCACAACATTACTCGTTTTGGGTTTGCCGATCCTTGATTCCATATTTGTTGTATTTCGAAGAATATTTCTAGAAAAAAAATCCCCATTCGAAGGAGATAAAAAACATCTGCACCACAATCTTGCTCATCGGGCAGGAGAGATGCAGGCAACTATGCTCTTGGTATTGATTTCAGCTCTCTTAGCATCTATTGGGATATTCTTGGTCGGGATGGTGAAAATCATCAGCCTCATCGTGGTTGCCATTTTTATTTTCGGACTCGATTGGTGGGCGCTCGGATTAAAGGAAGGGAAAAGAGAGAAGAATTAAAAATGAAGAGTTAAGAATGGGATTCTCGGGGTCTTGATTTTTTTCGAAAAATCAATAAAGGGGCGCTGTTCTTCTTTTTATGAATTTCATCAAAAAGAAGACTTGTTCTTTGAGGTATTGAAATACTCGGTTGTGTGATTATGAAAGTATTTTTAGTTGAGTGTTTTGGTAATCACACAATTAACTTTATGGAGAAACACATGGCACTTGGAAACAGATTTGCCCCAGAACTCACGGAAGAAAGCGTCCGTGAAGCTTTTTTGAGAAAAACGGAAGGATATACCGAAGAAAATATTTTTCAGGTAGAAAAAAAATCAGCAGTTTTTATCGTTACAACAAATGATGGGAAAAGATGGCAGATTTACGGAGACCATAATATAGCTCGGTACTCATGAGTATTTCACACTTCTGGGATAAAAAGGGCTCAATCAGGTCCCTTTTTTTAATATCTAATCTTTCCTGCAGCATTGAGTACATCGATTTTGTGCTCTACCATTTTTTGGATTTCGTCGCGTGCGGGACCGAGATATTTTCGAGGATCGAATTCTCTGGGATTTTCCATAAAAACTTTTCGAATCATAGCCGTCATCACGAGTCTCAAATCTGTATCAATATTCACCTTACTGACTCCATACTTTACGGCTTCAGAGATGGTTGATTCATCAACGCCTCGTGCTCCGGCTAAATCACCACCGTATTGATTTACTACTTTGACGTATTCTTGTGGGACACTGGAGCTTCCATGCATAACCAACGGAACATTCGGAAGAATTTTTGTGAGAACTATCACTCGTTCGACATCAACTTTCCCGTCGCTCGAAAACTTATATGCTCCATGACTCGTCCCGATTGCACAGGCGAGAGTATCGCACTTCGTTTGTGCAACAAATTTTTTAGCTTCATCAGGATCGGTAAGCCGTGCATTTTTTTCATCCACACTCACATGTTCCTCAATACCCCCCAACTGTCCGATCTCTGCTTCTACAATAACATTCTTCCCGTGAGCATAATCGACTACTTCCTTTGTTATGCGCACATTATTTTCAAAGTTTTCATGACTGGCATCAATCATGACTGAGTTGAATCCTGCCTCAATAGCACTTTTACAGGTTTCAAAACTATCACCGTGATCTTGGTGTACAATAATCGGAACTTCTGGATATTGCTTTGCCAATGCATGGATAATAGCCATTAACATATTTGTATCAGCATATTTTCGAGCGCCCTTTGATAATTGCAATATCACGGGAGCTTTCTTAGCCGCATGTGCCGAGACAATCGCTTGTGAAATTTCCATATTGTTTACATTGAATGCCCCGATGGCATATCCACCGCGATAGGCATCCATCATGAGTTCGAGAGGGTTTTTTACGATTGCCATGATAGAGGAAAATAGGGATAGGTAATTCCGCTCCTATTGTGGCGCAAAAGAC
Organism: Candidatus Altimarinota bacterium; assembly: GCA_021736215.1. GTDB lineage: Bacteria > Patescibacteriota > Gracilibacteria > UBA4473 > UBA4473 > JAIPGI01. The sequence continues at coordinate 48,712 of JAIPGI010000002.1, forward strand.
TTCTTCAATCAAATCGAAAAAACTTTTAATTCCCTTTTTTTGTGATATAATCCGTCAAGAAATCATGTACACAAAAATAAAATATTTGATTTTGGCATTTTTGTTCGGGGGATCCGTCTTGGCTTCGAACGCTTTTGTAACTATTTCTGATTCAGTTGCTGGAGTCGATTTGTCGGTACGAGTTTCTGGACTTCTCGTAGAAGAAAATGTTGCTTTGAAATTAGTGCGTCCAGATGGTACAAATATATTCTTTGAAAAAAATGCTGATACCAATGGGATACTGGAAACATCTATTTTGGGTTTTCACCTGCGCCAGAGTGGAACATATCATTTGGAAGTTGTTCAAAACACAGGAACACTTGAGCAGCATTTTTCAATATTCCCAGGAGTCCTTTCGGCGTATCAGTCTCACATAGATTTAGAAAACCCTTCAATTGTGGCTGATGGTGAGGCAGAAGCTCGTTTTACAGTATTTTTGAAAGATGCTTTTGGGAATTCGATTACTGGAAAGACTGTTTCGATTTTTTCTTCTCGCAACGAAGACGTTGTCATCGCTCAGAAAATATCGGACGAGAATGGAGAAATTCATGGGAAAGTTGTTTCTGCAACTCCTGGAATTTCTACTCTTTCAGTCGTGATTGGGGATACTGTTATTTTTCAGAAACCAGAAGTTGTTTTTTATCTTCCTGAATCAGGACTCTCTAATGTCGGAGCGGATGATGAGAATCCTTCTTTTGGAGAATATATTGGACAGTCTCTCAAAGCACAGCTTTTTGATGATCCAGAAGAGGGAGAAGCTGCTTATTTCTCTCTTGAGAATATTAAGGGAGAAGCCACTATTAATGAGAATTTGACGGTTAAGGTAATAGCAAAAGATGACGGAGGAAATATTGCAAAGAATTATCTCGGAACGATTCGTTTTTCATCGAGTGACGATCGGGCACAATTACCAAGTGATTATCGATTTACTCCAGAAGACCAAGGAGTTCATACATTCTTTCTTGCTATTAGTTTTAAGACACCGGGAAATCATACTTTAGCAGTACATGATTTGGGAGATTTTCGAATTTCTGGAGAGATAGCCCTCGGGATTACCCTTGGGCAAGGAGAGGTGGAAGTTCCCACAAATACAGATCCTTCGCTCAGGATTCTTACTCCGCGACCAGGAACATTCCGAACTTCTCGGATCACGATAACGGGGGAATCGACGGGGTGTAGTGCGGTAAAATTAGAAGATGGGACTTTTGTTTTAGTGGATGGACTCGACACAGATAAGATGGGAAATTTTGTATTCCAAACGCCGATTTTGGCTGATGGGGTTCATATCCTTAAAGCGACTTGTAGTGATAATACCGCATTGGTATCGAATGAGGTTTCCCTCAAGATTGATCGCACGGCTCCTGCCAATATTCAGGCAGTTGTTGTTCCATCAGGAAATTTGGCTCAGGGACAACAGTTTACAGTGACCGTGTCAGCAGATGAACCCTTGTCGAATGCGAGTGCTGTGTTTATAGGGGTATTAACACCTCTTCAGGCTCAAGGAGAGAAATTAATAACAACACTTACCGCTCCCAATGCATGTGGAGAATATCCAGTTGATGTTACAGCTTCTGATCTTTTGGGGAATGAAAAAAAGTTTCCAAGTGCGGCAATTATCATTGTCTGTGGGGAGGGGGCTGGAAATGGAGGTGCTACAGGAGAACCCGATGCATCTAAAATAGCGCCACTTGTTGTAACAAATGTTTCTGCCGAAAGTGGAGATGGGAAAGTGACACTTTTTTGGTCTCCCGCAAAAGATAATGGTCCGATTAAAAATTATAAAGTGGAGTTCGGAAGTGTTCCATTGGACTCCAGCGAAATCCCCATATTTGATCAGTCCAATCAAGTACCCGATAATCGTACACAATGGTATGTTGACGGATTGAGTGACACGGCAAAATATTCTTTTCGGGTCATTGCTATTGATGAACAGGGAAATGAAAGTCCTGCGAGCGATGTTATCCAATCGATAACATTGGGAGCTGAGGCAAATATGCATCAGTCTGCTCCAATAGAACTTGAAAAATCCGGAAGCACTACTTCCTTGTGGCCATTTGTCTTAGCCCTGTTGGCAGGGGTTGGAGTGTTAATTATGGCACGAAGAAGACACATTTAAAACTCTCCCCTTGAAAAGGGGAGTTGGAGGGGTTTAAATCCCCCTGTCCGCCTTAGGCGGACTTTCCCCCTTTTTCAAAGGGGGAGAATCATAATTACGGTGAATTTTCTGGATTGATAGGAGCTTCGGGTTCTTCTGGTTTTTCGATTTGAGCAAGAAGTTCATTATATTTTTCTGCCGCTAAATTTGTAATAATATTTGCGGAAGTTCCTTTCCCAAGGTCATAACTCTTTTTGTAAAATTCTTTTGCTTCGGTGAATTTAGATTGTTCTTCATATAAAAGTCCAAGATTCAAATATGTGCGTGGGTTTTGCGGGTTTACTTGCTCAGCGGATCGAAGGGTTTCCTCGGCTTCAATAAATCGTTTATTGGCGATAAGTGCCCATCCATACATATTAAGAGCAAAGTCATCAGTTGGTTTTGTTTCTATTAATTTTGTAGCAAAAGAAAGGGCGAGTTCAGGCTTCTTAACAATATCAATGGCGGTGTGGAGAGCCGATACGTAATGCTCTTCGGCCGTATTTGCATCCAAGAGTTCTTCATAAAGCTGAAGAGCTTTGTCATATTTTTTTTGATTCGTAAAAAGATCAATAAGTTTCCAACGAACTTCATCCGAAAATTCAAAATTGTGTTCCAGGGCTTTCTCGAAAAAGAGAGTGGCTTCTTCTTCGTGACCAGTCTCATTGAGAACCAATGCCAAGAAATAATGTGTTTGTGGACGAAGTGGATCCATATCATAGGCATGGCGCAAATCTGAAAGAGCTTCATCGAAATTCTTCAAAAGATAATTCGAATATCCACGCAAAATCCACGCATCAATGTATTGAATGTCTTCTTTGATGGAGACATCGGCAAATTCTTTCGCAAGGATTGCTTCATTATTTTGTGCTAAGGCTTTTGATAGGGTAGCAAAAAGATGTGGGTTTTTTCCCTCACTTAATTTCCCAAATTCATCATACGAATGCAGGAGATCATTTACCTTTTTGGATTCTTCGGGAGTAAGAAATGTGCTGGTTTCGATTTTCGTACTCTCGACTCCATCTTCTCCTACCACAAAGGTTCGTTCTTCCACAGAAATTTCTTGGAGAGAAGTAAGAATCGTTTTCGCTTTGGTATGATTATTCTGGAGAGCAAGCAGTACTGCGTGATAAAATTTTAATGCTGGGGGAAGGTCGTTGCCGAGTTTTTCGAGTGTTGAAACAGCTTCTTGGAATTTTTTTTGCATAATCAATGATCGTCCATCAAGGACGGCTACTTCAGGATCAGTTGGAAATTTTTTCTTTAATTCCACTAATAGGTTCTGTAATTTTTCCGATTGTTGTTCTCGAATATAAATTTCTCCTAATAAAAGGTAGGGTTGAATAAGATCCGAGTTTTCAGAGATAGCGGTCGAGAGTTCGATAGTTGCTAAAGAATAATATTCATGATCTATCAATTTTTGAGCTTCACGAATACGTCCAATAAGCGAGGTTTTTCGACGTACTCCTTTTTGGGGTTGGATGCCAATAGAGGAGCTTATAGATTGTTGAAATAATTTTTGTAGAGGTTCGTGAAAGATCCAAAGAATCGAACCCAATACGATAATGCCTACGACCACGCCAATCCACCAAAATTTTTTTTTGCTCATCGGGTTGGATTGTATGAAGAGTGGGGGATTTTTCAACTGGAATTTTCTCTTTTAGGAAATTTTCCTAAAAGAGTTGACATTTTTGTAATCTTTGTGAAACTACGCGCGACAAATTTTTGACAAATCCCATGAGTAACGATTTTTTAACTCAAATTCAAAAAGCTGAGCTAGATGCGGAAAAGCTTATCCAAAAAGCTCAGGAAAAAGCACAACATGGAGTTCAAGATGAACGACAAAAACTCGTAAAAGAACGAGAACAACATTTGGACGATGCTCGTGTTAGTGCCAAAAAACGACTCTCTGAAAAACAAAAAGAAATGAGAAAACTTTATGATGACATGGTGAAGGAAGGACAGAGGAGTGCTCAAACGCTTCAAAACGAATGTAAACCCAAAATGGAAAAAGTCCTTACGACGGCTTCTCTCTACCTTCTCAATGATTTGATTTAAACAATGGCAAAAGTCTCCTTACAAAAAGTACGAATTACTGGACTGCGAGGACATTATAAAATCCTTATGCAGGAGCTCCATCGTTGGGGGCTTTTGGAGATTATTGAAAAAAAAGAATTTATCGAGAGTTCAAATCAACCTGGTGAAAACTTTTTCGCAGTTTTTGATTTGGCTCGTTTAGATTTTGTATTGAAGTCTTTGGCTCCCTACGAGTCTAAGCATGACAAAGCGGATTCTTTTTTGAGTGGAGGAAAACTCGTCATGAGTGAGGAAGAAGCGAAAGAAAAATTGAAAAATTTTGTTCCAAAATCAGAGGATATCATTTCAGAGTGTGAACAAATAGAAGAAGATTTGGTGCGTCACAAGAATCACCTTCATCGTATTCAGAAAAGAAAAAGTATTATAGCTCCTTATAAGTTATTCCACACACCACTTCTCGAAACATTTTCTACACAAACATCGGAGACTCGCATTGGAGCCATCCGATTGTTGCAAAAGGAATCATTCATTGAAACAATCTCAAACGAATCTCACTTGGTGGATTTGGATGTGTTTGGAGAAGAAGACGGAAAATTCTATTTTCGTATAACAGTGAGTCAGGAAGTAGCTCCTCGCACATTAGAAATTCTCAATAGTTTTGGATTTGAGGAACTTGATGTCCAGAATGAATTTTCAGAATTTTTGAATCAGAAACCACGAGAAATTCATCGTTCTTTGGAAAAAGAAGAAAAAGAAACAGAAGAACAATTGCAATCACTTCAAAGTCGGCGAGAAAAGCTTGCTGTCCATCTCAATGACCTTCGAATATTATACGATTACAATGTTTGGAGAAAGAAGAAGAATGATTTGCAGTACAAGATTTTGCAGACTAAAAACATTTTTGCTTTTGAAGCATGGATGCCAGAACGAGACTATGGAAAACTCGAAAAATGGATTAATGATATTTTTGTAGGAGAGGTTATTATGGAACAAGTTGATTCAGAGGAGGGAGAAGTCGCTCCTGTCTACATTCAAAACAAAACAGGCTTTGCCTCCTATGAAATAGTAACGGAAATGTTTGGGACGCCTGGAACGAGAGATATTGATCCTACTTCCTATTTGGCTCCATTTTTCTTTGTCTTCTTCGGACTGTGTTTATCTGATGTGGGATATGGATTGATTTTGACATTTGTTTCACTCTTTTTCTTACTGTTTGGGACATTCTCCAAATCAGCAAAAGATGGAATTCTACTTCTCCTTTTTTGTGGGATTGGAGCGACATTAGGAGGAATATTCGTAGGAGGATATTTTGGTATGACTGCTGAGCAGGCTCCTACCTTCTTATTGAATTCAAGTTATTTAGCGGGGGTTGAGGGATCACTTCCTTTCAAGGGACAATTCCTTGATCCAATGACGGGAAGTGGTCCTATTACCTTCCTTATTTTTGCTATAGGACTTGGAATGATTCAGCTTTTGACAGGAATTTTCTTGGATTTTGTGAAACGCATGAAGAACAAAGAATACCTTGATGCCTTTTGCGATCCATTAGCATGGTTCTTTTTCTTGGTTGTGCTGTGTGGGTTTTCTGTTGCGGATATTGTTGGTCTCCCAAAAGAACTCTTCAAAAACCTATCGCTCCTTGGAGCAGGGATTTTGGTTATTACGCAAGGACGAAGCCAAAAAAATTGGTTTCTCAAGCCTATTTCAGGAGTTTTGGGGCTCTATAATATAACGGGATATGTATCAGATTTATTGAGTTATTCTCGTATCATGGCTCTCGGACTATCAACGGGGGTTATTGGATTTGCTATGAATTTAACAGCTGGAATTTTGGGAGGTATGATGCCACACCCAATTGTTGGTTTTTTGGTAGCAGTGGTCTTTTTACTTTTTGGCCACGGGCTTAATTTTGCGCTCTCAGTTTTGGGCGCATTTGTACATTCAGGTCGTCTCCAATTCATCGAATTTTTTGGTAAATTCTTTGAAGGAGATGGGCGTAAATTTAAGCCCTTCGCTCGAGAAAAGAAGTATCTTTTCTTTCGTAACCCTTGATTCTTATTTTTTAACCCATTTTTCTCATGTTTGAATCAGGAATCGTTCTCTCTATCATCGGAGCAGTTATTGCTGCGGTACTTGCTGGTATCGGATCTGGAATCGGTATTTATACCGCAGGATCCAAAGCTGCTGGCGTTCTTTCCGAAAAGCCAGATCTTTTCGGTAAAATTCTTGTGATCACGGCTTTGCCAGGTTCACAGGGTGTGTACGGACTTCTTATCGCCATTTTGGCTTTGTCCAAAATTGGTCTTTTTAGTACTACTCCAGTCGAAGTACCAATCGAAATTGGATACAAAATCCTTTGGGCTGGAATTTTGATGGGATTTGCAGGGTTTGCCTCCGCATGGCTTCAGGGTCGTGTTGCTGCTGCTGGAATTGGAGCAGTAGGACGGGATGAATCTTTAGCAGGTAAGGCAATCGTGTTGGCAGTTCTTATCGAAACATACGCTATCTTCGGACTTTTGGTAGCATTGCTTATCGTGAATTCTATTCAGCTTTAAAAAGTCAACGAGTCTACGAGTTGACAAGCTTACAAGTAAAAAATTTCATAAATTTAAAAAACTATGGCATTGCAAGATATCCTGAAACGGATTCTCGACGAAGCACAGCACGAGATAAAAAAAATCGAAGCTGAGGCTGAGAAACAAAAAAAAGTTTTGCGCGAAGAGTCGAGTGCAATAGAGAAAATTGAGTTGGAAAAACTCGAAAATAAAACTCTTTTTGCACTTTCTTCTGCTGAAAGCAAAACTCGATCTATGGCTCGTCGAGAGAACACACAATTGCTTTTGGCAACGAAGCAACAACTGATTGAGGAAGCATTAACTCGGTTTCTCGGAACCTTGGAAAATGCAAATGAAAAAACATACGGACAACTCATAGAAAAGTTGTTTGAAAGTATTTCTCTTCACTCAGGAAAAGTCCTTGCACCGCCAAAACGACTCGAAATTACATCCAAACATGCTCCTGATGGATTTGATGTGGTAGCACACAAAGACATTGATGGGGGATTTATTCTCCGTTCAGGAAGTGCGGAAATCGACAATTCATTTCGCAACCTCGTGTTTGGTGAATATCGAGATCAGCTGACCTCTTACTTCGCCGAACAACTTAAACTTATTTAAACAATGAGTAATGAATAATGATTAATGAATAATAAAAACTCTCTAAACTCTAAACTCTAAACTAAACACTATGTCATTCCTCTTTATCAACGGTCAAATTCGCGCCATGGAGTCTCGACTCCTGAATGTGAACAGACTTGATCGTATGATTGGTGCTCGAACTCCTGACGAAGCATTTCGTGTGCTGACGGAGTTGGAGTATGCCGAGTTTGTTGATGAGGGAACGACTGCGAATGACTTTTATCGAATTATAGAAAAAGGTCTCTATGAAACCAAAGATTTGATCGTCCGGGGGACAGGAAATCATCCAGGACTTCAATTTCTTTGGAGACGTGCTGATGTAAATAATCTCAAGAGGGCATTTAAGATGAAATTGCTCCAGAAAAAAACAGAGATTGGAACCTTTTCCGAAGAAAATGGGTTTTCTTCGCTAGGAGACATCAATCCAAAGGATATTGAGAAAATTGTTTTCACTCTCAAATACCCAGAAGATCTTCCGGTAGAATATATCGAAGCATGTGAAAATGCTTCTAAAGTTTTTGAACACAAGCATGAATTCCGATTTGTAGAATTCTTGTTTGATAAAGCACACTTTTCCTATTTGGCGAAGGTCGCTCGAAAAGCTGGATCTTCGTTTTTGAAATCTTGGTTGGAATTACAGATTGATGCGGTTAATATCAGATCACTCGCTCGATCTATTTTGATTTTGGATGAAAAATTGTCTCCAGAAGCTTTTATTGAAGGAGGGACGTTCTCTTGGGAAAAAGCACATGCGGCTCACAATATGGACATTCTTCTCCGATTAACCAAAGAAACAGCATTCAGAGAGCTCTCATCCGTTCTCATGGAACACGACAGTCATGAGGATAAATTACTCAAAATTGAGCGAGAATGCGATCGAGTACAGAGTTTGTTTTTACACGATGCGCAGTCTGGGCAGATTGATACAATTCAGGTTTCTATGGCGTATTTCGAACGACGATTACAAAATTCTCGCATGTTGAAATTTATCATGTTTGCGAAATTTCACGGACTCAGCTCCGAAAACATCCTCAAAACCCTCAAACACCTCTAAACATTATGGAGCACGAGAAACACAACTTCAAATTAGCGATTATCGGAAACGAAAGTTCGATTCTCATCTATCGAGCTCTCGGCACCGAAAGTTATCCTGTGTCGACGCCTGCAGAGGCGCGTGATATGTTACAGGAGTTAGCTTCTCGGAACTTGGGGGATGAACAGCAGACGGCAGAATATGCGGTGGTATTTGTAGAAGAAAATTACTACAAGAAATTACCAGATGACTTGATTACACGATTATCCAAAAAACCTCTTCCAGCCGTTGTGCCAGTTCCATCTCCAGATTCTACTGATGACAAATTTGGATCGAAACGTATTTCCAAAATCGTTGAACGGGCTGTGGGAAGCGATATTTTGAACTAAAAACATTATTTTCCTCGCCCCTTGCGGGAGAGGATAAAAGGAGAGGGGCAATGATCCAATCTGCTTCCGATTACTCCTTTTTTGTCATTGTGAGTCCGCCTCAGGCGGACGCGGCAATTCCTCAGAGTTGTCTTTCTGATCCCGCGTCCGCGGGAGAAGAATTTTCCTCTTTTGTATTTCTTATAAATTCTGTACTTATTTTATTCCGTAATCTATTTCATAGATGAAATTATCGCGCTTCGCTCGCAATGACAGCGCTTTTGGAAACAACGAATAATATGATCTTTCACTACAATCCCGGGTTCAAAGAATTCCCAGAACCCGGGATTGATAAAATGTGAAATTATTTTTTATAGTAATAAATATTGACATTTTATACAAAATAGTGTATAAATAGAAAGATGAGAAGCATGAGTTTTTTACTCTCTTTTCATTCACTTCGGTGGAAGTTCTTTCAGTCTTCGGGTTCAAGTTTCAAAATTTTTTTAACTAATTTATTTAATATTTATTTGGTAGGAGTTTTTATGAAACACACAATTATTTTTTTATTCGTTTTGTTTTTAACAACAACGACACTGTTTGCACAACAGAGTGGTCAGGAGGAGGTTTATCCTCCGAAAGTTGAACAACAGCAACAACTAAATACTCAAAATCCCCCCCCTTCCCTTTTTGACATTCCATCCGAACAGTTATTCTTGTTCGTTGGGGTTTTCTACATTGTCGCCCTCGTTTTATTGGGGATACAATTTAAACCTAATCAAAAAGAGAAGATCATGAGGATAGGGATTGGAATTCTGATGATTGGCTCTGTGATTTTCGCATTCAATGGTATAGAGTTTAAATTAGTTTTCCGTGTTGAAAATTGGTATGCGGGGATATTGCTCTCGCTTCCAGTTTTGATAGTTATCTTCAGTATTTGGAACTATGCACGAAAAACAAAAGTTACCGGCATTGCAATACAGCCGGCAGCAGATGAGGAACTTACCAAATCCGAATAACCCCGAAGTGTAATAGTAGCCAGTTAGATTTATTTAACTGGCTACTTTACCATGGAATTTTTTTTATACTATGTCACTCCGCGGCTACAATGCCGAAAGCTAGATTCCGGCATTCTCCCATTGCTAGGGTGAGTGGGACTCGCAATGACAGCTTTTGAGAAACAACGAACAATATGATCTTTCACTACAATCCCGGGTTCAAAGAATTCCTAGAACCCGGGATTGATAAAGGAAAAACGTGGTAATTCCTCATTGTTGTCATTGTGATGTCTGATGAAGCTGGCCGCGGCAATCTCCAATTTCAAAGTTCAAACTTTCCATCTTTTCGTCATTGCGAGACTACCTGTCAGCAGACAGGTAAAGCGAAGCAATCTGCTTCCGATTTTTTTATGTATTTTCTATAATCCTCCTATGGGACGAGGATATGTGTATATCGTTACCAATCACTACAACAATGTCTTGTACACGGGGGTTACCAGTGATCTCGAAAGAAGAATATACGAGCACAAAAAAGGAGAAGGATGTGATTTTACCAAAAAATATAAATGCGATCGGTTAGTTTATTTTGATGAAACAGATGATATAAGTATTGCCATTGAGTACGAAAAAAAGATTAAAGCTGGTTCGCGCGAAAAGAAAATACAGCTCATCGAAGAACAGAATCCTGATTGGCTAGATTTGGCACAGGATTGGTTTGATATCTCATAGGAAGTAGATTGCTTCTCCCGCGTACGCGGGATCGCAATGACGAAGATTTATAACACAATTCGAACTGTATTCAGTACTCACTCCATTGCGAGACTGCTGAAGCCGACCGCGGCAATCTCATATTATCGACCGTCTTTCTGATCCCGCGTACGCGGGAGAAGAATCTTACTTTTCTATATTTTTTCTCGCTCCTTTGCGGGAGTGGAAAGGGAAATACTTTTCAAAGTTCAAACGGTAAAGTGCGATACATCACTCTTTCTTTTTGAGATTGCTTCGTCTTCACTGCGTTCATCCTCGCAATGACAATGTGCGTGCTGTCATTGCGATCCCGCATACGCGGGAGTGGCAATCTCAAAAAAGCATTTGTCTTTCTGAGTCCAGCCATTAGTCGACTCTCTCAGAAAGACTGTAAAAAGAAAGGAGCAACATGAAAAACCCAGATTCTATTGATTTTTGAACCTAGGTTTTTTGAATATTGAGATATAAGGAAGAGAGCCGCTTTGATATATATTGCTATATATCTCAGCGGCTCTACAGATCCCGAGGGAACTAACTATTCTTCTTTTTCTAATGCTTTGCGGCGAGCAATCGCATCTTTTCTGTCGAAACTGCCGCTATCTCCAGCACCTTTAACAATTCGTTGATCTTGCAACTTGTAGGTTGTTTTTTGATCAGCTTCATTGATGTAGGCGATGGATTCAGCAGAATATTCGCCATTATTTAGTACACCAACTGCATCTAAGTCTTTCCATCCTTTGTACAGAGTTCCGCTATATGTGCGAATATGAAATTCGTACTTTTGTCCCCCTGATATTGCACTGTTGACAATTTTTATCCTGGATTTATCCAGGTTGACTTCGGAAATACCTTCAACATTCGTGATTATGTACTTCTTTCCATCTGATTTGAAATCGACGATTACATCTCCTTCTTTATCGATTTGGGTAAAGGATTCTTCCTCTGCCCATTGTTCAGCTGAAGGTTTGCTTCCACAGCCAATAAATAGTGATGAAAAAACAATTGTAACAATAAGAAAAAAAGAACGAGTTAAATATGAACGTGTCATGATGATTCTCCTAGTTTATGATATTAATTTAAATTTAATGAAATTCTGTGAACTTCTAAAAGATGCCGAGAAAGCACCTCATCGAAGTTCACAGAGAGTTCAAAAAAATTGAAAAATATCATATTTTATCAGTCCTCGGGAGCGATACTCCAGACCCTCAACATGGACGAATCCATTTGAGAAGTTATCAAGTACCACTTGAGAGGACTGAACGACGTCTTATCAAAGAACACTCTTTCTGAAACTTTTTTATTATACAATAAAATAATAAATAAGTCAATTAATTTTTCTTCTTTATCTCTTTGTTCCATAGGAAACCATTATCAATTCCCAAATTGTTCAGGAATTCGACGTAGCGTTCGATATTGAGGTCGTTTTCTTTGAAAACGGAAGGAGCTTTTTGGATTAATTCTTTTTTTGTAATGGCGAGTGTGTTTAGTACTTTTCCGTTTATTCCCTCTACTCGAAAAAATACGTTACTATCAACAAAAAATGGATCTGGTTCAATAGCGGATGCTTTTTTGGAAAATTTCTTAACCAATTCTCTATTCAAGAGAATAACTTGATTCAATTCTTTTTCTTCATAGAAAGTTATAGGCAATCCTTCTATGGTTCGAGGAAGAGGCTTCCATTCGTTTTTTTCTTTTGTATCTTCTACGAAAGGAGAAGTATTTTTCTCTTCCTTTCGAGGAGGGGATATATCTTCTTCTCGATTATCATTCTTTTTTTCAGGAAGAGTGGGATTCTTATCTTCAGATTTGTTCTTCTCTATTTCTGATGTGTTGGAATCAGATTTATCTTCTTGGTCTTTCCCCTCAGTATTTTTTTTCACATCATCCTTCTCCTTCTTAACTTCCTCCTCTTGTGGATTTTTGACTTCTTCGGTTTCAGTGTTGGTCTTTTTTTCTTCAACATCCTCCTCATCAGAGACAATTTTCTTTTCAGTGTTCGTAGTTGGGAGTTCATCAGCAACGATAATAGATCCATTTTCTATCCAAATTTTTTGCCCAGGAACAATGAGATTGGTTTCCTTGAGAATTGTGGGTTTATCAACCTTTCCCTTATCACTACGATAGTCTACGGGCATCTCTAGAGCCTTTTTCCATCCAGGGAATTGTTCTTTCATGAGTCCTTTGACGATAGCACCGAGAGTGTCCCCTCGCTGAACTTCTCGAATGGTTCCTTTGGATTTTTCAATTTCTAGAGCAAGACCTGTTTGGGCTTTCTGAGTCCAGATTTCTGCATTTCGCATCTCTTGGGACCATTCTTCGAGAGATCCCTTTACCTCCCTATTTAAAACATCTTTTCCAACAATCTCCTCGTTTTTGTAGAGGAATTGAGAATGAGGCTCAATGATTGAAAGTAAAGATAAATTTTTCATGTTTATCCTTTTATTGTACCATATTTTTACATAAAAAACAAGACCTTCCCTTCTCCCAATACAAAAACCTCTCGAGCAATTTTATGATCGAGAGGCTTTGATTTGTGTGGTTAATATTTCTTCTTGTTAGGGAAGAACTATTTGTCCATTTTCAATTTTGAGAGTTGATTCAGTGTGATATTTTTTATCGGTCTGATTGTACCAATATAGAGTCTTTCCATCTTCGCTTACAGTGTAGAAGTGTTTCTTCCCTCCAGCGAAAGTAATCTCTAAATATTCAGGAACGTTGATCTTTCGAGTTTTTCCATTTTCTACGAGTTCATATTCAACTTTTGATTGTTTATTCTCCAGGCTTTTAATGACATCTTTTACTTCAAAACGTTTAAGATTTGTCCCCATGGTTTCAATTTTTGATTTTTTTGTTTCGGGGATAACCAATTTCCCATTTTCGATAGTTAATTTCCCTTCGGGACGTAGAATTTTTTTAACTTTATCCTGTACCCAATAGAGAGTTTTTCCATCTTCAAGCACCACATATTCGTGAACTTGATTTCCTGGGAAAGTAAGGCGAATAGTAGCTGTTACATCTACTTTTTGAGTAGGATTACTGTTTTCAACAGTATATTCACTTTTTGATCCAGACAAGGTCTCCACTTTTGTTACTTTTCCTGATGTGAGAAGATCTTTTCCTGAGTTATTAACCAAATCTAATACCTTTGTAGAATCAAGACTTGTTGGATTTTTTACTTTTACTTGTTCATCATGAAGGGCTAATTTCCCTTTCTCGATGGTCAATTTCCCAGAGGGACATAGAACTTTTTTGGATTTGTCTTGTATCCAGTAGATATTTTGCTCGTCTTTGGAAACTACGTATTCATAAATTTTATCATCTTGGAAGGTAATAAGGATAGTAGATGATACATCTATCTTTTGTTGAGGAGAATTTGTTTTTTCAATAGTATATTCAACTGGAGATGGTGCATTGACTGTCGCAATTTGTTTAATTTTTTTAGATTTCAAAAGTTCTGATTGTGAATCTTTTATTAATTTTTCGATGGATTGGGAGTCGAGACTTGTTAGCTTTACTTCCTTCTTTTCTGGAGCTACTAACTTCCCTTTCTCGATCTTGAGAGTAGATTCAGGTTCATAGCGTTTTTGTGTGTTATTGAACCAGTATAATTTCTTGGCATCTGGAGAAACAGCGTAATAAAAAGATTTTCCAGAATCCTTGAAAGTTACCTTCAAACTCTTTGGAACTTTGACGGCTTTATTTTCTTTAGCATCGGCGTCTTTGTCCTCAACAATGAAGGTGTCTTCTCTTCCAGTATTATCTTGGATTTCTACTTTCATGGTGTTGTCATCCATAACAAACGAATCCAACTTGGTGGACATTGTTTCCTCTTTCTTTTCAGGACCCATAAGGGCACCTTTTTCTACTTTTAGATAAGATTCTGCTTGATAAGAACTGGTTTTTTCATTGTAGAAATACACTTCACCGGATTTGGAAATGGTGTAGGAATACTTGGTTCCATTTTCATAAGTAACAGTGATGTACTCAGGAACAGTAATCTTCTCAACAGTTCCATCCGCCTTCCTGAAATCAAATTCTTTTGGAGGAGTGTTTTTTAAAACTTCGGCTTTGAGGTTGCTTCCTTTTAGATATTTATCAAGTCCAGCGTCGGTACTTGCTTTTTCGGGAAGAACCAATTTCCCTTTCTCAATCTTGAGAGTAGATTCTGGTTCATAACGCTTGTCCTTATTGTCGTACCAATAGAGTTTTTTGGCATCTGGGGAAACAGCGTAATAAAAAGATTTTCCAGAGTCTTTGAAAGTTACCTTCAAACTCTTTGGAACTTTGACGGCTTTATTTTCTTTAGCATCGGCGTCTTTGTCCTCAACAATGAAGGTGTCTTCTCTTCCAGTATTATCTTGGATTTCTACTTTCATAACGCTGTCATCAACAACGAATGAATCGAGTTCGGTTTCCATAGTATCTACTCCAGATTTTGTTTCTTCATTTTCTTTTTTTGGAGTTACAAGATTAATAGTTGCGGCGGATGTAAGCGTCTGTAATTTTTTTACCAATCGAGGGAGTGTTTCGAGTCCAGGGAAACCATCAACTTTAATTTGATCAGCTTTATTCTTTGGGTCAGCATTCCATTCGGCTTGGAAAGCTCGCAAAGACTCTTTTGTAATTGGACCAAAAAGCGCAGGAGTTCCGATTTTTTCATATCCCAATAATTTGAGTGCACACTGCAAAGCAAAAACATATCGTGCAGAATTATCTGGAATATTTTCTTTCTTACTCCAATTCATTTGAATTTCTTGTTTACTCAATAATTGAATTATTTCGTCTTTTGAAAGACTTGTTTTTTCCAGCAAATTTCCCAATGAATCTGCTGTTTCACTTCGGAGTTGATCTTTTGCCCATTCGGCTTTCCCGCCGATTTTCGACGTATCAAAATCAATATTCCCGTAAAGGAATTGAGAAGTAGTGCCGATGCCGAAGTGATTTAGATTTTTCATTATTTTTTGAAATAAATCGTGTCATTTTATCACAAATGGAATATAAATGCAAATATATTTTTTATAGAAGTCGGAAAACATCTCGGATGAGGAGATAAAGAAATCAGAATGATAATTCAAAAGATTACCACATCATCCACCTAAGGTGGGATTCCTCGCAATGACAGCATTTTTTAAATTTCCCTAAAAGGCTTGACATTTCTCAACCTTTCTCGAAAATACCGCCGAAAAATTTCAGTAATCTTTCATGAATCAGAAAGAACCCGTTATCGTCAAGGTCTCCGGACCGCTTGTTGTCGCCGAAAATATGCACCACTGCAAAATGTATGAAGTGGTTCGTGTAGGAGAAGAAGGTTTGGTCGGAGAAATTATCCGTTTGGAACGAGGAAACGCTTTTATTCAGGTATACGAAGAAACCGCTGGGATTGGTCCAGGGGAAATTGTGAAGCCTACCGGAAAAACACTTTCTGTGGAGCTTGGCCCAGGCTTGCTTGAAACCATTTATGATGGAGTTCAGCGTCCTTTGAAGGTGCTCGAAGAGAAATCAGGACACTTTCTTGCTCGTGGTATTAGTGCAGATGGTTTAGATCACGCCAAAAAATGGGATTTCGTTCCCACCGTTTCTAAAGGAGATATGGTGAGTGAAGGAGATATTATTGGAACGGTTCAGGAAACTTCTCTTATTGAGCATAAGATTATGGTGTCTGTGGGTATCAAAAATGCCAAAGTAGAATCTATCGAAAAAGGACAGCATACGGTTTTGGATAAAATCGCAGTGCTTGTTGATGAGAATGGAACAAAACATGAGTTGACGATGCATCACTATTGGCCAATCCGAAATCCTCGAAAAGTTTTAAAAAAACGAGTACCAGAAGAACCGCTTCGAAGTGGATGTCGATCTATCGATATGTTCTTTCCTATTACCAAAGGAGGTGCTGGATGTATTCCTGGACCATTTGGATCAGGAAAGACCGTTACGCAGCAGTCATTGGCAAAATACTGTGATGCTCAAGTGATTGTATATATCGGATGTGGAGAGCGTGGAAATGAGATGACAGAAGTATTGAATGAATTCCCTCACTTGACCGATCCAAATAGTGGAGAACCACTCATGCGTCGAACCGTGATGATTGCAAACACTTCCAACATGCCTGTGGCTGCTCGTGAAGCCTCTGTGTACACAGGAATTACTATTGCTGAGTATTACCGAGATATGGGATACAATGTTGCCTTGCTGGCAGACTCAACCTCTCGTTGGGCAGAAGCAATGCGTGAAATTTCAGGACGTCTTGAAGAAATGCCAGGAGAAGAAGGATATCCTGCTTATTTGGGGTCAAAAACAGCAGAGTTCTATGAACGAGCAGGAGCCGTTAATTGTTTGGGATCGGAAGGTCGTCAGGGATCGCTCACTGTAGTTGGAGCCGTATCGCCTCCAGGAGGGGACTTGTCAGAGCCTGTTTCTCAAAATACTCTTCGTGTGACAAAGACTTTCTGGGGATTGGATGCAAAATTAGCTTATCAACGACACTTTCCAGCAATTAACTGGCTCAAAAGTTATTCACTGTACTTACCAAATCTGGATAAATACATGAAGGAAAATGTTGCCTCTGACTACTGGGATGTGCGAGGTTTGGGAATGAGTTTGTTGCAACAAGAATCGAAATTGGAAGAAATAGTGAAATTGGTTGGACCAGATGCGCTTTCTGTTCGTGAGAAATTGATTCTTTTGGTAGCGAAGTCTATTCGTGAAGACTTCTTGTATCAGGATTCTTTCAATCCAGAAGACGCATACACGACCAATCAGAAACAATACCACATGTTGAAAACTATTTTAGCTATCTATAATGAAGGTTTGAAATTGGTGGATCGTGAAGATTTTGATTTTGCAAAGTTAGAAGCACTTCCAAGTATTCAGAAAATTGCCAAAGTAAAAGAATTGAAAATGGATGAAAGTGGAAAAGCAACCGCTTTTGAACACGTCCAGTCTGAAATTGCAAAAGAGATTGCTTCGCTCTAAAAGGATTTTTGTATCGAATAAGAAAAACCCCTGCTCCTTGTGAGCGGGGGTTTTTTGATATGCAAAAAATATTAAATCCACATAAAAACGCAATTTCGTGCATTGAAGATTATTGATGAAAATATATATCGTCATTCCAGCTTGTCTGGAATCCTGTAAGAAAAGAAATAATGAGAGATGAAAAGGTGTTTGGCGTTTATATCATGGGAAATAATCGTCCGACGCTCTATGTTGGAGTTACTAACAATCTTATTCGAAGAGTGTGGGAACACAAAAATGATAGGGGAGGTTTTTTTACCAAGAAATATAAGCTCAATAAATTGCTGTACTATGAATTTACAGAGAATCCATACTAATCAATCATTCGTGAAAAACAGATAAAAAATATGACGAGAAAAGAAAAGCTAGAGCTTATCAAAACTAAAAATCCTATTTTTTTTGATATATCAGGAGAAATATTCTCTCTGTGCGATGCAAATCCTGACGAGCTATTTGGGGATACTCAGTATTTCTAAACTCTAACGATTCCGGACCACGCTCTCGCTCCGCCATTCGGCGGGGTTTACAACAAGCCGGAATGACTATACAAAAAAAGAATAAGAAAACCCACGTCTGCCTTAGGCAGACGGGGGTTTTTGTAGTGTTGCGTTCTTTAGTGAATTTCTCTGCGCGGGAAATGCGACCACAATATTGTTATAAAAATACAATGATGAGGTTCCTCGTCCTCCTCTTCTCCTGAAATAAGTCTTCCTTCGGGGAAATGTCCCCACCATTCACTGAGTGGTGCGTGATGCATAGATCCTCCATGTGTTTAGTGTTTGATTTTTGCCCAAGGAGCACCCGCTCCTTCAACAATTCTATATTGTCCCATCCCAATCAAATCTTGTTGAGAGGGGATTATTGATTCCATGAATCCACTTATTTTTAGAACCCTTATTCGGCTTTGTAAGAGATGATATGTAATTTGAAAAATCTCTTGGGATTTTTCAGGAAACCGGAGGGCTATTTTATTTGTAAATTCATTTGTTTCATGGGGTTTGTTCTTTCTCAAAAGAGCCGCAATGTTTCTTCTAAAAAGAATTACATCAAATCGGTCTTTTGACATTTCTGGAATACATCGATCCTTATTTGAACTTTTCATTATATGCTCCT
Organism: Candidatus Altimarinota bacterium; assembly: GCA_021736215.1. Classification (GTDB taxonomy): domain Bacteria; phylum Patescibacteriota; class Gracilibacteria; order UBA4473; family UBA4473; genus JAIPGI01. The sequence goes on from JAIPGI010000002.1 coordinate 67,389, forward strand.
TTTGTTTTGTAGAAACTTGAAGAGTACGTACAAAATACTTCTTCGTTTTCTCATATTAAGAATTGTTTTGCAGGCTTTTTGGAATTCTTCTTCGAGTTCCTGGATTTTTTCTTGAGATTTTTGTCTATAAAAAATTTTTATTGTTTGAGCAGAAAACTCTTTGAGTGGCACAGAACGACGATGTTCTTCCCTGAATGCCAATTGTTCTTCTGGGGAGAGTGATTCAACTATCTCATGAATCAATATATCCATGAGTGGATTTTTCTTATCGGGAATCCATAGTTTTTTTACCTCATAGAGAAAGTGTCTTTCAAGATTCTCAAAAAATATTTTCCCCGTAAAAACACATCGAGATTGTTTAATTATTTTCCGAGAGAGAGGCTTCATATCTTTTTTCATAATTTTCCCTTTTTGAATTTTAAAAGAACGCAACACAAAATGTTTCTGTAAACACTGACAACGTCAGGATTACAAAAAAACGTACTCGGGTTTCGCCGGTACGTTCTGGTCATAAATTCCTTGGTATTTATCAACCACGACACACCGGCGAAGCCAGTTTGTTGTGGTAATGTAGACGACTAAGAATAAGACGATACCCTCCCCAAGCACCATTTAGGAATTGAGAAATGCGTGCGATGGTGCGTGAGCTCATACCAGTTTTTTCCTCAATCTTGGTATAGGGGATACTTTGATCAAGCATTCGGGCGACTTGCCATCGGCGTGCAAATTCCTCGATTTCAGTCTCCGTCAGGAGGTCGCGCAGAAACCTCCGTGCTTCGTCTTCATTTTTTAATGAGAGAATTGCTCGATAAAGATTTTTGCAAACAGGGGATCTGAGATTCATTTTATACTTTACCCTAGTAAAGTACTCAGAAAAAAAATCCTGTCAAACTTTTTTTGAGATTGCCGCGTATTCGCTTTTCTCATCCTCGCAATGACAATAAAAAAAGCCCCGCGTTGCAGGGCTTTTGAGAATTGGTTCTTGTTTAGGAGCACTTCTTGATATCGAGAAGTGCGATGAAATAATCAATTATTTCTCCCAATGACTCTTGGTTGAGAAGAAAGATAGTAGGGTTCTCGTGTCGAATGGCTTTTGCAATCACTTCTGAGTTCCACTTTATACTACTTTGAGTTTTTTTTCCTAGAACTTGTCCAACGGCGAGAACCCTTTCCTCAATTCTTTTTGCTATGAATTGGACTAATTTTGACTCTCGGGAGGAGGTTAGATTTGACGCAATCGTATCAGCGTCTTTTTGCATGAGGTTTTTCATATGTACTCCTAGCAAATATTTTGAATGAATGAAAAATTTTTCAAAATCTCATCTTTCCCTTCAACCGACCACGAAATTCCTTTGGGAGGATCTATTTCCTTGATATCAGTGCCATTCATGGTTATCCAGGCACCATGGAGGTGGAAAATTTTTACATCAATTTTTATGACCATTTTTTGCAATCGAGAAAGCGATGCAATTTTTACTTTTTTTGTTTTAGGGAAAAGAGTAAAAAGCTCCCTAAAAAATTCTTCATCAACTGATTTTTTGATCAATTCGAGAAGTTTTGAAATTTGTGTGTCGAAATCGGTTACTACTTTCGTGTGAGATGACATAAAACACCTTCCTTAGTATTTGATTGGTAAAATAATTGTTTTTATTGAAACTTTTATCGGTACCGAAAAGAACAAGAACCAATGCGGTTTCTGAAGTCTCTGAAATATGTCAGGACACCAGAAAAACCAACCAGCTTTCGCCGGTCTGTCCTTGTGTCTAAATCTTTTTTTATCTACACACCAGAACGCACCGGCGAAAGCGCCAGCCCAAAAAAGAAGAAGAAAAAGAATACGTTCTGTATCATCAGTTATGTATTGTGATCAAATATTCTTAACTGTCAAATTTTGTTTTGAACCCGGGTTTTCAAAACCTGGGTTCTAGTTTAGAATCCTGCTGATGAGTAAATACAATGTTTCCTGTCCGAGTGGGTTTCCTGAATGGACACCAGCCGAAGAAAGAGTGTATCAGCAATGGGTGAGTGTCATTCGTGATGTGTTTGAAAAAAACGGATTCATGCCAATAACGACGCCATTGGTGGAGAGAGAAGAGAATCTCCTTTCTAAAGGAGGAAATCCCAAAGAAATGTATGTCCTCAAGCGAATTTTGGATGAAGAGGGGGACAATTCACACTCAGGAAATGCTTTGAGATTCGATCACACGGTACCTTTGGCGCTCTATGTGGCGAGACATTTGAATGATATTGCATTCCCTTTTAAGCGTTATGCGATAGGGCCTGTGCTTCGTGGAGAACGGGCCCAAAAAGGACGATTTCGACAATTTGATCAATGTGACATTGATGTAATTGGTTCGGGAGAGCTTTCTCTTGCTAATGATGCGATGGTCGCAGCGGTGATTATTCAGATATTTGAAAGGCTTTTGGAGGGGGAAAAGTTTGTGGTGAGAATAAATAATCGAAAAATTTTAACAGGATTTTTTGAACAATTAAAAATTAAGAAAAAAGATATAAAAAATGTATTGGCTATCGTTGATGATTTAGAAAAGATTGGTCACGAAAAAGTACAAAAAAATTTATTAGAAATGGGACTTTCTGAGACAGTGTCAAAAAAGATTTTAGAATTTACAGAAATTTCAGGAACGAACGATGAAATTTTGAAAAAAGCAGAAAAGACCGGGCTTCTTCAAAAGACCGGGCTTAATGAACTCAAAGAAGTCTTGCAGGCGCTTCGCTTTTTGGGAGTCGATGAAAAGAAATTTAAAGTAGACCTCTCTATCGCTCGAGGCCTCGACTACTACACAGGTACGGTTTACGAGACGACTTTGGTCGGTTCAGAAGGGTTGGGATCTATCTGCTCAGGAGGTCGGTATGATGATTTGGCAGAGATTTTTACGGGGAAGAAATTACCAGGAGTGGGAATTTCTATCGGTCTGACGAGGCTCCTTTCCAAACTCTTCGAAGCGAAGTTGGTCAATGTCGATCGCAGTTCTCCGAGTCACTTTCTCGTTATTGCTGCCAGTGAGGGAGCCAAAAGTAAGTGTTTGAAAATTGCTTCCCTCATCAGATCATTCGGTTATCCCGTAGAAAATTATCTCGAAGATAAAAAAATTGGAAAACAGTTTGAATATGCTGACAAATTGGGAATTCCTTATGCGGTCATTGTTGGGGACGATGAGTTGAGCAAAAAATGTGTTCAATTAAAGAACATGAAATCAGGAACACAGAAAGAAATTGTTGCCAAAGATCTCGAGAAAGAATTAAAAAAATTATAAGAGGTATGTGAAACCCTATCATGGCGACACTTCTGTATTGTCGCCGTAAAGAAGGTTAATCATCGCAATCCCGGGTTCAAAGGATTCCCAGAACCCGGGATTACGAAAAATAAGTATGTCTTCCTGAGTGAGTCCGCCTCGGGCGGACGAATGAAGGATCTTCCTTATAGGTATTTACATGTAATTATTTTGAAGATTCTTCCTCCCGCTTTGGCGGGACTCAGAAAGACATTTGTTTTGTCATTTTTCCTACACTGTGAGCATTGACTTTTTCCTTTTTCTGACTAATTTCGCGTCCCCCAGTGGGACTTGTTTTTTCTCGAAAAATAAGGTATAATATATAGAATAAAATTCTTTCCATGGAGTTCTTGAAACCGTATATGACTCGAAAAAATATTATCTGGATCATTGTTATTATCCTTTCGGCACTGGCGTTGTGGCGATTGCTGTCTCCCAAAACCATTGAAGAAAAAGTTCCCGAAACCAAAGTAAAAACAGTTCAAACTATTACTTTTGGAGAGTGGCGTCCAGACAGTAGTCGTGAGGTTTTGGCTACACTCTCTTCTACGGGAGATATAAATATTGCGGCTGATGTTTCTGGAACAATCGATAATGTTTTTGTGAGTATTGGAGATGCTGTTGAGAAGGGACAACTTTTGGCAACATTCCGACAAACCAACGATCTCACCCAAGTAACTTACGAAAATGCTTTGAGTACGTTGGCAGTTGTTCGGGTGTCTGCTCAAAATACTATTACTTCGTCAGAAATTGCTCTTCAGACGGCTCAGGCACAACTGGAACAAACGGTACAAACACAAGATCAAATCTATCGGCAGGTTTTTGAATCATTGCGTACACAGGCAAATAATTCTGAAACCACAGCTTCTAATGCCCTGGATTGGGCAGATAGAATATTGGGAGCATCGACTCGATTTCGATATCAAAATTACGATGCGGACAGGTCTCAGATTGGATCTACTGATCAGATAACCAAACAAGCAACTAAAAATATGGTAGAAGAATTGGTTCGAGAACAGCCAAATCTCTCTCAATTGCCTAGTTTCAAACCAACAGACCAAGATGTCATTGTTTATGGAGAAACGCGTTTAAGATTTTTGAAAGAAGTACAGGAGGTTGTTCGGAACATGGATGGTCTCATACGTCGCACTGATCTTACTGGGGATTTAACCCTTGCTGACAAAAATATTTTTCAGACGGAAGCCGAAACATTTTCTTCCAAAGTAGATGCGGGGTTTCTTTCGTTGGAAAGTGCTATCCAAACAGCAAAAACACAAAATCAGACCCGCAGACTTGCAATTCTGACTGCAGAAAATGCTGTACGTAATGCAGAAGCATCATTGTCGCTTGCTCAAGCACAATCAAAATCAAGCGTGTCATCTGCTCAAAACCAACTCAAATCGACACAGGTTTCTAAGAATGACTTGGAAGTTCGAGCGCCATTTGCAGGGAAAATCACCGAAAAATTTATTAATAATTTTGATCAAGTGAGAATGGGCGAAAATCTTTTTTCTTTGGTTTCTGAAACTATTGCCCCCAAGGTTGTTGGATTTGTTACGAAGGATGAACTCGACAGACTTCTTACCAAAGATACTGTCAAAGTACTTCTCTCAAATAATCAAACGATTGAAGTGAAACAATCATATTTAAGTTTTAAAACCGACGCGGAAAGTCAAAAAATACAAGTAGAGTTTCAATTAGATACTTTTCCAGAAGGAGTTTTGGTGGGAAGTTTTGCTAAAATTCTCGTGCCTTCTCAAAACGGAAAAGTAAACCTTGTTCCTATTACCGCGTTATCATTTGAACCAGATGGAGCAGAGGTTTTGATAAAGGGAGAAAATGACATTGCGAAGCGGGTCAAAGTCCAATATGGGAAAATTGTTGGGGATGCCGTAGAGATTGTCGGAGGCTTAGAAAAAGGAACGAAAGTGCTTCAATATAGGAATAGAACACACGCTGGAGAAATAATCAATGAACAATGAACAATGAATAATTAACAAAATTATAAATTCTTTAATTCTTTGACTCTCTTTATGAACGGAACGAATCTCCTAAACACGAATAAAAACTCTTCGGAAGAAGGGAAATTATCGATGATATGGACACTTTTTTTGGATCGTTTCAAGGTAACGATCCTCGTCATAATCTTTATTCTTTTTTATGGAATAAATGCTTTTTCAAGTATTCCACGAGAAATTACACCAACCATTGATATTCCTGCGGCAACAATCATGACTATTTGGCCAGGAGCAAGCCCTGGAGATGTGGAAAAGTTGGTTACTAACAAAATTGAAAAGGAAATCAAAAATCTTGAAAACGTTGATAAATATACCTCGTTTTCTATGTCTGGGGTTTCGGTTGTAAGTATTGAGTTTGATCTCGATACCAATCAGCCAGAAAATATGCGGAAACTTCGTGAAAAATTAGACGTTGCTGAAAAAGATCTCCCTGATACGATTATCGACCAGCCAACGTTAACAGAGGTAAGTATTACAGATATCCCGATTGTGTCTTTGACTCTCTCAGGGGATTTTTCTTGGTCGGAATTAAAACAGTTTGCCGAAGTCCTCGAAACAGAATTTGAATCAGTTGATAAAGTAAAGGATGTATTGGTTAAGGGAGCTCCAGAGGATCAAGTGCACATCCTGGTGGATCCTATTAAATTACAATCAAAAGGAATAGGGCTCAATGAAGTTATCGACGTTCTTCGGCAGCATCACCGAGATATGCCATTGGGACAGATTTCTGTGGCTGGACAAAAGATAGAAGTAACCGTTCGTGCGGAACTTGAAACGGCCGCAGAATTTATGGACATCCCTATTTCACAAGTGAATGGAGCCATGATCCGATTGGCTGATTTTGCAGAAATTCGTCGAGAGTTCGATAAATTCGAAGTAGAAACATTTTTTGCTTCAGAAACAGGGAGTGAACCAGCAGTACTTATCGACGTGATTAAATCGGGTTCCAAGGGAAATGTTATTTCCATGGTGGGAGAAGTATTGGCACGAGTAGAAAGATTGAAACTCAATGGAAATATTCCCGAAAACTTAGATGTACGGGTAACCTATAGTCGTGCTGACGAGATTCAAGAAAGCCTCAATACACTTACCAATAGTGGATTACAAACTTTGGTACTTATTGCGATTGTAATGTTTTTGGCTTTGGGATGGAGAGAGTCGCTTCTGGCATCAGTTTCAATTCCTCTTTCACTTCTGATTGCTATTGCAACATTATACTTTATGGGACAGACTTTTAATGGGGTTTCTCTTTTTGCTCTCGTTCTTTCGGTAGGGCTCTTAGTAGATAATGCAATTATTATCGTAGAGGGTCTTTCAAGTGGTATCCATGAAGATAAACTTACACCACATGATGCGGCATTAGAAGCTCTCAAAACATTCAGATGGCCTATTATTACGGGAACACTGACAACAGTCTTTGCATTCCTGCCTATGATTTTTTATATCAGTGGAATTAGTGGGCAATACATAGCAGTTATTCCTGTTACCGTAATGGCTGGACTGGTGGGGGCGCTTTTTGTTTCGCTTTTCTTAATGCCTGCAATTGGAGCAAAGTTTTTCGAATCTATTCCACCAGCGAAACATAGAGAATCTTCCATCTTACACCACATTCAAGATTGGTATGCGGTCAATATGAAGAGTATTCTTTCTTCTCGAAAAAAGACGTTTTTGACATTGGGACTCGCTTTTGCGGCTTTTTTCTTTTCCGTGAGTCTTGTGGTTACGGGGAAAGTTCCCATCGAGGTATTTCCTTCATCTGATCAGACGTTTTTTGCAGCTAAAGCAGAATTCCCCATAGGAACAAAACTAGAAGAGACCCATAAACTTATGGCACCTCTTGAAGAAGAGTTGCGGAAGTTTTTTCAGCCACAAAAAAATGGAGAAATATTTTTAAAAAACTTCGTTTTCACGGTGGGGAAAGCATCTGATTCAGTCTATGATCCCGACCATGGTGTGAATTTGGCAGAAGAAAATATACTCGGAATTACGATCAATCTTACCGATAAAGAAGATCGAGAAACTCCTTCTTTCAAAATCGTTCCGATTATCTCTGAAGCACTTCGAAAAATTGTTCCTCCTCATGTAGATTTTCGATTTCAAGAAGAAGCGGGAGGCCCTCCAACCGGATCTCCTGTGGAAATTCGTCTTATGGGGGATGATTTGGTGCATCTCGAAGAAATGGCCGATACACTCAAGGGAAAGTTGGAAGTACTTGAAGCGACTACAAATGTACGAGATTCTCGACAGGATCCCGTGACACAATTGACGTGGAAATTCGATAGGAATGTTTTGGCACGATTTGGGTTGACTCCTATCCGTATAATGGAAGCTCTTCGGGCTTCAGTGAATGGAACAACGGTTGTAAAACTGACAGAAGGGGACAAAGAAATTGATGTCAATTTACGAGTCGATTGGGATGGGACGAGACAATGGAATGATCCACAATCTCTCGATTATCTTGAACGTATTCTTATTAAGTTGCCTTCTGGGAAATTCGTCACCTTAGGACAAGTCGCCTATCCAGAGCTCTCTTCGGAACTTTCTCGTATTGAACATCGAAATGGTATGCGTATTATTTACGTTCGGTCAGATTTAGAAAAAGGAACAACCGCTTCACAACTGGCGCCTCAAATAAAAACCATGATAGATAATTCAGGGAAGCGTCCTGGAGAAGTGGTTGAAGTGGGTGGAGAAAACGAAGAAGGAAATCGCCTCATTCAAGAAATGTCTCTCGCGATGATGGCGGCGGTCCTTTTGATCTTTTTGGTGTTGGTTTGGCAGTTTAATTCTTTCTCACAACCAATCACTATCATGCTGATTATTCCGCTCTCTTTGACGGCAGTATTTATTGGTTTTGGGATTATGGGGATTCCGATTAGTTTTCCGACGATGATTGGAATCGTATCTTTGGCAGGAATTATCGTAAACGATGCAATTGTGCTCATTGATCAAATTAATCATCGATTAGCGCAAGGACTAGATGCTATTTCTTCCTATATTCAAGCGGGTCGAGAGCGAATGCAGCCAATATTTTTGACATCGGTCACTACAGTGGTAGGAATGATTCCTTTATCACTTTCGGATCCCGTGTGGGGAGGATTAGGATTTGCTATTGTCTATGGAATGATGCTTTCAACGGTTTTGACTTTGCTTTTAGTTCCGTGTTTCTTGATAGTTATTCGCAAAGCTCGTTTATGTCTAGAACGACAATGTCATAAGGGAATTGAGAAGATAGAGCATATGGCTCATCACGAGAAATAAATAGTCTTCCCCCTTCGGAAAAAAAGAGGGAAACAAAGGGGGATTTTAAATCTCCCTCTCACTCCCTCTTTCATAAAGAGGGAGGATTTTTGTATTGAGACAATTTGTTTTTTCTGTCATTTTTTATGTTTCGCTCGTGGAAAAAGAATATTCAAAAATTTTAAAATGCGAGACATAGAATTTCCAAGGGGCGTATCGGTGATACGCCCCTACAGGAATCAGAATAATTCTCTTTTTTGTCATTCTCTGGCTTGACCAGAGAATCTACGGGTTTCTACGACTTGCGTTGGGGAGGACAACAAAGAAAAGAATCTTCGAAATATTTTTTGATGTATTTTTTCCTCGCCCTTGACTCGCCTGGGCGTAGCCACTATGGCGAAGCACGGCGGGAGAGGAAGGCAAGGAGAGGGTGTTTTTATTCGAATTTTAAACAAGGAAGATACTTCACTCGCCCCGCCTTGGCGGGACTCATTCAGGAAGACATTTTTTTTGAGAGATTGAGGAGACGAGGGTTGTCCTTTTTTGTGCAGACAAAGCTTGTCCTCGACTTCGATCGGGGAAAGAACGAGAAAAAATAACTCATGTTGAAAATTTTTGTATTCTTCAACAATTCGCTTCACTGAAAATGTCAAAGGTTGAAAATGGTGGATTGTTATGAATCATTGATACAAATTTCAGTAATGTTTCGTTGTTCCTGTAATTTTTCACACTTCGCTCATTGAGAAAAATAAGTAAAAATTTTCAAATGTGAGAAGGACGTGGAGAAAGTTTTGCACTAAGAAGTATTGATTTAATATAATTTGTTTTTATTGACAAAACATTTTTTTTAGTTAAAAATTCAACAAAAAATTTATGTCAGAATTTCCTTCAACCGACGCAGAAAAGACGAAATTGGATGAATTGCCAAATGATATTTTATGGCAACAATACAAGGAAAATCCACATGATGTTGATATTCGCAATCAGATTGTTCTGAATTATCAAAATCTTGTACATTATATTATCCATAATTCTAAGTTTATAACATTGCCTGTGTTGCAAGATGGAGATTATTTTGGATTTGGAATTGAGGGATTGATGGAAGCAATTGATCGATTTGATCCGGATTATGGAACCAAATTTGAAACGTATGCTATTCAGCGTATTCGTGGGAAAATTATTGATGAAATACGAAAGGTTCAAATAAAACCAAGAGTTTTGAACTCAGATGATGAGCAACCTCGTTACTTAAATATATCTTTAGATGCCCCCTCCGATGGAGAGGACGATCGAATGATTTTGGAATCTATTGTAAATGTTCATTCACCAAATCCTTTGAAGAGTTTGGAAAAAAAAGAACAGAAAGAAAATTTAATGAAGGCTTTTGAGGAACTAACACGTGAAGAAAGATTGATCTTAGGGCTTTATTATTGGGAGGAGAAATCTTATCAAGAGATCGCAGATGTTTTAGGGATTACTGTTTCGAGAATATCGCAAAAGCATGATAAATCTTGTCTCCAACTAGGATTGTCCTTACTTAAAGATGGTGTCAGTAAAAAGGCTTTTAGTTCCACCCTTAGAGAGTCTGAACAAAGAAAAGAAGAAAAATTTATCTACTTAGAGATAAAGAAAATATTTGATTCATTAGTTCCTCGAGAACAAGTACTTCTGCGTTCTTATTATGGAATTAGTAAATCTTCCTATAAAGAAATATGCCAAAAACTCAAATTGAATAGAAATGAAGCGAAAGAAGCATTAAGAGTAATACTTGCTCATTTTCGAGAAACTTTTCATCTCAATGGACAAGATCTATATGAAGTTTTTGGGACAAAAGGAGAATTGTATGATGTTATGGAAAAGAGTCTTAAAAAGGCAGTAAAAGACCAAGTTTCAGTTCAATAACATAAGTATTTTGAGAACTTGAGGAGATGAGAAAGACATCTTTTTATTTTTTAAAATATCAGGGAGCACTAGTGTTAACTAGGCTCCGCTGAAAAAGTTATCTAAAGTATAGAAAAGCCATAATTAGAATAATAATAACCGCTCCGGAAATTACAGCTCCACCATGCTTTTCCCACCAGGTTTTGTTTCCGTGTAACATAAGACCTCCTATGGTTTTTGTTGATTAATTGAGAAAGAATGTCTTTCTCCTGAAATTCTCAAATGATATGCGAAAGAGCTTTTATTCCTTATAACTTAATATCGAAATTGTCAAATCATAAGCACCCTGGGGAATTCCAACATTAAATAAGAATTAAATATTTAATGTAAAATAATTGTCTTTCTTTCGGAAATATCCTATTTGAGAATTGTACTTTTCTTTTCCTCCATGCGTGTACTAGTTGTTGAAGACGATAAGTTGATGATGGAATTGCTCGAAAAAGCCCTTTTCCAAGAGGGATTTGTGATTGATCGGGCGAGTGATGGACAAGAGGCTTTACAACGAGCCAAGGAAAATAAATATGACGTTATACTGCTCGATATTATGCTTCCCAAGAAAAGCGGATGCTCAGTCATCACATCTCTTCGTACTCTCAAAAATGACACTCCTATTTTAGCTATTTCTGCGAATTCTCTTACAGAGATTCGTGTGAATGCACTTAATCTGGGAGCAGATGATTTCTTGGTTAAGGGGTTTTCGTTTGAGGAACTCGTTGCTCGAATGAAAGGACTTATCCGTCGTCGATCGGGGAATCAAAGCAATATCTTCCGATGTAAAGATATTGTCGTAAATCTGACTGATATGACGGTTCAGTACAAAGAGAAAAAAATAAAACTTACCAAAAAAGAATTTCAAATACTCTCCCTCCTTATTCGGAATAAAAATACCGTTGTTGCTCGATCTGAATTATTAAATTTGGTTTGGAATAGTGCGGTCAGTCATCAATTTTCCAATACCGTTGATGTGCACATCCAATCGCTTCGCAAGAAGCTTGGAGAGGGAGGGAAAGCCATAGAAACGATTCGTGGATGTGGATATATCATCCGAAGCGCCTAAAAAACATTTCATTTTTTTATTCTCAGAAAAACGCTTCCCGAAGCGTATTTTAATACGTATTCATTAAATATTCATTAAATATTTAATTCATCTTCTCCTTCTTTTCGCAGATAATTTTTATAGATTACTTCGAAATTCCCGTCTTTGACGGGGGTTTTTCTTCTATCCCTTTTTTATGCCTCCTTATTTCCCATCATTACCGCTTAATGATTTACAGATAGACTCGACTGTTTTGGAACAAGAAGATTCGCGATGGAGTCCGAAGAATAAAAATGTTTATAACCAGTATGATGAAGAAGTTTATTCGATTATGGCCACTCCTCAAAAAAGAGAACACATTCTTCAGCACATACAGGAGGGGGAAGACGTCCTCATTATCGGATGTGGTCCCACGGCTTACTTGGAGCGAGCTATTCTTCATACGAAAAAAAATGTTCAACTTTTAACCACAGATTATGATTTGGAGATGATTCTCCAATCCAAAAGAAAAGTTTCGAACGTACGTCTCCATCATCGTCTTTCGGACATGAGAACATTATCAAAAGATTTCTCATCGCAATTTGATCGTGTGATATCAACAAATTCTATGGTGCTTCCTCAGCGTGAAGATATTGTAAAAACATATCAAGAGATTGCCAAAGTACTAAAAGGAAAAGGGACTTTTTTGGCGTTTCTTCCGTCGTTTGATTTTATTTGTGAGGTGTATGAGAAATATCCACGATTACAACCGCTTTTGGATACGTTTATTGATTTTAACGATGCGCGCTTTCATGACACAACAGGATTCCAATCATTTCATACACAAGAAAATATCTATCGTGAAATCGGTAATGCGGGGATGAAGGTTTCTTATTTGGAAAAAATTGGAGTTGAGAGTAACGAGGAATTTTCTCAACTCGTCAAAATATATTCGATTTTGGCTGGAGAACTCACCAAAGAAATTATAAAAAAATTTTGGGAATATTTTCTTATATCAGAAAAAAGTACTTCCTCCGCTGAAATCAAAACCACTCTTCTCTCTTCCGAAGTTCAGCTTTATACATCTGAAACAATTTCTCCTGATCAAGTAAAAGAAATATCAGACTTTTATCGGTTTATTTTTGATAACATGAATGCACAACACTTTTTGGTTGATGTGGACACGGGAGAATTTAAATCTCCCCAAGAAGTATTCCCTTCTGAAGTGCAGGATGAATACGGTTGCATCCCTCAATTGATGAGAGACGGAATAAATCAGACAGATATACCGCTCTCTTCATCTGGAAATCCAATGATGAGGTGGCATGATCCAGAACAAACGTTCAATGTATTTCTGGATCGATACCAAAAAGGAGGATTTACTTTTGTACAAAAAGGCGAAAATAATCGTATTACGGGAGCTCTTTCCTTTTTTCAATCTTCACTCAAAGAGATTTTTAAAAAATCATGGGAAGATCCACTTGAGTATTCCTCCTATGCAGGGAAAAAAACAGAACAATTTAGATTATTTGATGACTTTTATAATCGCACGAAATCGGTATATCCAGAAATAACACTAGAAGACGAAGTTATTTGCTTGGATTTTATAGCTCTCCATCCACAGTTTCAGAAAGAGAATAAACTCGCATACCTCCTTCGGAGCGCAGTACAAGAACTTTCCACAAAATCACCAGATATCTACCTGATTGCCGAATCAAAAGTAGGGGCTCCCTCTCATAAACTTTTCAAGAAAAGATGTGAGTTTAAGCCGATTTCTGGATTCTTGACACAGGGCGCATCAGAACAGGAAGGAGATGATGTTTTGGAGATAACAACGGTAGGAGATTTTTGCAAAGGGCTTCAATTTCTCGTCTCAAAGAAATAGAATGGATGTACTTTTTTCTATGACTTGGATTTCTCAGTGTCTCTATTTAATTGCTACTATTGCCACACTTGTGCTTGGAGGAATTTTGGTGCATAAAAATCTAGTGTCGGAAGCGCGGCGATCCCTGCTTCTTTTTTCATTGTGTTTTATATTGTGGCTAGGGTCTTTGTATTTTGGATTTGTTTTTTTGAAACCAGAAACATCACAAATATCGCTTTGGTTTGTCCGTCTTAGCTATGGATTTGGCACTTTGGTTTTGTTTTGGATTGTTTCTTTTTTCTATCATTTTCCGCGAAGTAACTTTCATATTCCTCTTCTTTGGCGTGTAATTTTTTGGATGGGGACGGGAGGACTCTTTGTGATAACAATCTTCACCTCACGGATATATCACTCAACAGAAATTATTATTCCCCAACAAGTTGGCAAGGACATCTTGGGTCCTTGGTATTTTCTATCAGCATCATACTTTTTGTTGAGCTTTGGGATCTCGATGTGGATTGCTCGGATGAAATATCATCAGCTTCGATCAATAGAAAAAGCCAAGATACGAATTGCTTCGGTTGGGTTGGCGGTATTTTTGACACTCATTCTTTTGACCAATGTTTTATTACCGATGTTTGGTATTATTATCCTTCAATTGGAATCACCAGTTTTTTCTTTAGCTTTTTTTGTGTCAGCTTTTTATTCCATGATCAAATATCGATTTTTGGATGTAAAATTTTCACTCTCAAGGGCCTTGAAAAAAATAATAGCATTTTGTGGAGCCGTTTTGGCGGCATATCTCTTTTATCTTGTGTTTCGTATTTTTATATCATCCTCTTTCTTGATTTATTGGAATCCATTTATTTTGGCATTTGCATTAATCGCGTATTTTTGGATTTCTCGATTTTTTGATTCATCCACCTTTCACCGATTTTTTGGACTTACTAACTTTGAATATTTTTCTTCCCAAGTGGAGAGAATTAAACAGGAAGATGAATTTTCACACTCACTTCCAGCTCTTCAAAAACACGTATCGAATATTTTTTGCAAAAGTCTCGGGATTCGTTTTGCCAAAGTTATTGTTCTCGAAAAAAATTCATCCAGAACCTTTCCCAACCTCGTTCGTTATTTCGAAACCCATCAGGATATTTTGGTAAAAAAAGAACAAGTTTTACTCGCTTCGGAAGAGATAAAGAATTCCTTATTAAAAGAATTAAAATTGTTGCAGACAGAGGTATGTGTTCCCTTATTTCGCCTGCAGACACTCGTTGGATTTTTCATTTTGGGAAAGAAGAGATTTGATGATCTCTATACGGCAAATGAAATCTTGGCATTGTCTCGGCTTGTGCCATACCTCACCTTGCGTTTGACGGCATTACTGTATAATTCTGAACTTCAAAAAGAAGTTGCTCATAAAACGGAAGAACTCAAAAAGAAAAATCAGGAATTGGTATCATCTCACAAAAAACTAAAAAAACTTGATCAAATTAAGGATGACTTTCTTTCCATTGCTTCTCATGAGTTGAGGACCCCTATGACGGTTATCAAGGGATATTCTGATTTTCTTCTTTCTCAGAGATTCGGTTCACTAAATGATCAACAACAGGATTTTCTCAAAAAAATATTCACTAATGCCGAAAATCTTATTTTGCTAGTCAGCAAGATGTTGGAAGTAAGTGCGCTCGAGGCTGGAAAAATAAAGTTTGAGAAAAAAACAGTTGCCCTGAAGCCATTTCTTAAAGACATCGTTGAAGAGTTTTATCTCGTCTGTAAAGCGAAAAACATTTCCCTAAAGTTTCAATGTGAGAAGAGTTTTGATCCGTTTATTATAACCGATCCAGAGAAAATAAAACAAATTATGACCAATTTATTGGGGAATGCGTACAAATTTACTCCAGAAAAAGGAAGTATTGCCGTGTCACTTCTGAAAATAAACAAATATGTAAAAATAGATGTGCGTGATACAGGAATAGGAATCCCTTTGGAGGAACAAAAAAACATATTTAAAAAATTTCAACAGGGAAAAAATTATCTCAGACAGGCTTTTTCTGGAACAGGGTTGGGGCTCAATATTACAAAAGGATTTGTTGAACATTTGGGGGGAAGTATTTGGATTGAAAGTGAAAAAGGAAAAGGTACTTGTTTTTCTTTTACCCTCCCTTATAAAAAATGAAAAAAATTCTTATTGTAGAAGACAATCTTGATTTGCACGAAATGCTTCGAATTGCCTTTACTCTAGAAGGATTTGAAACACAGTCGGGTTTTTCTGGCACAGAAGCATTGGAATGTTTACAGTCTTTTATCCCAGATATTATTTTTCTCGATATCATGATGCCCCACATGGATGGATATCAGTTTCTTCAAGTCATAGCGTCTCGAGGGAAACGTCCATTTCGTATTGTAGCGTACAGCAATCTCGAACGTCCCAAAGACATAACAAACGCTCGGAATTTGGGAGTAGATTTATTCTTGAAAAAATCGGATTATGCTCCTATGGAATTAGTTCAACAGATAAAAAAATTACTGTAATGATCCGCGGTCTATGTGTTCAGAAGAGGAGATGACATGATATTCAGTTCCTTGTTTGACAATGTTCCAAAAGAGAAATTTGTCTCGTATCCAACCGTCTTCATTTTTTTTACCAGATTCAGTTTGCCAGAGGGATGAAGAAATTTCTTCTGGGAAAACATCAAATGTAATTGTCACAAAAAATCCTTCTAGAGGAGTGAATTCTTCAAAACGACTGACTTGCTGTATATGGAAATCTTTGAGTTGTTCATTGGAACAACCACCATTTTTAAATAATTGAATCCATCGAATCCAAAGTTCTTCACCAATTTCTTCGGGACTCAAAAATTTTTCAGAAGGATTATCAAAAACAATGTCTTTCCAAGTATCGGGGGGACAATTTTTGCTTTCAAAGTGTTTCCATGGAAAGGGACAAATGACCGTGCATTTTTCTTTCAAGCACTTGGAAGTGTAGGGGCAATTAGAACGCATGAGATATTGAGGGGGTGTTTGACAGTCTTCATCACGCGTACAAGATTGGTTTAGTGTTTCGACTTTGGTGAATAATTCGTCTGGTTTAGGGGCGTCAGGATTTCCGTGACGAACCCATTCATCATTCTCTTGAATCCATGTGTCTTCAGAGGAAAGTCCTCGTATGATGAGGATGGTTAATCCGAGTACAGCTATTATTCCAAAACCAAACAGTATTTTTTTCATTTATTTATGATAGAGATATGACTGATTTCTGTGATTGTAACACTTGATGCCCCCCCTTCAAGATGGAAATGATATTTTTTTTCTAGCATTGTCGTGATATAATGCTCTACAAATGGAGGCTCAAGGTTTTAAAATTTACGAACATCCAGTGATTTTCTTGTTTCAGTTTTTATTTTTACTGTTTCTTTCGGATATCTCCTTTATGATTGCTATTTGGTTTCTCGATTTATCGGAAACACAAACAGTTTTGAGCGAAAGTAATGCATTGAATATGGAAGAGAAGATTTTTATCTTCATCATGATTGGGCAATTTCTTTTTTGTTTTTATCTCTTTTTTGGTTGGATACGGAATTTTTATATTTTTGAAAAAAACATATTAATTCATCAATCGGGAATACTTTTTATCAGGCATGAACGATATATTTTGGAAGAATTAGAAACCGTGACTTTCTCTCAGAGTTTTTGGGGAAGAATTTTTAGTTATGGAAAAGTTCATATCTTCTTTGCAAATCAAACAATTACGTTTTCCAAAATTCTGAATCCACAAAATTTTGTTGATCTGCTTCAAAAGAGTACGACCAATTCTCGTCTGCGGTAAAAGTTTCTTTTGGGAAAAGAATGTAAAAATTTTAAATGTATTTTTTAAAAATATATTTTTTTCTTGACAATATACCCATGGGGGTATATAGAGATGGCATGGAAAATATAGTAAATCGTCTTCAGCGTATTGAAGGGCAGGTGAGAGCTCTTCAAACTATGGTACAGGACGAGAGCGATTGTGAAAAAATAGTCACCCAATTTAAAGCCGCTCAGTCGGCTCTCGACAGTTGTTTTACTCAACTTATGACTGATAACTTACAACAATGCATAACTTCTCAAGATACGCGGAAACTCAAAAGCATTCTTAAGATTTTATTAAAACAATGAAAACATTATCATTTCTCACTCTTTTCGTTTCACTTTTTTTCGTTGGATGTGCATCTGAGACGACTCCTTTTGTAGAAAAAATCGAACCTCAAGCGTTCGTTCTTCATCGAGAGAATTTCCAACCAGAATTATCACTCACGGGATCTGTTCAGTCGGAAAAGGAAGTCCCTTTGTCGAGTAAGATTTCTGGGCATGTGGAGGCATTGCTTGTTGATGTGGGAGATTCCGTTTTAGAGGGGCAGGTGCTTCTTAAATATGTTTTGGGAGATAATGCATCACAAGTTGATTTTCAGAATTCCCTTCTTCAATTAGATACCACGAAAATGGTTGCAGAAGATGCGGTTCGATCTGCTCATGTGAATTTGCAAACGATGGAATCGCAACACAATCAAAATATAAAACAGACGGATGTTTCTATTCAGAAAATTTTTGAAACACTTCTCACTAAAATTAATAATACAAAAACTCTTTCACAACAAATACTTCGCTTTTTGGATCAAACGATGGGGGCCTCGTCCCAATTTCGATACCAAGAGGATGGAACAACTGTTGAAATGTTGGGATATGGAAATACGGTTGATAAGCAAAAATTACTCAACTGGATTGAGAACTTGGCGAGAAAATATCCAGAAAAAAATGTCGATCGTTGGAATATATCTGAACAAGAAATTCTTCTTGAAGCTCGATCTCAGATTGATTTCTTGAAGGACCTCAAGGCTTCGACAGAACTTTTTTATCAACTCGCGGTTCATACTCCAACCGTTTCAGATTTTTCTGCTGAAAAAAGAGATAAAATTGCTTCTCAAGCGGCAGATTATTTACGCTCAATAGATGCTGATATATTCGCACTTCAGACGCAAATGGAATCAAGTATTGTCGAAAAAGAGACACTTCAGGCGGGACTTTTGAAAACTTATAATGCCATAAAAGATGCAGAGGCCCAACTGCAACTTTCTCAGGCCAGTTCGGAAAATCAGGTATCTTCCGCTCAAACAAGAGTGAATTTGGCACAAACATTCCAAAAAGAATTAATCCTAAGAGCCCCTTTTCCAGGGGTTATTACCCAGAAATTTGTTGAAGTAGGGGAACTGGTTTCGCCTGGTAATACGGTCTTGGAGCTTGCGGACATGTCTATTCTCAAGGTCAATACGAGCATTCCTGATACTTTTATTGGAAAGATAAAAAAAGGAATGAAGGCGGATATTCTTTTGGATGGGATATCGGGAACATATCAAGGAGAAATCAGCAAAATCTACCCATCAGTCGATTCTCAAACAAGAAATTTGGGAATTGAAATTACGTTTTTAGATCCTTCCGACGACATCAAATTACATATGTTTGCTCGAGTATTATTGCGTTTTGATTCGGAACAAATATTTTTTGTTCCAAGGGAATATATTTCTTATGCCGCAGATAAATCATTTGTATTCCTCAAAGATGGAACAAAAGTATCTGTAAAAACAGGTACAGAAAAAGATGGATTTGTTGAAATTTTTTCTGAGGAATTACAGGAAGGATCAGCTCTTCTTTTCCCGTCTTCACTATGAAACTTAATTTTGCTGGACGGATTGCCCGTTTTTTTCTCTTGAATCGTCCTCTCACGATTCTGATTTTATTGACGACCATTGGGGCGGGGATTGTTTCTTATCAAATGACCCACAAACAGTATAACCCAACCATTACCCTTCCTGCGTTTCAAATTGAAACAAATTATCCTGGAGCGACAGCTGAAGAAGTTGAACGATTTATTACCCAAGAGTTGGAAGAAAAAATTTCTGATATAGAAGGTGTTGATAAATTGTTCGGACAATCTTTTGAGGGAAAATCTATTCTGCAGGTACAGTTTCTTGTGGGGAAAGACGTTGATAGCGCAAAAATAAAAGTACGACAGAAAATCGAAGAAAATTTCGATTTACTAGCTTTTTCGATGGAGCATCCTCTCATAAAAAATATAGACCCAGATAGCGTGCCGATTGTGACAATTGGATTTCAGTCGAAGTCCCTTTCTCAAAATCAGGTTCGTCCTCTGGCGTTAGAAATTCTCAATGAACTCCGACGTGTTCAGGATATTGCAAACCTGCAGGTTCATGGAGGGGAAGCGCATTCACTCAAGGTAATACTCGATCCACTTAGACTTCATGCTCGGAATATTTCTATTGATATGGTTCGACGGGCATTGCAATCTTCAAATGTACAACAATTCGTCGGAACCACGAAAACAGGAAAAACACTCCATGAAATACAAATTGACGGGATATTTACGAGTGCGCAAGATGCTGAAAAAATAGTTATTGTCCCCGGTGTTCAATTACGTGATATTGCGGAGGTAACGGATTCCTTTCAGGAAAAAACATCATTTGTTCAGGTACAAACCCTTTCTTCTGAACAGACGCTTACCTTAATAGACACCGTGTTCCTTTCCTTTGCCAAAAGAGAGGGATCAAATTCCATTACTGTTGCCAATGAGGCATTAAATCGTTTGGATCAAGTCCTCAAGAACTCTCGTTATGGGGAGTTGGAAACTCATATTTTTCGCAATGATGCGACTGTTGCTCAAAACGCCATAGGGAATCTGCTCAAGAATCTACTCACGAGCGTACTTATTGTTTCGGCAGTGCTTTTAATTTTTTTGGGATTTCGTTCGGCTTTTGTGGTGGCTATTGCGATTCCGCTCACGATAGCACTCGTTTTTCTCATTGGCTTACTGTGGGGAGAGTCCATTAATCGTATTACGCTTTTTGCCTTAATTTTATCATTAGGACTCTTGGTGGATAATGCGACGGTTATTGTCGAAAATATTCATCGACACTTTCATCAAGGAGGAAAAGATAAAAAAGAAGCCATTATAACAGCCGTCAATGAAGTAGGAATTGGACTTTTTATTTCCACACTAACATCGGTTATTGTTTTTCTTCCAACTTCGTATATTACAGGAATGATGGGTGAGTATATGCGCCCACTCTCTTTCTTTGTTCCAGTCGCACTGATTCTCTCTTTGATGGTGGCTTATGTGTTGACGCCTTTTTTAGCGGACATCTTTCTCACACAACGTGCGGATGTAATATACAAAGAAGGATTTTTTGATCGAGTTGCCGACAAATATGGAATCCTGTTGGAGAAATTACTCTCGAATAAAAAACTTAAAAAAAGATTTCTAGGAATAATTTTTGGAGCATTTCTTTTGGTATTGACCTTTCCTGTTTTGAAACTGGTTCACTTCAAAATGCTTCCATCGGCTGATAAAGAACAATTTTTTGTTCTCATTGATACGCCGGAAGGAACTGATATTACCATGACCAAATTGGTGTCCGATAGAGTTGTGAATCAAATCGTTAAAAATCTGGAAGTTCAATCAGTGCAGAGTTTTGTGGGAGAACCATCGGTTGTTGACTTCAATGGATTATTTCGTGGAGCTCACTTGCGACAGGGGAGAAATTTAACAACACTGCGCGTCAATCTCAGTAGTCCTGATGAACGGAGTGAGGAATCCACCGATATTCTCATCGCTGTTCGGAAACAGGTATCCAGTTTCCAAAAACAGTTTACATCGCCATCAGACGAAGCCTTTGTATTCCAAAATACTACGCTCAAATTCGTCGAAGATCCCCCCGGACCTCCCGTGAGAGCGACTCTTGAAGCCAAAGTAAAAGGGCCTGATAGAGAAATTCTTGAGCAAGTGGCGAGAGACATCGAAAGAATTTTTTCGCAAGAACCAGATGTACAAGATATCGATACGACCCTCGAATATCCTGCTCCTAGAACCGTTCTATCGGTTGATCACGAGAAGGCATTACAGGCAGGTGTTTCTGCTGTGCAAATTTCAGAAACTCTGCAGGGAGTGTTGAATTCTACGGTCGTCAGTCAATATCATCTTCCCAATCAGTACGAAATGGCATTGGTGGAAATGGAATTTCCTCTTTCTCAAAAAGACCAAATTCAGGATTTGGGGGATATTTATCTTCCAAATGCACAGGGAGAAATGGTGCCATTTTTGTCGGTGGTCAGGTCTCGTCAAAGTCGAAATCAATCGGTCCTTTTGACGGATGATCAAGAGCCAACAGTTTTGGTGAATGCAGAAATGGGAGGACGAAGCGTGGTCTATGCTGTTATCGATATGATTCCTCAAATTTTGAAATATCAGTTTCCACAGGGAGGAAAACTTATTGACTGGAATCTTTTTGGATTTACTTTCGAAACAGAAACTCACGATCAATATTTCATTCAGTGGGGAGGGGAGTGGGAAATGACCTTGGAAAATTTTCGCGACTTAGGCATTGCCATGGTCGTGGCTTTTTTCCTGATTTATATCGTTTTGGTGGCTCAATTTCAGTCATTCCTCTTACCACTCCTTGTTATGACGACGATGCCTCTTGGGTTTTTGGGAATTTTACCTGGATTTGCCATTTTGGATGCGGGATGGGGAACTTTTTTGACAGCGACGTCGCTCATTGGGTTCATTGCCCTCATGGGAATTGTTGTGAACAATGCCATCATGTATCTCGAATATTTTGATATTCTTCGGGAACAGGGCGTTGAATTTCACCAGTCGTTGATTCAAGCAGGAAAAACACGCCTCAGACCAATTATTTTGACTTCAGCAACGACAGTCTTGGGGAACCTCACGATTGCTTCAGATCCTGTGTGGTCGGGGCTCGCATGGTCGATTGTTTTCGGACTTTCCCTGTCAGCGGTTTTGACACTGGGCGTCTTTCCGCTTCTATATGATTTTTTCCGTCCAGCACATCATATGTCTTAATTTTTTTCTTTATGAATATTTTTCGTTTACCGGTTTCGAAGTGGTACATGGAACGCATTATTTTCCTTTTTGCAGGAAGCGTTATTGCATTAAGCACAGGACTCGCATTTTTCTTTGATGTGCGTTGGCTCGCTGTTACGGGATTTGTTGGTTTTATGCAGATCATCTTTGCCGTTACTGGGTACTGCCCATTGGCAATAATTTTGGATAAGATGGGCGTGAAGTCCTATCGGGAGAAATAAATTATACTTCTTCGAGATCGGTCTCATACAAAATCCCCCTTCATTTCCCCCTTTTTCAAAGGGGGAAAGAAAATACTTCCATTTCTTGTCATTCTCGATTTAATCGGGAATCTATCTATCAATCCCGGGTTCAAGGAATTCTTAGAACCCGGGATTGTATATACTTATTGCCATTGCGAGTAAAGCGCGACAATCTCCTCCCTCATTATTGAACACATAATTTGTTCAATCTATAATACTTCCGAAGGCAGAGGGAAGAGTACTTTTTCTTCGCAGACGGGAAGCTCTTGAACCGAGAGGGCTGGTATTTTTTGCTTGAATTTGACAATAACTTCCTGCACCAAACTCTCGGGAACAGAAGCACCTGAACTGAGTCCCACGCTTTGAAACTCGAAATATTCCTTTGGGATATCGGTTGCTTGATCAATGAGAATCGCAGGCAGATTCTGA
Source organism: Candidatus Altimarinota bacterium (assembly GCA_021736215.1). Classification (GTDB taxonomy): domain Bacteria; phylum Patescibacteriota; class Gracilibacteria; order UBA4473; family UBA4473; genus JAIPGI01. Next base: position 90,363 of record JAIPGI010000002.1, read on the forward strand.
TCGTGTGCGAGATGAACGAGTTTGTTGGAGTTTGAGGAATTGCGTGATCCTACAACGATGACTGCTTCGCATTTCTGACAGAGTTCGAGCATGGCTTTTTGTCGGTTGGTGGTGGCATAACAAATATCCCCCGGAGTTCGCAGGTGGGGGATTTTTTCCTTGAGGGCATCAAGCATGGCTTTGGTATCGTTCACCGAAAGGGTCGTCTGGGTGAGGCACGCGACCAGTTTTCCTTCGTACAGAGTTGCGTCGATCTGTTCTATATCGGTGAGGGTTTCGAGAATTTTCATCAGGGCAATTCCTGTTGTACCTTGAGTTTCTTGATGGTTCTTCTGTCCTATATAGAGGATTTCGTATCCTTTGGAATGGAACATTTCGGCTTCACTGTGAACTTTGCTGACTAAAGGACAGGTGGCATCAATGATACGAAGTTTTTTTGATTTTGCTTTTTCACGAAACTGAGGAGAGACGCCGTGAGCAGAAAAGATATAAGTCGAATTTTCGGGAACAGCGTCAATATCTTCGGTGAATATCACCCCCTTTTTTTGTAATTGTTGGACGACAAATTGGTTGTGGACGATTTCGTGATTTACATAAATAGGGGCTCCAAAAAGATCCAAACATTTTTCTGTAATTTCAATAGCCCTGCGCACGCCAGCGCAGAATCCTCGTGGAAAAGCAACCCAGAGAGTCTTCTTCATAAATGTAATAAAAGCTTACAGGAAGGTGTCGGAACTTCCAACCTTGATTCACATAAAAAAAAAGCTACTATCGGACGGAACATTTCTCACATGCAGACGAAAATTTTAACCTTCAAGACAAAAAAGTTCTTTGATGTGTACAATATCACTTCGGATGTTCAAAAGTTTTTGGACGAAGTGAAGGCAAAGGATGGCTTGGTAAACGTTTTTACGCAACACACGACGGTGGCTATCAAAATTAACGAATGGGAAGCGGGGATTCTGAGTGATATGCGAAGAGTTCTTTTTGGGAAAATCGCTGACCCTGCCGAATACTACCAACACAACGACTTGGAAAAACGTGATCCTGCGACCATTTGTCCCAAGTCCGGAGGCAAGGATTGTCTCAATGGACACTCTCATATCGGGCAGATGATTTTGGGATCGACTTCTGAAACCATCCCTGTCAAAGACGGGAAACTTCAGCTGGGGACGTGGCAACAGATTCTCATGTTCGAACTCGATCATGCTCGAGAACGAGAACTCGTATTGAGTTTTCTCGACTAAGCTTTATGGATTACCTTCCTACGCACGTCGCGATTATTTTGGACGGCAACAGGCGTTGGGCTGTGTCGAAGGGGATGATGAAACTGGAAGGGCATTTACACGGAGCTCAAAATATCAAACCCATTGCTGAATACGCTCAAGAAAAAGGCGTTCAATATCTGACGCTCTACACGCTTTCGACAGAAAATTTACAAAATCGAGGATCGTTGGAGCTCAAGAAGCTTTTTTCGTTGTTTCAAAAACTGTCAGATTATTTGGGAATGTTTCGCGAAAAAAATATTCGTGTGAGGTTTATCGGAAACATCGAAAAGTTACCGGAAAATTTACAAAAAACGTTTGCTCATATCCAAAAAGAGACCGCTTCCAATGAAGGAATGATCTTGGCTTTTGCGGTGAATTATGGAGGGCGGGATGAGATATTGCGGGCTATTGCCAAGTCGCAGTCTATTTCCATGACCGAGGAATCCTTCAGCGCGCTCCTTGATACGGCGGGAATGCCAGATGTAGATTTAGTGATTCGTACAGGAGGGCATTTGAGGCTTTCTAATTTCCTTCTCTGGCAGTCCGCATACAGCGAGCTTTATTTTACGTCGACGATGTGGCCAGCTTTTACTCCTGCAGAATTTCAAAAAGCTCTTGATTGGTTCGCCGAACAGAAACGAAATAAAGGGAAGTGAGCTTTCCCCCTTAGGAAAAGGGGGAAATGAAGGGGGATTTTAAACCCCTCTCCGCAATCCTCTCCCAAAAGGCGAGGAAAATACAAAAACCTCCCTCAGTCCCTCTTTGTAAAGAGGGAAGAAAAATGAGATTGCTTCTCCCCGCCTTGACGGGGCTCGCAATGACAACAAGTATAAACAATCCCGGGTTCTAAGAATTCCTTGAACCCGGGATTGATAGATAGATTCCCCTTGAGGTAAAGGCGAGGAAGTGAAGGAGGATTTTACATGAGACAGGTCTCGAAGTTCGATGAATCACGAAAACATATTCTCATCTTTTGGAAAGAGAAAATAGGAAAGAAAAATTTCCCTTTTACGTATTAATGATCGAAAGGACATATTTTTTAACCTCCTTGTACCATGAAAAACGCACTTTTTACGCTTTCAGCTCTGAGTTTAGTAGCAATTCCGTCACTCGGGTTTTCGAGAATCTATGTCTCCGAGGAGACTGATTCACAGCGAACACAATCGGCTTCTACCCGTTTGGAACGGTGGAATAGTTTAACAGAAGAAGAAAAAGCAAGTATAAAAAATGGATATAGTGTCCAACCTTCGGCACTTACTCCAGAAGAATTAGCCGCCAAAGAACAAGAAATGCAACTTAAACGGGAAGCTTTTCAGACGAGAATCAGCTCTACGATTTCCAATCAAAGAGCAAGTCGTGTTACGTATGGTGTCGGAAAAGATATACAACTTCGTTTCCTCGAAGCAGGAGTACAAATGCCAGCAAACTGGGGCGAAATGACTATGGCAGACCGAGTTGCTTTTGCCGAAGCAAATGGAATGACTATGGAAAATGCTCCTCAAAACTCTGCCAATCCAGTATCTATTTCCTCAAAAGCTCAACGCGGAGGACGTAGTTTTAGTCGAGGATTTGCAAAACAGTCATTGATTGGAGAACAACGACAGAAAAGCTCATCAAATAAACTGACTCGTGTGGGAAAATGGGATTTCAAAGGGACCGTTTCTCAATAATTTAAGTATGCCGAAAGACCAGTTTTCTTTGTGGGGAGGACTGGTCTTTTTTTGTGAAATAGTTTTATAATATTTCTGTCATGAGTAAAAATTTTGCGTCTCATTTTCGTCTTTTTGTGGCTCTGATTGCTTTAGGATTATTGGTTGTCGGTTCGGGATACATTATCTGGTCTCAGCGACCCATTATGAAAATAGCAAATGACACATCAGGAGCTACTGCTTCTTCTGAAATAGCTCCTTTAACATCTGCGGTATCTTATAGTATGGATGATATTGCCATTCACAATACAAAAGACAATTGTTGGTCATCGGTAAATGGTGAGGTCTATGATCTCACGAGCTTTGTGTACCGTCACCCAGGGGGTGCGGCGAGTATTATAAAAATATGCGGCATGGATGGGTCGGACCTCTTTAGTCGACAACACGGAAAATCCCGTAAGGCCAGTGCGGCACTTATCTTATTAAAAATCGGTGAACTCAAATCATAATATACATGAAAAACTCTTCACTCCCTTGTATCATTCTTCGTTTCACGATGGTCTTGCTCTTCGCATGGTTTGCTGTGCAACAATTGATGGATCCATCTGCTTGGGTTGGGTATCTCCCTGAGTGGACGGGGTATCTTCCTATTCCAGGGGAAATGCTCATCATGCTCAATGGATGGACGGAACTGGTGTTAGCGGCGATGATGGTGGTGGGATGTTTTACCCGATGGATATCCATTGTCTTGGGACTTCATCTCATAGGAATTGCGTGGACGGCTGGTGGTGCGGTGGGAGTTCGTGATGCAGCATTGGCACTGTGTATGTTTGCATTGGCATCAGGACCAGCTGATGATTGGTCATTGGATGGATACGTTGAGCGAAACCAAAAGTAAGTTGCTCCCCCCTTTCAGGAATTTCATTTTTCAATACCATGGTTGGGAATGCTTTTTTGTAAAAACATCACGAAGTCATTTGGTTATCAAACTTTATTTGAAGAAGCGAGTTTTCAATTGAATCTGGGAGAACGTATTGGTATTGTGGGACGCAATGGATCAGGGAAATCAACCTTGTTCAGGTTGATTTTAGGGGAAGAAACGATTGATGATGGAGAAATCTCCTACCCAGAAAACTATCGGATTGGAGCACTCGACCAACAATTGGTTTTTCGCACGGATTCCATTCTCGCTGAAGTCGCTCAGAGTCTTCCTGTGGAAGCAGAACACGACTCGTGGAAGGCAGAGAAACTTCTTTCGGGACTTGGATTTTCAACAGATGATTTCGCCCGCCCCCCTCAGCAGTTTTCTGGAGGGTTTCAGATCAGGGTCAAGTTGGCGCAACTTTTGCTTTCAGAACCCAATTTACTCCTCCTTGATGAGCCAACCAACTACCTCGACATCATTGCGATTCGTTGGATGGAACGATTTCTCAAATCTTGGAAAAACGAAATTATTTGTATCTCGCATGATCAATCTTTTCTCGAACGTATTACTACTCATACGCTTGCAGTGCACCGCAAGAAATTCAAAAAAATAAAAGGTTCTCCTGCCAAATGTTATGCCCAGATTGACAAAGAAGAGGTGCTTCATGAGCGCACGCGTCTCAATCAGCAAAAAGAAACCCAGAAACAGGAAAAATTTATCAATGAGTTTCGTTCAGGAGCGCGGTCTGCAGGGCTTGTTCAGTCTCGTATCAAAATGCTCGAAAAAAAGAAACCCAGTGAGGCACTTCCGCCTATCCCCCCAATCCGTTTTCAGTTTCGGGAATCTTCCTTTACGGGAGCCAAAGTGATTGATGCACACAATCTTTCATTTGGGTATGAGAAGGGGACTGATCTCCTTAAAAAAATTAGTTTCGAAGTACTTCTAGGGGACAAAATCGGAATCATCGGAGCCAATGGAAAGGGAAAAACAACGCTCCTTCACGTACTTAATCAAAATTTAATAGTTCAGAGTGGGACACTCAAAATTCATAAAAATACCCAGATGGGGTATATGGGACAGTCCAATGTTGACAGACTGAGTCCAAACAAGACCATTCTCGAAGAATTTCAATCTCTTCCAGACATCAATGAACAAGCCGCTCGTAATGTGGCAGGGAATTTGTTGTTTTCGGGGGATCTCTCGCACAAGCCTATTCGAGTGCTTTCGGGAGGGGAAAAGGCTCGTGTGAATTTGGGAAAAGTGCTTCTTACGTCTGTGAATTGTTTACTTCTTGATGAGCCGACGAATCACTTGGATTACCAATCTTCAGAGGCATTCATTCAGGCAACGCAGGGATTTGGGGGAGCGATTGTATTTGTTTCGCATAATGAAGAATTTCTCAAGGCGGTTGCGCAAAAGTTAATTGTTTTTGATGGAGACGAAGTGTTCTTTTATCTAGACAATTACGAAACTTTTCTCCGTGAACGAGGATTCCAAAGTGAGCAAGAGGAAAAGCAAAAATCTCTTCAGATCCAAGAAATCAAACACCATTCAGTTTTGCGTGAGAACAAAAAAGAACGAGACAGAATTCTGCGTCCTCTCAAGCGAAACTTCGAGCGTATCGAGAAACAAATTCTCCAGATAGAAGCGGCGCAAAAAGACAATGTCTCCGAGTTCAAACGAGCTGAAAGGCAGGGGAATCGACTCCTCATCGAAACCCTCGGTATCAAGTACCAAGCCCTCCAAAAAGAACTTGAAACCCAGTGGGAACAGTGGAACGCCCTTGCCGAGGAAATACAGAAATTGGAAGGAGCTTCTTCGCCCCTTGCGGGAGAGGAGTGAGGAGAGGGGCGTGTGTTTCACTCCCCTTGAAAAGGGGAGTGTGGAGGGGTTTCCCCTCTCCCAAACCCGGGTTCAAAAAATTCAGAACCCGGGTTTGAAGAAGCTCTCCCCCTCGTCATTGTGAATCCCGCTAAAGCGGGGTGTGGCAATCTGACTTTATTATTGAACAAATAATGTGTTCAATACAAACGACCAGTTGCATTTTCCTTAAAAATTATTACTCTTCGCACGGTTTTTGACAATTTACTGGGGATTCGCCAAGTGGTAAGGCAGCGGGTTCTGGTCCCGCCATCGGGGGTTCGAGTCCCTCATCCCCAGCCAGCGCAAAATAAGACAGGGCTTGCCCCTGTATTTTTTTGTGCATGACCGAAGGTCGAAGGATTTGAACCCATCAGGGTTCGACACGAAAACTGAGGAGCGTAGCGACGATGATTTGAGTGCTCGAGTAGACGATCCCGATTTATCGGGAGAGTCGTTAGGAGAGTATCCCTTCGCCCCAGCCAAAAATCGGGCATTGTACTAAAAGGGTATTGTGCTAGGCTTTTTTCTGCGAAGCAGAGGAGGGATTTGAACCCAAGTCCAGGATTCAACGTGAAAACTGAACCCGCGTTGCGAGGGATGATTTGAGCGCTCGAGTAGACGAACGAAGTGAGTCGTTAAGAGAGAATCTCTTCCTCCTTCGCCGAGGCTTCGGCGGGACAGGCCGCTAAAGCCAAAGAATTTGAATTCAAGACTTTTTGGTTCTTGATAAGTTCTCAAAAACATAAAGTTTTTTTGATAAGTCTATAACGATAATTGACATATCCTTGTTTTTTGTTAAAAACATTGTGCTTACACTATAGAATATTTCATTCTAGCAATTGTTTTTTTACATAACAGCAATAAATATAATTTATAATAATCATTAACAAGAAAGGAGTAGTAATGAAAAAAAAGATTATTTTAACAGGAGACAGGCCAACCGGTCCCCTCCATTTAGGACATTATGTTGGGTCACTCGAAGCACGTATTGCGCTTCAAAATGAGTACAATCAGTTTGTAATCATTGCTGATACACAGGCGTTAACTGATAATGCTGAAAATCCAGAAAAAGTTCGAAAGAATGTGATGGAAGTTACACTTGATTATTTGGCAGTAGGAATCGATCCAAACATTACAACAATTTTTATCCAATCTCTTATTCCTGAGATTGCAGAACTAACAATGTATTATATGAACCTTGTAAGTGTTTCAAGGTTGAAGAGAAATCCAACTGTGAAACAGGAAATAAAACAACGGAATTTTTCCAATGAAGACAAGGATAATTCCGAAGATTCTATACCACTTGGATTCCTTGCCTACCCCGTTAATCAGGCAGCAGATATTACGGCATTTCAGGCAGATCTAGTTCCGGTTGGGGAAGATCAAAGACCCATGATTGAGCAAACTCTTGAAATAGTAAGAAAGTTTAATCGGATTTATGGGAATGTTTTGGTTGAACCCGTTATAAAGGTTCCCGATCGAATAACTCGTCTTCCTGGAATAGATGGTACTGCAAAAATGAGTAAATCTTTGGGGAATGCAATTTATCTTTCTGATTCACCAGATGTATTAAAAAAGAAAGTTATGGGAATGTTTACCGATCCAAATCATTTAAATGTTAGTGATCCAGGAAATGTTGAAGAAAATCCAGTGTTTTCTTTTTTAAGAGCTTTTGATCCCGATCAAGAAGCATTATTACAAATGGAACAAAATTATCAAAGAGGTGGTCTCGGAGATGTAAAAGTTAAACAACATTTGCTTTATATTTTACAACAAATGCTTGAGCCAATTCGCAAACGTCGAGAATATTTTGCTCAAGATAAAGGTGAAATCATGCACATATTGGAAAAAGGCACTGCAAAGGCTCGTGAAGTTTCTGCGAAAACTTTGTCCGATGTTCGCAAAGCTATGTTAATAAATTATTTTTAATCAATTGAAAGGAGATAAAATCATGGACAACAAAAGTGAAAGCATGAAACGATGGCAGCAAATAACAAATGTGCCAACAATGACTCAAGGAGTTCCTGAATATTTTGGAGAAGATGCTCGTATCTTACGCAAAGTAATCAGATCAATGGAAGACTGCTTAGAAGACATGGGCTTTGATCAACTTATGTCTGGACCCCTTGTTTCTCATCAAATATTTCTGAATAATTTGGAATATCTTGGTAAAAGATTTATGGATAATCTTGTTTATTCTCAAGTTAATGGAGAAAACGGATCATCAGTTTTATTACCAGAAGGTACTATGAAATCTTATGATTTCATTCGCAGATCAGAAATGAAGAAAGCCAAGGTATTTTATTCGGCTTTTTTTACGAGAAATGAGGATCCAGTCGATGTGAGTAAGGGAAAAACGCGTTGTTTTTGGCAGATTGGATTTGAGATTTTCAATCATCCAATATTTCAATCAAGTATTGAAGCAATAAATGCTACTTATTCATTACTTATTTCAGCAGGACTTGACGATGCTTATATTAGAATTACGGATAAACGAATCTTAAAAGGACTTATTGAATCGTATTCAGAGAAGGATCGTGAAATTATAATGTCCATTATCGATAAGGCAGATGATAGCTCTTCGAAATTTAGAGAACTTTATTCCGTTTCTGGGGGGGAAAGTAAAAGTGTCGTAGAGGATATTACAGAATTACTCGAAATGATTAGTGTCCCGAATCAAGATATTTTGTCAAAACTGAAAGGAGTTGTAAAAAAATCAAAACAATCTCAAGAAGGGATTGATAATATATCAAGAATTCAGGAAAAATTAGGCAATAATGTTACTATGAAAATAATTCCATTTATGGCAAAAAGTTGGGATGCTTGTGACAAACTCATGTTTGACGGAAGATATCCTGGCTATGATTCAGCAATTTGTGGAGGGGGAAATCTGACTTATAACGGATATAGACCAGATTCTCCCAAAAGTGGTGTAGGTGTGGGGGTAACAAGAGTATTTGACATTATTAAGAGCAAAATGTTCTAATGGCGTCATGCAAATTATTATACTCCACGATGAACAAAATACGTTCTCAAATAAACATTCAGGATTCTCACTCTTTGTAAAACACAAACGAGTGAGAATCCTATTTGATTTTTCACATAAGAAAGATATTTTTAAAAATGCAAAAAAAATTAATTTAGATATCAATAAAGATATTGATTTTTTTGTGGTGAGTCATAGTCATATTGATCATATTGCTAATTTAGAACATTTAAATCTTCAAAAAAGAAAACCGTTGATATTGCACCCACAAGCACTTTTACCGAAATTTTTTAAAGGAGAAAATATTGGAATTACAAAACCTATACTTGATTCATTAAGTCAGTTTAAAGTGCTTCCATCCAAGGAACCTTTTTTTATTAATAAAGATATAGTATTTATGGGGGAAATAAAAAGAGGGAATAGTAAACATTTTGGAGAAAATTTTTTTGGAGACGACTACATACTTGACGATTCCGCTCTTTTGATTAATACAAATAAATATCCAGTACTTGTTACAGGTTGTTCACATAGTGGAATTATTAATATAATCAAACAGGCTGATCAAATTTTTGATAGAGAGGTAAAAGTGGTTATTGGCGGATTGCATATTTTTGAAGATGGAAATGATGAAATTTTTGAATTTTTAAAAGAAAGGGGAATAAAAATAATTTTTGGTCATTGCTATGATGAAAAAAATGGAAAAAAATTAGAAGAAATGAATGCAGTTAAAATGAAAACATTAGATTGTTTTGAATTTTAGAACAAAACAATGGTAGTTTTAGATGTTTAACTGTTTCTAACACAAGTTCTAAGTAGGTTAATCTGATACAGCCAAACTTCTGAATTTCTCAAACCCGGGTTCAAAAAATTCAGAACCCGGGTTTTGGAGGGAGCTGAATTTTTTAAAGGTGGAATAGCGATTGCCGCACTTCGCTTGCAATGACAATAAGGAATTCATGGATTCCCAATCAAGTTGGGAATGACAAGGGAGAAACCCCTCCAGCTCCCCTTTTCAAGGGGAGAGAAACACCCCCCCTCTCCTTCAATTCCTCTCCCACCGTGCTTCGCCATAGCGGCTACGCCCCGGCGAGTGAAGGGCGAGGAAAGTGATGGAAATTATTACTCAATAATATTTCTATATTTTCGCCAGTGAATTTGGATTACCTCCCATTGTCAAGGGCATAAAAAGGTTTACATTTTTGCCACATTTTCTTCCCATGAATAAAAAGGTCATCGGCATCGTGTTTCTTTTGTCTCTCTTGGTTTCTCCAGTTTTTGCGGTTAAACGATTTGAAGGAAATCTGACGAGCAAGGCTAAAAGCATTATAGAGCTTTCTCCGGCAGAGAAAACACAAAAAACAAAAAGTGCCGTCAAACCACGAGTAAAAAGGAACAGCAAAGCTATTATGGATTTGATCAAGGCTCGCGGTAGACGATAGTCTAGAAATGGACGATTGCTTGATTTTCTTTTGTCCAAAAGCTACCGTAGGGACTGTATTTTTTTCGTATGAAAAAATTTATTTTTTCGGGAGCAGTTCTTGTTTTGGGGATGGGTATTTTGATGGGGTGTGGGGATGGATCCCCAACATCTTTGGAGAACAATGAAAATATTATTCGTGTGGAATATCCTCTTTCTGGACAGGTGGTGACCAGTCCCCTGACTGTTATGGGAGAGGCGAGAGGGAATTGGTTTTTTGAGGCGAGTTTTCCCGTGAAACTTGAAGATGAAAAAGGTCATGTCTTGGCTCGGGTTCCTGCGTCGACCAATGAGAATTGGATGACGGAAGATTTTGTATCTTTTGAGGCAAAACTGGAATTTACAGCATCAGAAACAGACACAGGCGCACTTATCTTCGAAAAAGATAATCCTTCTGGACTTCCAGAAAACGATGCATCCGTTTCTTTACCAGTAAAATTTCGATAATTTCTCTGAAAGAAAAGTATTTATTTTGCGTATAAGCCCTTGACGCGTATCTTTAGAGTACATGAAGTATATTTTACTGAGCGTATCCGTTGTGTTGTGGGGAGCATTGATGGCAGGATGCCAGCAGGTTTTACCCAATCGAGAAGAGGAGGGAGGAAAACCGTCTTTTGAAACACTTCTTCGAGATCGGAAACTCGATGTGCGTGGAATTATTACTGAAATTTCGGCCGATCAAATGGTTGTTGCTCCATGGGAGAGCAATCGTCCGCAGATTTTTGAAGGCAAAAACCGAGAAGAAATACGAACATATATTCAGTCTTTGTCCGATGAAGAGAAAAAATCACTCCAAAGCGACTTGATGAGTAACATCAAAGAAACCAAAGTATTAAAGTTTGCCACCGATACCAAGATTTTTCTCGGACGGCCGAGGGGGGATTTCTCTGTTATTGAAAAATCAGAAATACTTCCACATTCGCGAGTTGCGGTTTGGCTAGATAATCAATATCAGCCAGAAATTATTTTTGTCTCACCTTTTTTTAAACCACAAGAATGAAAGAAAAAGTTTCAGTATTGCATGCGAGCAAAGCATCACTCTGGTATAGACAGTGGTGGGCGATTGCGCTAGCGGGGATATTCCTTCTTGGAAGTCTTGCTTATTTCTTCAAAGATTCATTGATTTTTCAGGGTCAAGATCCAGTCGTTCGTGAAACCTATACCATCAAAAAAGGAAACGTCAAAGTTTCCGTTGAAGGAGAGGGAAAAATCATGAATCCCAATATCGTTAATTTGTCTTTTTTGGTGGATGGGACACTGGATACGGTTTTGGTGAAAGAAGGAGATAAAGTCAAAAAAGGCGACTTGCTCGCCGAACTCGACAAAAGACAACTCGAATTTGATCTCCAAAATGCTCAAGGAGAAGTGCAGATTACCAATGCCAATATCAGATCCAAGAAAGCAGAAATCACGGATGATTCTATTCGTGTAGCGGAGAATGACATTATCGTTAGTCAACAAAACCTCGAAACTGCTCAAAAAGATTTAGAACAATCGTTGAATCAATCACTCGATTTGGGATCGGTGGAAATCGAAACAACATTTCCCGAAATCAGAAAAGCACTAGAAAGCATCGATAGTATTTTTGGAGTCGATAAAAATTATACACAGTATGAAGCGGTGCAATATTCTTTTAATGATTCGATTAGGCAAAATTCAGTAAAAGAAGGGTATGACACGTTGAAGCGGGCACAAGCATCTCTGTGGGACGAATACTCACAGAGAAAGCCACTCTCTGACAGTGATGTTCCTCGTTTTTTGCTAAAGCTGAAAGATTTATCAACCCAAACCCAAGGGGTATTGGAGGACGTTGTGAACCTTTTTGATACGATTGGAGCAGTCGGCCCGGGGACAACTGAGTCTCAGATTAAAGAAGCTGAAAGTTCCATAAAATCATCACTTTCATCCATCAATAGTGCTGTGAGCACGCTTACGACTACTCGCCAAAAAATAGAAAATGCTTCACTCGCACGAGAAAAAGGCCTAATTGATGCTGAAAATTCTGTGAATTCAACACAGATAAAATTGGAAAATACTCAAAAAGATTTTGAAAAACGAGAAATTACCAAAGATACGAGTCTTTCTATTTTGTATGCTCAACTGGCACAATCTCAAATCAAAGTCGAAAAAGCAAAATATAACCTCGGGCAGACGAGTCTTATTTCTCCTATTGATGGAGAAGTGATTGTCGTCAACGGAAATCCAGGGGAAACGGTCAAAGTGCAGTCGACCAGTTCCGAAAACGCATTAATTCGTATTTTGAGCGATGCAAATTTTACCACGGAGATTTATGTGGAGGAGGTGGATATCGCCAAAATCAAAAAAGGACAAAAAGCCCTTATCACGATGGATGCTATCGAAGGAGTGACCCTTCAAGGAGAAGTTTCCTATATTGCTAGTATTGCAACAACCGATAGTAATGGTATTACGACGTATTTGGTACGGGTTGATATTGCGAATAATGAAGAAGTTCCTATCAAAGAAGGTATGTCGACCTATGTTGAATTTTTATTAGAAAATGCTGAGGACGTGTTGGTTATACCAGTTTCCTCTGTTAAAGATAATCGTGTCCAACTGGAAGATGGACAAACAGTTTCTGTTGAAACAGGGGTGACAGACGGCAAGGATATTGAAATCAAAAATGGGCTTACCGAAGGACAGGTAATATTTGTAAAACCGCAATTTGAAGGGAACCAATCTTCTTCTCAGCAGGCCAGTGGTGGTTCTGCGAAGGGTGCGGGAGCGGTAACTTCCGAAGAACGAATGCAACGAGTGGAAGCACTTCTCAAAGAGCAAGGGAAGCTTCCTGAAGGATGGGACAAAATGAGTACTGACGAAAAACAGGCGGCTCTTCAAAAGCTTCGTGAAGGAGCAGGTGTGGGAGCGAGTCTTCTTGGGGGAAGTGCTCGTCCTGGAGGTAGTGGAGGCGGCGGGATGCGAGGTGGTGGTGGAGGAATGCATTAATATTTTTGGTTGTGTTATGAAAAAAACAGTGCCCGTCATCGAAATGAAAAATATTCATAAATCTTATTATCTTGCTAATGGGGAAGAGGTCCCTGTTTTGCATGGAGTGGATTTAACAATACAACCCCATGAGTTTGTTGCCATTATGGGGGAGTCTGGAGGGGGAAAATCAACGCTGATGAACATCATCGGATGTCTTCATGCATCGACGAGTGGGGAATATTTCCTTGAAGGAGAAGAAATCGGTGTGGCGAAAGACGATTATACACTCGCCTTTATCCGCAATCGGAAAATGGGATTTATTTTTCAGCAATTCAATCTCCTGTCCAAACTTTCTGCTCTTCGTAATGTCGCTTTGCCAGCGGTATATATGGGACTCAAAAAAGAAGAGCGCGAGGAAAAAGCTCGTATACTTCTCGAATCGGTGGGACTGGGGGATCGAATGCATCACAAACCAACAGAGCTTTCTGGAGGACAACAACAAAGAGTTTCTATTGCTCGGGCATTGATGAACGACCCAGAAATTATATTAGCAGATGAGCCCACTGGGGCACTCGATTCCCAGACGGGAATAGAAGTATTGGAGCTTTTTTCGCGGTTCAAAGATCGTGGAAAAACCGTTATCGTCGTAACTCACGATCCCAAAGTCGCTCGATACGCACACAGGATTATATTTATGAAAGACGGAAAAGTTTTGGATCATAACTACAGACTCAAATGAATTCAGAACTGTTGTCTATGGCGTTTCATGCACTTATAGCGAATAAAACGAGAAGTGCTTTATCAATGCTCGGAATTATCATTGGTGTTTCGACGGTTATTGCGGTTGTAGGAATTGGGCTTGGTGCTCAAAAACAAGTCAGTGACCAATTCAAAAATTTGAGTGTGACAACCCTTATGGCGTTTCCTTCCCGCGGAGGTAATGCGAGTTCCAAGCTTGAACAGGGAGATCTCGACAAAGTGCTTTCGGAAGCCTCGCTCATCGAAAAAGGAACGGCGATGTATCGAGGGAATGGGGATGTTTCGGCAGAAGGGAATTCAGGAAGTTATACAGTTATGGGAACGCCTGCGAATTTCTTTGATTATTCCAATCTTGATTTCATTGCAGGAGAACCTTTTTCTCCGTCTCAAGCAGACAATCGAGGGCGAGTTGTCGTCTTGGGCTATGCGGTGGCGGCGGAACTTTTCGGCGAGGGGTTTGACCCAGCGAGTCTTCTTGGTGAAACTGTTGCTGTGGCAGGGAAGAAAATGGATGTTATCGGTGTTTTGGAGTCCAATGGGCGAAGCGCGGGATTTCTCTCGTATGATGATTCTGTTTTTATTCCCTATTCGACTGCTGAAAAGGTAATCCTCGGCGATCGCGGATCAGTAACACTTTTTTTTAATGCATATACGGTTGAGGAATTAACTTTGGCTCAAGAGGAATTAACTCAATTACTTCGTGCCAATCATCGACTCAAAGCGTCCCAAGAGGATGACTTCAGTGTTCGCGATCCAGGATCCATGGTTGCTTCTGCTGAGGCCACGGGAGCGGCACTTACCTTTTTGTTAACAGCGGTTTCAGCGATTGTGCTTTTGGTTTCGGGAATTGGAATTATGAATGTGATGTTTGTGACGGTAGCAGAACGAACGAAAGAAATTGGAGTTTTGAAAGCTATTGGAGCCAAACAAAAAGACATCTTGACGCAGTTTCTGTTGGAAGCGGTTATGCTCTCTACGCTTGGAGGACTGATTGGTGTTGTTTTGGGGAATGGCGTTATTCCGTTTTTGAAGGATTATCAGGCTATGTATTCAGTGCAGGCGATAGTTTTGGGATTTTCTTTTTCGGTATTTGTAGGAATATTTTTTGGGTTTTATCCGGCTTTCAAAGCCTCTCGACTCGATCCTGTGGATGCTTTGCGAAGCGAATAGATTGAACAAATTATCCACCTTCGTGAGACTACGGTGAGACAGGTGTGTTTAATTGAATTTCTACCCTCTCCTCAATCCTCTCCCACCGTGCTTCGCCATAGCGGCTACGCCCCGGTGAGTGAAGGGCGAGGAAGGAATGAGATTGCCACGCCTACCTGAGGCGGACTCGCAATGACAATAAGTATATACGACCCTAGGTTCTAAGAATTCCTTGAACCCGGGATTGATAGAGAAAGTCATTCTCGGACTTAATCCGAGAATCCAAGGGCGTACCAGTGGTACGCCCCTACGGGGAAACAGGATGACAACAAAAGAAATTCGTAATTCTTTCAGTTCGAGCGGTGTTTGCACACTATTTTGAATAGTAGGGACGCGCCGTGGCGTGTCATTTACAGGGGAAAATACGCTTTCCCCTTGAGAGAAATCGAGATAAGAAAGACAAGCCATTTCTAATCCCTCAAATGCCCCTTGTATTTTGATTAAAAGAGGAGTATAATGCCACATCAGTTTGGTTTCGATCAGATTGATAAAGTGTTCTGTTCTTTGTCGGTTTCCGTTCATCAATTTCTGACTTGAAGGTTGAAATGTCATCAAGTCTATCGGAAGAAGAATTCTTCCCCCTTATCACTTCGGGAAATTATTAGATTGCTTTCGTGATATGAAGTATCTAAAGGTATGGCTCTTTTCTTCGGGAAAGAGAATGGAAGTACCACTCAAAAGAAAACCTTCCCATCTGAGATTGCCTCGAAAAGATGTAAAAACTGTGCGCTCTGGATATGCAATTGAAGGAATTAATTTTATCCTTCCAGAAGTGCGAACGAATATTCTATTCGAAATTCATGGATATTTGCGAGTTGGATCGGTTAGTCCAATCACAAAAAAATTTGCTGTCATTGTTTCTTTACGGAATCAGTGATTGAGGAGATTGAAAACGGAAAATAAACAATAAACTTTATCGAGCACTTTCAAATAAACACAAAAAAATGTCCCTCCGAGTTGTGTCGCGAGGGTGTTTTTTTATTGAAAGAATTGCTCCCATAGGCCCATAACTGGAAGTGAATACTTTTTGGTGTACACTGTCCACACATGAAAAAAAATCACCTTCTCGAGGGATCGGTCATGAAATCAATTATCATGATTTCAGTACCGATTATCTTGGCCAATACGCTTCAAACGGTGTACCAACTCATTGATACTTTTTGGGTGGGGCGATTGGGGGAAAAGGCTGTTGCGGCGGTGTCGTTGGGTTTCCCAATTTTGTTTTTCCTGATATCACTGGCGATGGGATTCTCCATGGCCGGATCAATCCTCGTGGCTCAATATAATGGAAAGGGGGATAGGGGAAATGTATCACTCATTACGGGACAGACATTTTCTATCGTTTTGATTTTGTCTTTGGTGGTGAGTGCTATTGGATATGGAAGTTCTCACTTTTTGCTCTCCTATCTGACAGATGATCCGGTGGTATTGGAACAGGCAGTTTCGTATTTGCAGATTTCTTTCTTGGCAATCCCAGGGATGTTTTTGTACACGATTTTTCAATCGGCGTTGCGAGGCGTTGGGGAAGTTAAATTCCCCATGTTTTTGGTCTTTGGAACAGTGATTTTGAACTTCTTTTTGGATCCTATTTTTATGTTTGGATGGAAGTCGATTCCCGCTCTTGGGGTTTCGGGCGTGGCATGGGCAACACTCATTACGGAATACCTTTCTGCAGTCATAGGGATGGGGGTATTGCTCGCGGGAGGATATGGAGTAAAACTTCGACTGTCAGCTCTGCGTATTCGCAAAGTATGGTTCCAAAAAATTGTGAAACTCGGAATTCCCTCATCACTCGAACACTCTTCAAGGTCTTTTGGCATGTTTCTGATGACATTTTTGGTCTCAACTTTTGGAACAACCATTGTAGCGGCATACGGTATTGGAACTCGGATTTTGAGTTTTGTGATTATTCCAGCAATTGGATTTTCGATTGCAACTTCAACATTGGTTGGAAATAACCTTGGCGCGCGCCAGCATGACCGTGCCGAAAAAATTGTCAAAACAGGTATGGAAGTCGGATTTTTATTCCTCTCAATGGTGGGATTGCTTCTCTTTCTTTCGGCTCACCAGATTGCTTCGTTTTTTGTTCCTGGAGAATTAGAGCTGGTGGCACATGCTACTTTTTTTATTCGTATTATGGCACTGACTTTTGGCTGTATTGGAATACAGATGGTTGTTATCGGAACGGTAAAGGCCGCAGGACAAACGACTTCTTCTATGTTTTTGGCAATGTTTCACACGTTTTCGCTTTTTGTTCTGGCCTATTTGCTCTCAACGATTTTTCACCTCCGAGAATGGGGAATTTGGATCGCGTATCCATCAGCGAATCTTTTGGCACTCGTATTGGCACTTTCTTTTTATCGCAAAAAAGAATGGCTTAAGAAGAGTTTGGTATAGATTTATTGAACACATTATTTATTCAATTGAGAATTCTCCCTCTCCTTCAGTTCCTTGCTTACCGGCAGGCAGGCTCTCCCGCTAGGGGCGAGAGTCCCTCTTTGCAAAGAGGGAAAAAGAATAAGATTGCTTCTCCCGCGTACGCGGGATCGCAATTACAATGAATATATATAATCCCGGGTTCTAAGAAT
This sequence comes from Candidatus Altimarinota bacterium, assembly GCA_021736215.1. Taxonomy (GTDB): domain Bacteria; phylum Patescibacteriota; class Gracilibacteria; order UBA4473; family UBA4473; genus JAIPGI01. Next base: position 108,033 of record JAIPGI010000002.1, read on the forward strand.
TCCTTGAACCCGGGATTGATAGAGAAAAAGAAAAGAAAAAAAGTTCGAACTGAAAAAAAATATCCCTCAGTCCATCTTTACAAAGAGGGAGGAAAATCTTTTCGCTCGCAATGACTATGCAAACCTTGAGACTGGTCTCGCGGGAAACGGGCGTACCAGTGGTACGCCCCTACAGAAAAAACCTGTAGGCAGGGAATTGAAGGGGGATTTTGAAATCTCTCCTTACACCAACTTCAAAATCTCTTTTTTCAAATTTTTTACGTTTCCACCACGGTCGACAACAAGGGGAATATTGTCCATAAGAACTGTGCTGAGTCCTAATTTCCTGGATTCTTTGGCAACGACTGCGATAGCGGCAGCCTTGAGTTCGGTAGCGACGATATCTCCTTTTTTTATTTTTTTGAGATCTTTTATCAGGAGTGGACGGACAGAAAGATTATTGCTGATACCTGTGATGTGGCAGGCATATGTTTTTTCTAAATATTTTTCCAAAAATGGAAGAGCTTTCTCTGGAGCAGTGGTTGTGAGAAAAACGCGTTTTCCTTTGATGGGCGCGAGGGGTTTTGGTCGCAAAACAGTTGTGGCAATGCGAACATTAGGATTTATTTCTCGAATGCGATGAAGAATACTTTTGAGTTTTCGTTCACTCACGAGGAAGTCCTCACACATATTTACGATAATTAAATCGGCGTAGAGAATCCGAAGCGGGGTCAAATATCCTTCCAATATTTCCAAAGGTTGTGTGGCGTCCATCACGAGAATGACTTTATCGGTTTTTATTTCCGGGACGGTGGCGCCGCTTCCCTCAATGATTACCGTTTTTACTTCACGGGAAACTTCTGCCATGCGAACGCCTCTGTCGAGAACGGTAATCATGGCTTTACCACTCATACCTCCTCCACATCGACGACAGCCGAAAGTGATGACTTTTGCGGTGAGGGCATCTTCAAAACAATCTGACGATGCATGCATTCCTTGAGCGTCTATGCCAAGCAAATAATCGACGTTGATGTGCAGTTTGTCTCCACGAACAACTAGAGGATTATCTGGTCCACCACGACTTAGAGTTATAATAGCTGGTTGACGTTTTGCTTCCCTGAGGGTGCGACCGATAAACCCTCCAATAGCGGTTTTCCCAATACGTTTTCCCGTTCCCCATATGGCGAGAGATTTTTTACTCAGAATTTTTTTAAAGCGAAGTGGATCAAATTGGAAATCTGATCCTTTGTAAATAGCTCCGTGATAAAGAATATAGCTGGCTATTTCAAACCTCGTCATGTAGTCCATAATCGGTTCATCAGAAAGATCCAAAACTATTTTTACGGGATGGAAAGTAAGGATTTGGTCGAGTCTTTTGACATCAGGTTTATTCGCATGATTGGCGAAATATACAGTGTAGGGGAGCGCTTTTTGAACATCTTGAGGAGTTCCTATTTTTTCAGTTCCCCCAATGAAAATCAGATATTTGATTTGGTATCGTTTGGCAATTTGAGCGAGAGATGCTTTGAGATTTGGTAAATAATGCTCTCCATCGACGAGACAGGCGGTAATAGGAAGTGGAAGAGATTTATTCTGTACCATTTGTATTATTTCTGGGGGAGAGAGAGTTGATATATCTTTTCGAGAACTTCTTTTTCGGCTTGATTCAAGCTGTAATTTTCAATGATCGGAACGTCGTTTTTTTGAGCCTGAGCTACCAAGAAATCACGAATAAGTCGGATTTCCTTAAAATATTTCAGGTATTTTGTTTTGGCACGGTTCGCATTCTGAAGTTGTCGGGTAAAGAAATGTTGTCGGTGTGTTTCTGGTTGGTTGACGTCCAAAAGAACCTGAATAATGGTCGCTTTGGATTTATATTTTTTCAAAAAATCCATTTCTCCAGGAATCAGATGAACTCCCTCAATAACGATACTTGTTTCTTCCTTAATGGCTCGTTTAACGATTGCTTCGACTCCATAAATTACTTTTTTTGATTGGGAAAGGAACCCATAAATTACGCCATCTTCATGTGATTTTACGAGTTTTACGTGATTTCCTGTTTCATAGGTTGAGACATTAAGGAGTGGTTCGATTTCTGCAGGGAGAAATCGTCTGACCACTTCTCGTACAGAATCGGTACCGAGAATTTGATTGATTTCGAGAAGCCATCCGAGTCGAACTGCTAGGGTAGAAGTTCCAATTCCCGTTCCTCCTCCGATAAGAATAATCACGGGCTTGGTTCGTTGCATTATTTTTTGCCATTGTTGGTGTCGAGAAACTAAGTCGGGGTATTTACTTTTTAGGAGCGTCAATACTTTTTTCTTCAGTGTTTTTTCATCCTTTTTATCCTGTCCCATTTCTTCCCAAATATTATGTGTAATTTGATAGGCTTTATAACGGGGGATTCCTGTGCGTACCAGGGAACGAGCCAGTAAATCACTACTATAGTAGGGTTGCGTGAGATCGGAAACGGAAATAGGAACGTGTTTTTTCATGAGAAGTAAATCTTTTTATTATATCATATCTATGGGAAAAATCAAAGATTTTGAACACATAAATGGTGTTTTTTTCTTCTTTCACGGTACAATAAGAAAAAATGATATTTCTTCACATTGGATTGATCATTCTCTGTTTTTATTTGCTCAACAAAGTGTGCGATGAGTATTTTATCAATGCACTCGATAGGATTTCCAAACGATTCAACATATCTCCTGAAGCGGCAGGGACGACTTTTATGGCGATGGCTTCCAGTTCACCAGAATTTTCAGTGTCGCTGATTGCTGTTTTTCGTTCGGGGGCACATGAAGCCATAGGTATGGGAACAATCGTCGGATCAGCCCTTTTTAATCTTCTTTTTGTTGTGGGAGCTTCGGCATGGGTAGCGCAACAAATACATCTGTCATGGCAGACAGTTTTGCGAGATACGGTTTTTTACTGTACGGTCATCGTGCTTCTAATTGTAGCGTTTTGGGATGGGCAGATTGTCCTTTTTGAAGCCATGACTTTTGTTCTTCTCTATGCGGTTTATGTTTTCCTAGCTATCTATTGGAGACGGATTGTCCCATCGGAGAATTTCTTTTATCACATTGAAGGAGAAGTGGCCTTGGGATGGAGAAAAATATCAGGGGCGCTCATGGGAGAGGTAGAACGCCCATGGCATCATCCCAAAAGTATTTTTTCTTTTTTAGAACATGTGTTGGATAGAATATTTGGAATGCTTTTTATCAACCAAGAAAAGTATCTGTGGGGGTTTATTCTGTCTGTACTTTTTATTGTTTTTTTCAGTTGGCAAATCGTCGATTCGGCCATCGTACTTGCGGGAATACTAGGGATTCCAGAGGTTGTTATTGCCTTAACGGTACTAGGGATTGGCGCCTCAATACCAGATTTTTTAACATCGTTTATCGTTGCCAAAGAAGGACGAGGAAATATGGCCATTAATAACGCCATCGGTTCTAATATTTTTGATATTCTTTTTGGATTGGGAATGCCTTGGTTGCTCGTTATCTTAATCAAACAGCAGAATGTATTTCTGGTTCGGGAAGGACTCTACCAATCCGTTCAGTGGTTATTTGCATTTATTTTGGTTTTTTTCGTCGTGAGTGCTGTGGGAAAATGGAAACTCGGACGATGGTCGGGAGCTTTTTTGGTCTTGTGTTATGTTGGATATCTCGCTTACGAAGTGTGCAAGGCAATAGGAGTGTTGTCCTAAAAGAATCAATGGAGGGGAAGTAAAAAACATTTTTCAGATTTCATTTGAAAATATTTTTTTTTGGCATACATTCCATCCAAAATTATTACGATGGACACTTTCTTGAGATACTTTCGTTCGGATTTTAGACACGATATGTTGGCAGGAATTGTTGTAGGACTAGTGGCATTGCCTTTGGCAATTGCCTTTGCATTAGCCAGTGGAGCGACACCAGAACAAGGACTCTATACTGCCATCATCGGAGGAGGGATTATGGCAATTTTGGCAGGATCTCAGTATCAGGTATCTGGACCCACGGGAGCATTCGTAGTGATTCTGCTTGGAGTGGTAAACAAATTTGGTATGGAAGGGCTCCTTTTGGCAGGGGGTATGGCTGGAATTATTTTAATACTTATGGGTATTTTTCGGTTTGGAGTAGCAATTCAATACATTCCTTACCCAGTTGTGGTAGGGTTTACCGCTGGAATAGGCTGTCTTCTTTTTACGGGACAGATAAAAAATGTCCTGGGATTGAGCTTTTCTCATTTATCGACTGATTTTTTTGATACGCTCAATCAAATTTTTTTAGGAATCCAACAGGGGATAAATTTTTATTCGTTGGGAATTACCCTTTTTTCACTTCTCGTGTACGGGATATGGAAGAAATGCAATAAGAAAATTCCACCCTCTCCTATCGTTATCCTCCTCGCTACAGCCGCAAGTCTTATGCTTCCAATGGGATCAATCCCCACGGTTGGAGATATTCCTACGGGATTACCACATTTTCATTTTCTTCACTTTTCGTGGGATCAAATAAAAATGATTCTCCCATCAGCGTTTACTATTGCGTTACTCGGAGCGATTGAATCGCTTATGTCCGCGGTAGTTGGTGATGGAATGACGGGAACAAAGCACAATTCCAATAAAGAACTCATTGCGCAGGGTATAGGGAATCTGATACTTCCGTTTTTTGGGGGAATCCCCGCAACGGGAGCGATTGCTCGTACAGCAACAAATATTCGGAATGGGGCGAGAACCCGTTGGGCAGGAGTTATCCATGCGATGACACTTTTGGCGATTGTGCTTCTTTTTGCTCGATATGTTCGATACATCCCGATGGCGTCCCTCGGATTTATTCTTATGGTTGTGGCATACAACATGAGTGAAATCCCACATTTTGTAGACCTTTTTAAGGCTCCACGAAGAGATGTTCTCGTACTTCTCACAACATTCTTTCTTACAGTATTTGTGGATTTGGTGGTTGCTACGGGGGTGGGAATCGTCTTGGCGGCACTTCTTTTTATCCGTCGTGTGAGTGAAATCAATATTCACTCATTAGAAGACCATGTTGAGTCTGGAGACAAACAGAGCTTGCTTCTCCATCAGGAGCTTCAGGATTTTCCAGAAATTGCACTCTACGACATTAATGGACCGCTCTTTTTTGGGGTGGCAAGTAGTTTGCAGGACAGAATTGAATCTAAAATTAATAAGGTATTAGTACTCAGACTGAAGCATGTTCACATAATCGATGCAACAGCGATGCACGCTTTGGAGGTCATTATCGACAAAATTCATAAACGGAAAGGCAAGGTTATTCTTTCATCTGTTTGTCCCAAAGTGTCCCATGCTCTTGAAAAAGTTGGACTTACAAAAAGTCCAAAAGGAGCAGATGCTATTGTCCATACGACACGAGAAGCAGTAGATTTGGCGAAGAAAATTTTTGGAGAAATAATAAAGAAGGGGAAATAATCGTTATAAGACTCCTTGAGTTTGAGTTCTGAGCTCAAAATAAATTTCAAAATACAGGAACAAGTCCTGTGTTTTTAAATATGGCTGGCGACTCGAGAATCCACCCTTATTGGAAAAATGTTACAAATGTTACACAGGGAAATATCAAATTGGAACACGTTATTTGTTCAATAAACAATCAAAAACAATGGTCAAAAAACTTAATCTAAATTTAATGTTTTCAAAGGTATTTTTTTGTATACAATAAAAGACACCCCTTTTACTTTTTTTCATGTCCGACAATATTTTTTCCAAATTCACAAATCTTTATAGTTTGTCGAAGACGTTGAGGTTTGAGTTGAAGCCGGTGGGGAAGACTTTGGAAAATATGAAAAAACAATTGGAGTATGACGAAGAACTTCAAACTTTTTTATATGACCAAGAAATTGAAAATGCTTATCAAACGCTGAAGCCCGTTTTGGATCAAATCCATGAAGAGTTTATTACTCGAAGTTTGGAATCAAAAGAGGCGAGAGAAATTGATTTTTCGGAATTTTTTGAAAAATATAAAACACAAGAAGACGATAAAGGCGAGAAAACTTTACGAAAAGCTATAGGGGAAACCTATGAGAGAGGGGAATTATTTTTTAAGAATGAATATTCGTCTTTAAAGTGGCAAAAGGGATCGAAGGAAGCAAAAGGCGCTGTGATCTTGGAATGCCAAGATGTTCTTGAAATACTCAGACAAGACTACACGAGAGATAAAAAGATACAAGAAGCGCTTGATGTATTCAAAGGATTTTTTACTTACTTTGGCGGATTTAATCAAAACAGAGCAAATTATTATGAAACCGAAAAAGAAAAAGTGACTGCTATTGCAACTCGAATCGTACATGAAAATTTGCCAAAATTTTGCGATAATGTTCTCCTATTTGAGGATCGATCAAGTGAATATTTATCAGCCTACAAAGTGCTTCAAGAAATGGGGAAAAGTTTGGTAAATAAGGAACAAGAAAAACTTGTTCCTGTTGATAAAAACTGGTTCGATATCCGTTTTTTTAATGCTTGTTTATCTCAAAAAGGCGTTGAGATTTACAATGACCTGATAGGAAACGCAAACTTTTTAATTAATCTTTACAACCAATCTCATAACAAGACTGAAAATTTTAGAAAGCTTCTGCCTTTTAAAACCCTGTATAAACAGATTGGTTGCGGAAAGAAAGAAGCATTATTTTTTGAGCTTACTCACAACACAAGGTTGGAAGCTGAAGAAGCAAGAAAAGAAGGAAAGAATGCTTTTTCGGTGGAAGAGGTTTTGAATTTAGCCGAAAAATCTGGAGAGAAGTATTTTCAGAGTGAAAATAACGATAGCATCATCAATACAGTGACAGAATTTCTGAAATATATTTCAGAAAAGAAAGATTATGACGGTGTGTACTGGTCAAAAGCCGCCATGAATACGATTTCCAATAAATATTTTGCAAATTATCACACGCTCAAAGATCGACTCAAAGAAGCAAAGATTTTTCAAAAACCAAGCAAAGGAAGTGAGGAAGATACAAAAATTCCAGAGGCGATTGAGCTTTCAGGACTTTTTGCTGTACTCGATGCTACAGAAGATTGGAGAACAACATTTTTTAAGGAGAGTTTGGTAAAAGAATTAGCGACTACTGAAGGAAATAAAGAGGAAAATGAAAAAAGATCAAAAAGAAGGAATATTATCGATCATGCCAAGACCCCATCGAAAGCACTGTTAGAAATGGTATTTGATGACATCAGAGGAAATGCACAGAAATTTCTTGATTTGACAGACTCGATTTCGAAATTGAAGGATTATAAAAGTAAAGAAGGAAAGGAAACAATCAAACAGTGGATGGATTACGCATTGGCGGTGAATCAAATGTTGAAGTATTTTTTCGTAAGAGAAAACAAAATTAAAGGCACACCGCTCGATACAGAGATTTCAGAGGGACTCAAGAATATAGTTTTTGAAGCGAAACTAGAGAATGACACAGAGGTAAATTGGTTCAAATGGTACGATGCTCTACGAAATTATCTCACTAAAAAATCGAAAGATGATGCGAAGAAGAATAAATTGAAGTTAAATTTTGAAAATAGTACATTAGCAGGAGGTTGGGATGTCAATAAAGAAACGGCAAATGGGTGTGTTCTTTTAAGAAGTACAGAAGGGAAAATATTTCTATCAGTAATGCATAAAAAACATAATATCCTTTTTCAGAAAGAATGGATTGAGGGCAGAGGGAAAAACAAAGATGTGCGAAAAAATCCACTTTATGATATCTCGGATGGATGTGAAATTTTTGAAAAAATGGAATATAAACAGATTGCAACACCTACGGGAGTAGGTGGTTTTGTTAGAAAATGTTTTGGTACGGCACAACAACTCGGATGGGAATGTTACGAAGATTGTTTGAATAGTGATGGAAAGATTATCACAAAAAATGATGAAGTTAAAAACCTCGAAAGTCTCATTAATTGCTACAAGAATTTTTTTGAAAAATATGAGAAAGATGGCTTTAAATATAAAGATTTTAATTTTGTTTTCCGAGACAGTAAAAAATATGAAAAACTCACTGATTTTTTTAGCGAGGTAGAAATTCAAGGATATAAGCTTAGTTTCTCAAAAATAAATAAAGATGTGTTAAATTCTCTTGTAGAAGAAGGGAAAATCTACCTTTTTGAAATAAAAAACCAAGATTCGAATAGTGGAAAAAAAGATGGGCACAAAAACAATTTACACACCATTTACTGGCATGCTCTTTTCCAAGAAATTAAGAACCGCCCAAAGCTTAATGGAGAAGCAGAAATTTTTTATAGAAAAGCAATATCAGAGAAAGATATCAGAAAAAAAATTCATAAAGGAAAAGAAATTATAGAAAATTATCGTTTTTCAAAGGAAAAATTTGTTTTTCATGTTCCTATCACTCTTAATTTTTGTTTAGATAACAAAAAAACGAATGATCTTGTAAATTCACTTCTCCCTTCATTATCACATATTCATTTCTTCGGCATCGACCGAGGAGAAAAGCATCTCGCTTACTATTCACTTGTAAATCAAAAAGGCGAGATTGTAGATCAAGGAACTTTGAATATGCCTTTTCTAGGAAGTATAAAAAAAGAAAAGTATTTTTACGATAAGAAAGAAGATAAGTGGAAATCAAAAGAGGTAAAATGTTGCAATTATAATGATCTTTTGGATGCAATGAGTTCCAATCGTGATATGGCACGGAAGAACTGGCAAACCATCGGCACCATTAAAGAACTCAAAGAGGGATATATTTCTCAAGTAGTCAAAAAGATCTCAGACATTGCCACGAATGAAGATCATCCTGCCTTTATCGTACTGGAAGACCTAAATACGGGATTCAAGCGAGGACGACAAAAGATCGAAAAGTCAGTTTATCAAAAATTTGAATTGGCTCTTGCGAAGAAGCTGAATTTCCTCGTGAACAAAACCGCACAAAATGGGGCAATTGGATCCGTAACAAAAGCAATTCAACTCACTCCTCCTGTGCAGAATTACCAAGACATTGAGAATCGAAAGCAGGTTGGAGTCATGCTCTACACGCGGGCAAATTACACTTCTCAAACAGATCCTGTGACGGGTTGGCGAAAGACTATTTATCTACAATCTGGACCAGAAGAAACCACTTATACTAAAGATGGCAAAGTTAAGAACAAAAGTATAAGAGATCAAATTTTAGAAAAATTCACAGATATTCGTTTTGACGGAAAAGATTATGTTTTTGAATATAAGACTTATATTGCCGACAAAAATACTGGTGAAGTTTTTGTTGAAAAACAGTGGAAGATGTATTCAGGAATTAACGGGAAAAGTTTAGATCGATTTAGAGGTAAAAGGGGCGAAGACAAATATGAATGGAAAAACGAACCTCAAAACATTGTGTATATTTTGGAAAAAGTGTTGGCAAAGTTTAATAAAAATAAGTCTTTGCTGACGCAAATAAAAGAAGGCGTAGAGTTAACAAAGTATGATGAGTATACCGCTTGGGAATCGCTTCGTTTCGCTATTGAACTTATTCAACAAATCAGAAATACAGGCAATGAAGGAGATGAACGAAATAATGATTTTATTCTTTCTCCTGTACGAGATGAACAAACAGGAAAACATTTTGACTCTCGGGAATACTGGGATAGAGAGCAAAAAGGTGAAAAGGTGAATCTGCCAACATCAGGAGATGCCAATGGGGCTTACAATATCGCACGCAAGGGATTGTTGATGAATGAACACATTCGTTCTTGGATTGAAGCGGAGAGACCTAAATACGATAAAAGTACAAATGATTTGAATCTCTTTATTTCTGAGTCAGAATGGGATTTATCTTTGGTAGATAAAAAAGCATGGAAACAACAACTTCAGAAATTCTCTTCACGAAAAGCATTGGAAGGAGTGAAAGAAAAGCGAAAAAAATAATACGGAATAAACATTAAATCCTGATTAAGTCCCTAGTTCTTAAAATGGAAGAAATCTGCTATAATGTGCAGATTTTTTCACAATGGAATCATACATTTCCATATCAACCATCAACGACTTCGTGTTCTGTCCACGATCAATTTACTTTCATCAGTTGTATCAGAAATACAATGAAAACATGTATCACGAAAGACCCCAAAAATCTGGGAAACTTGCTCATGAGACGATCGATAAACAAATATATTCCACAGAAAAGAAGTGGCTCCAAGGAATCGATGTTTACAGTCAGCAGTACGGAATTTGTGGGAAAATAGACCTCTTCAATAGTGACACAGGGGCTCTGGTAGAGAGAAAAAACAAAATCAAACAAATCTACGACGGATATAGATACCAAGTGTATGCGCAAATGTTTTGTCTTCGAGAAATGGGATATGAAGTGAAAAGTATTTTTCTTCATTCACTTTCTGATAACAAACGCTATGAAATTCCGATTCCAACCCTTTCGGAAGAACAAGAATTTGCTGAAATAATTCAACAAATGAAAACCTATAAAATCACGGATCCCATCTCCCCAAATCCCAATAAGTGCGCACAGTGCATCTATAGGGAGTTGTGTGACGCTTATAAACCCTAAAAATGCTTTCTCTTCCTGATTTTATGGCAAAACAAATTCTTTTCTTGGAATCGCAGGATGCCAAGGAACTTTCATTTCAAAATGACAATTTAATCTTGAAAAACGAAGGGAAAAAAACGGATCAAATTCCATGTATCAAGGTATTTGCCATTTTTATAGTTGGAGAATTCACACTTACTATGGTTCTTATTAGAAAATTATTGAGTTATGGAATTACGATTTTTCTCTTAAAAAAGAATTATCAAACCTATGCTGTTCTGGGAAATGAAACGGAAGGGAATGTGCTTTTGAGGCGAAAACAGTACGAAGGGAAAAATTCGTTTGAAATAGCAAAAAAAATCGTTGATGCAAAACTTCAAAACCAAGCAGATATTTTCAGAAAAACTCGGTTGGAAGCACTGAAAGGAACTAATACCCAAGAACAAATTGGAAAGATCCGCTCCAATATACTCATGGCGAAGGATATTGCTTCTCTCATGGGGATTGAGGGGAGTGCGGCAAAAATGTTTTTCTCCTCTTATTTTTCTTCTATGAATTGGCATGGACGGAAACCGCGTACCAAATACGACATTCCCAATGTACTACTGGATATTGGGTATACATTTCTTTTTCATTTTATTGATGCGCAATTGCGTTTGTATGGATTTGATACATATGTGGGGAATCTCCATCAGGAATTTTATCAACGGAAATCTCTTGTGTGCGATATGGTTGAACCCTGTCGTTGTATTGTCGATAAAGCCCTTTTGAAGGCATTTAATCTCAAGCAAATCAATGAAAAAGATTTCAGCATTCATCAAGGACAATATATCCTGAAGTACAAGACCGCCAGTAAATACTCTCGTATTTTCTTGGAAGCGATTATGAGTGAAAAAGAAGGTATTTTTAAATACATTCAAAGCTTTTATAGAGCCGTAATGAAAGATTCTCTTGAGTTTGAAACATTCCATTTATAAGCTTCATTTTCCCAATGCTTCTCGTTACTTACGATATCACGGATGACAAACTGAGAACAAAGTTCTCGAATTTTCTAAAAAAATTCGGGTATCGTCTCCAGTATTCTGTTTTTGAAATAAAAAACAGTGAACGAATCCTCAATTTGGTCATGACTGAAATACAACGAAGATATATGAAACACTTCACTGGAGCAGATAGTGTCATGATCATTCCCATTTCCGAATCGGACGAAAAAAAGATAATGAAATTTGGCTATGCAAAAAATACAGACGAAGATATACTCTTTTTGTAACGAGTTCTTTGCGCTTTCGTGCAAAATCAAAAGTATAAGTTTGGGTGGTTATATTCAATGATAGCGCATTTCACTTGCAAACCTTGGTCTTTATTTTTTCAAGACCTTCTGGGAAAGCCAAAAAGTCGGAGTCATGTATTTTTCTCTTTGTATCTTTTTGGCTTCTCTCAGCCATTTCTAGGGTTGAATATCACCATAAAATTTCTACTTTTGTAGATTATGGATAGGGATAGTGCAAAGGCACACGCGTTGAATATCACCATAAAATTTCTACTTTTGTAGATCTAAAAACGGCAACGGAGCAAGTATTGAGGTTGAATATCACCATAAAATTTCTACTTTTGTAGATGTACCCATTGCTGGGGCAAGAAAAACGAGTTGAATATCACCATAAAATTTCTACTTTTGTAGATCTGACAAGTGGTCTGTCCCCCCATGCAAGTTGAATATCACCATAAAATTTCTACTTTTGTAGATATGATAAATCAAACCTCACCAAAGACCTGTTGAATATCACCATAAAATTTCTACTTTTGTAGATCATTAGAAAACAGTTCAGCGTAAAAAAAGTTGAATATCACCATAAAATTTCGCTGTTCTTTGGGGCGGAGGGATCGGAATATATGGAGCAATGCGGTTCAATCCCCGTAAGGCTCCTTCAAATTCATGTTCGACATCATCTTCCCCATAGGGGGGCGGGAATGAGGTGATTTTTGTTTGTTTTTTGACGAATCCGCAAAGAGAAATTCAGGTCTTTTTCCGAAATCATGTAAACTACTTCTGACGAAATATTGTCTTTCTTCTCAATTTGAAATATGCAATACCTTATAAAAATAATCATATCTGCTTTAATTATTGTGGGGGTATCTGAATTAGGAAAACGGTTTACCCCTATTGCAGCAATTCTTGCTTCACTCCCCCTTGTTTCTATTTTGGCGATGATTTGGCTCTACACGGAAACAAAGGACACACAAAAAATCATTGATTTATCAGTCAATATTTTTTGGGCAGTATTGCCTTCCCTTGTTTTCTTTATCGTTCTTCCTTTACTTTTGAAAAGTGGTATCAAATTTAGTTTTGCGATGATTCTTTCTGCTTTTGCAATGTTTATTTCATACAGTATCTATATCTTCGTTTTGGCAAAGTTCGGGGTCAAGATTTGACTTTGAAATATTGCTCTTACTCCACCTTCCCCATAGGTGCATCGGAATCCTACCCTTCAAAACTAAGAATCAATCTATAAAAGGGTTTCTTGGATTTTAAGTACCCAAAAATCCTACATTACCTACTCCATAGGTATGTGGGTTTAAGGTGTGATTAGATCACGTGTTGGCTGGGGCGGTAGGATACTCGTCACTTCGTCCGCATAAAGCGGACTTGTTTGAGGGATTTGACATTCTCGTCGCTTCGCTCCTCGGTGCAAATCCTCGAACCTTCGGTTCTCACCCCTCTTCTGCTTCGCAGATAAAGAAAAAACCACTACCCCCTTTGGGGGCACTGATTTTTTCTTTGGCTGGGGCGGAGGGATTCGAACCCCCGAATGCCGGGACCAAAACCCGGTGCCTTACCACTTGGCGACGCCCCATCGAGAACGGCGAGATTGTAAGAAGTTAACTATGAAAATCAAGTTTTCTTTTTGCGGTAGATATATATTTTCAGTCTGGATTCAATGTTCTGAGTTCGTTTTTTAGATTTTTGTTTCCTGTGCTCTGGAAGTGTACTTTTTGCAATAAAGGTGATACAGTCCATTCCCTTATCAATTCCTCTCGTAGAGTAGATTCCAATGACGTTCGAAAATCTCAGTCTTATTCCCCCCATCCTTCAGGCAATAAAATCCAAAGGATATACCACGCCAACTCCCATACAGAGCCAAGCTATCCCAGTAATTCTTCAAGGAAAAGATTTGCTCGGATGTGCCCAAACGGGAACCGGGAAAACAGCTGCTTTTGCAATTCCTATCCTGCAAATACTCCACGAAGAGAAAAAGACTGGACGTTGGGAAAAAGGCATCAAGGCACTTATTATCACACCAACGCGAGAATTAGCGATTCAGATCAATGAAAGTTTTGCCGCTTATGGGAAGGGAACGCATCTTCAGCACACGGTTGTTTTTGGAGGAGTGAACCAATATGCCCAAGCACATAAACTAAAAGCAGGAGTGGACATCCTTGTTGCAACCCCTGGGAGGCTTCTTGATCTTATGAATCAAGGACTGGTGGGACTTCAAAATTTAAAAATATTCACGCTTGATGAAGCTGATCGCATGTTGGATATGGGTTTTATCAATGATATCAAAAAAATTATCAATAAGCTCCCCGCAAAAAGACAATCATTGTTTTTTTCTGCAACAATGCCTTCAACAATTACAAAATTAGCAGAAGCGCTTCTCACCAATCCGGTGCGAGTGGCTGTCACACCAATTTCTTCTACCGCGGAAATGGTAACTCAGCAGATGTACCTTGTTGATAAAAAAGACAAAAGATCTCTTTTGGCACACATACTCAAGGATCCCGTTGCTATCCCTTCGGCATTAGTTTTTACTCGTACCAAACATGGTGCTGATAAAATAGCTCATTTTATTAATCAATCGGGAATAAGAGCAGAAGCTATTCATGGAAATAAATCTCAGAATGCTCGTCAAAGTGCATTGAAAAATTTTAAATCGAAACAAACGAGAATCCTTGTTGCCACAGATATTGCGGCTCGAGGAATCGACATTAATGAACTTTCACACGTGATAAATTTTGAAATTCCAAATGAACCAGAAACCTACGTTCATCGTATTGGGCGGACTGGCCGAGCCGATCGAAGTGGAATGGCTCTTTCTTTTTGCGACAGAGATGAACAAGAATACGTCAAAAATATTCATAAGCTCATCAATAAATCTATCCCCGTAGTACAAGAGCATCCTTATCATGTGAATTTGGCTCCATCTACCAAGCCACCAGTCACTTTCAAAAGGCAAGAACAGCGTCGACCTTTCGAGAGAAATCGAAGATCGTGGCAGAGTAGAAGGAGGGGCTTAGGGTAAAAGAGTTTCAAAAAACAAGTTTCCATAAAAAAATACCCTCACGACACAGCTCGGGAGGACATTTTTTGTGTTTATTTGAAAGTGCTCGACAATGTTTTCCATCGTTTGCTATCTTCAATTCTCTTCGCCATAGCTTCTGAAAAAGAAACTACAGCAGCCAGTTTTTTTGTGGTTGGACTAACTAACCCAACAAACAAAGGTCCATGAATTCCAAATAGGACTTTCGTCGGCGCTCCCGGAATGGTGGAATTACACGCATGGATTGCATATCCGAGGCACACACTTTTTACATCTTTTTGAGGCAATCTTAGATGGGAAGTTTTGAACGGTACTTCCTCTCGCTTTCCCGAAAAAAAGCGCCATACCTTCAGATACTTCATGTCACGAAAGTGATCTGATATTTTTCCCAAGGTGACAAGGGGGAAGAATTCTTCTTCCGATAGGCCTGATAGTATTTCAGCCATCAAGTCGAGAATAGATGAGTAACAAGCTGACAAAGAACGGAACACTTTAACAATCTGATCGAAATCAAACTGTTTTTACATTATACTCCATTTCTGAAATAAATGCAAGGGGTATTTAAAAGAATTTTATAAGCGGTTTGTGTGTTTGGAGTGTTCCTCTATAATTTTCGGCTTATTGAAGCTAAAAATATAAAATAAAATAAAGGAAAAAACATGTTTTTTAGGCATTAATTTTCGAAAATGAAGGCAGGCAGGAGTGTTTTCTTTTTTAAATAATTCGGATACATTAGTGTCCGATGAAGTTTTTGAAAATCACACTCACCCCTAGTGACACTATTGGAAATATTGTTGAGATATTTGGGAAAACAGAAGCCAAAAAGATTATTTTCCTCTGTCCTCGAAATTTTTCGCTTCTGTCTGACATGGCTTTTCTCAAAAAACTTCGAGAAGAAGCTCTTATCCATCATAAAAAAATAGCGTTTATTTCTCTCCAAAAATTTGCACGAGATGTGCTGAAACGCCAGCAGTTTGAGGTCTATTCCAAAATAGTGAAGGACTACGAGGAAGGGGAAGAAAAAACAGTAAAAGATTTTGGAGACACTCTAGAAGCAACAAAAAACATTCTCAAAGAAGAACCTATCGAAAAGCCAATTGCTAAATCAACGGAAAAACCAAAATTTGAAACCCATAAAATTCAAAATCCAGAAGAGTCAAAACCCATTCAAGGGAAAGTTTTTTTTGGTTTTTTGGCTGTTATTTTGATTCTTATCGGACTGTGGTTGTGGGTGTCTCCTCAAGTTGTTATAACCCTCAAGCCCAAGGTGTCCGTAGTTCCCATTACTCAGAATGTTTTGGTCACATTTCCAGAGACTATTGTAAGGGAGCAAGATAAATTTTTACCACAAATACAAGGAATATTTGTGCAAACGGAAGTTGCAGGGACGGAAGTTTTTCCGTCTACGGGACGAAAATATGATTTGACGAATGCAAAAGGGAAAGTGACGATTTTTAACGAAACCTCAAAGCCAAAATTCTTTATTCCATCTCGTCTCTCTACGGCGGATGGGGTGATTTTCCGTTTTACTCAAAATATAACGATTCCTCCGAAAGATGAAAAAGGGGCAGGACGATTAGTTGTAGATATCGTAGCAGACGAATACGATGAGAATGGGAAACCTATTGGTGAGCGAGGGAATATTGATGCGGGAACAGATCTCATTTTCCCAGCCTTGGGTTCTGTGGCACAAGAATTGTATTATGCCAAGGCAAATCAAGGGCCACTGGTAGGAGGTTCTACACTCACACATTATTTTATTCAGGAAGGGGATTTTGAAGGGGTCAAAAATACACTCGTTGAAAGTTTTCGTGTTCGAGGAATAGAGTATCTCGAGAATGAAATTCGGAATCGTTCTGAACGCGAAGGGAAACGATATGTTCTTCTTGATGATCCAAGACTTTTGAGCCATGAACTTTTGGAGGCAACATTTCCGAATTATGTTGTAGGGCAAGAAACGCAAACCTTTGAAGTTCAGGCCAAACTAAAGCTTTCTGGAATAGTTTTTGACCAAAAACAAGTTTCAGATTTCTTAGAAGAAAAACTCAAACAAACCCAAGATCACCGAAAAAAACTTATTAATATTGATCAAACTTCTGCGAGTTATAGAGTCTTGGAATCTGAGAAATTAGAGGAGGAGAAATGGGTGAAATTATCCGTTGAAATGCAGGGAGTAGAAATGTTGGATATTGATTCGGGTTCAGATGAAGCCAACGAATGGCAACAAAGTATCAAAAAAGAGATTGCAGGAAAATCTATTTCCGAAGCCAAAAGCATCCTGATTAATTTCCCAGAAATTGAATATGTGGGAAACATAAAAATTTCTCCTTTTTGGTCGGAACAAGTTCCTTCAAATTTTAACCAGATTGAATTCAAAATACAGAGAGCGGAGTAGATGGCACTTGCGATCCGTAAAGAGAATTATCGTTTTTTCATGGCCTTGACAAAAAGTCTCAATGCCTGCTCTGGATCAACGGCTTTCGTAATAGCAGTGGCAACGAGAAATCCTTTGGCACCGAGGCGGAGAGAGACTTCTACATCTTCTACAGAATTGATACCAGCCCCTACCAAAAGAGGAATTTTTCCTGCGAGAAGAACTGACTTCTTAATTGATTCTGGCTTCGATGAAGCAACGGAAGCTTTGGTAGAACCAATGAGTTCAGGAGGTTCAAATGCCAAGAAATCGGGATCCAAATCTACAAATTTTTCTACTTCTTCTGGATTTTCAGCACAAACAATTCGTTTCAATGTTGCTTTTTGAGCACAGCAAACAGCATTCTCCAAGTCCTCCCAAGGAAGTCGGCGTTCAGAGTGATTAAGGAGCGTCCCGATAGCTCCAGCTTTTTTTACACCCTGAGGAAGGATATATCCCGTGCACTTTCCGTAATCGATGGGATCGACATGTTGTGCAAAAACAGGAATAGATACTTCTTTTGCAATACGAAAAATATCCATAGCTGATACGGCGATACCGATAGAAACACCTGTTTCACGGGCAACTCGTTCGTGTATACGAGCAAGCTCTAAAGCACTGTGTCCAATGGCACTTTCGTAATTTTTAAAATTCGTGATCCAAATTGGGGTTTCAAGCATGAATTTTTACTATTGTAGTATTTTTTCTACTGTATTTTTTAACCTTCGTCAAAAGATTTTAGATATTTGGTGCTTGTGTGTTCTATGTGGGGGGATTTCGCTCTTTCACAAAGGATTAAATGGGAATCTAGAAAAAGAAGAATAAAATCTTGAAACATTTTTTTGGCGCTTTTCTCTCAATTACCACAAAATTATTTGACAAAAATGCCCTCCAATCTACAATCGGGCGGCTTTTTTCCATTTTTTATTTTTTCAACATAGGAATCTCATTTCGTGGCGGCCGAAAACATTCAAGCTATCGTAGCAACTCCCCAAAGAAACTTCATAGGATTAATGAGGAGGTGCGAAGTCCGCAGGTAAGGGTTGTTGATGAAGAAGGAGAACCTCTTGGTGTGATGACTTCCTCGCAAGCATTGGATGAGGCACGGACACGAGGAGTAGACCTTGTTGAAATATCTCCCACAGCTGATCCACCGGTATGCAAACTTATCGATTACGGTAAGATGTTGTATGCCTTCAAGAAAAAGGAGCAGCAGGCCAAGAAGGCAAATAAGGTTTCCGAATTAAAGGGTATCCGTTTGACCTTCGGGATGGACACGGGAGATGTCGAACGTCAACGTCGACATGCAGAAGAATTTCTGCAAGACGGAAACTCCGTGCGTATACAATTGGTCATGCGAGGCCGAGAGAAAGCACACCGAGATTTGGCGATTGATAAAATGAGTGCTTTTATTACTTCGTTAGCAGAAGTATCAAAAGTGGAAAATGCTCCCAAGGCAGTAGGACACCAGGTTATCGTCGTTCTTAATCCTTCAAAATCTTCAAAGTAATGAAGCAAAAAACACATTCCGCCTCCAAAAAAAGATTTAAAGTTACTGGGTCTGGAAAGGTAATGGCTGCTAAGTCTTGCAAGAACCATCTCCTGAGTTCTAAATCAAAACGACAAAAAAAATCGGGCCGTTTGGGTGTTCATGTCCCAGCTGGTGCTCGACAGACTCTTTCGCGACTTCTTAATATTTCTCAATAATGGTACGAGTTAAAGGCGGTTCAGCGGCTCACGCACGACATACAAAAGTTCGAAAAGCCAACAAAGGATATCGATCTAAAAATCAATCCACGTTTCGTTTGGGACATCAAGCATACATGAAGGCGGGTCTTCATGCTTATGTCGGACGAAAACAGAAAAAACGAGATTTTAGACAACTTTGGATTGGTCGTATTTCGGCAGCACTTCGTGTTATTGGGGAGCGATACTCTGAAATCAAGAACAAATGGCTTCATGCCAAAATGGAAATTGATCGAAAAAACCTTTCTGAACTTGCTATAAATTATCCAGAAGTATTCAATAAGGTGGTCGAAGTAGCGAAGAAGCAGAAATAAGAGATTTTCGATTGCCAATTGTTAATTGTAAATTTCTTTTTCTGATTACCAATCGTCAATTGCAAATTGAAAATTCCTCATTGCTCTTTGTGGAAGCTTTCTTACAATGAAAAACGATGTTTGTTGATGAAGCTGTGATTTCGGTGCAGGCGGGAAAAGGCGGCGATGGAGCGGTTAGTTTTCGTCGTGAGAAATATGTTCCCAAAGGAGGTCCTGACGGAGGAAATGGAGGTGATGGAGGTGATGTTGTTTTCCGTGCAGTGCATAATGCGCATACGCTCTCTGATTATCGTTCAGCAAAACATTTCGCTGCTCAAGATGGACAAAAAGGAGCTTCACAAAATCGGACAGGAGCAAACGGGGAAGATATTGTTTTGACGGTTCCCGTGGGAACCCTTATTCGCGATGAACATACCAAAAAAATACTTGCAGACCTCGTTTCTGATGGACAGAAATTTACTATTGCTCGTGGGGGAAGAGGAGGAAAAGGAAATGCTGGATTTGTGAGTTCTATTCGGCAGGCCCCTTCTTTTGCAGAAAAAGGGGATAGAGGGGAATGCTTTGATTTAGAATTGGAACTCAAATTAGTGGCAGACGTTGCTTTGGTGGGATATCCCAGTGTAGGGAAATCAACGTTTATTTCTGTCGTTTCCAATGCAAAACCTAAGATTGCGGATTATCCCTTTACGACGCTGGTTCCAAACCTAGGAGTTGGGGGAGTAGATGGGAAAGAACTCGTCTTTATTGATGTGCCAGGATTGGTTGAGGGGGCGAGTAAGGGCAAAGGGTTAGGACATCAGTTTTTGCGTCATATCGAACGAGCGAAGTTTGTTCTTCAATTGATTGATGCCACTTCGAACACCCCTTTACAGGATTATGAAATTATTCGCGAGGAATTAAAAAAGTTTTCCAAAAACTTAGCGGAAAAACCGTTTGTTCCTGTTTTTACAAAAATCGATCTTACGGACGGAGAATTGGAAGATTTTCTCGTTCAGGAATTTGAGAAGAAATATAAACAAAAGATATTCAAAGTATCTGCCGCGACGCATGAGGGGATGCAGGAATTATTAAGATATGTTGCTTTGCAAGTACCGGAGGAAATACCAACAGATCAAAAGCAGCAGGAGGAGGATCTCCCGACAAGAGAGGAGAATGAAATCGCGGAAGAAGTGGTGTTTCATCCTATGGAAAAAAAGAAAACTTCTGATCGTAATGTCATTATAGAAAAAACCAAACACTGGTGGACGGTCCAAAATGATCGATTAGAACAAATGGTGAGGCAAACCGATGCTACGAATCCTGAGGCACGAGAGCGTATTTACGATATACTCAAAAAATGGAAAGTTATTGATAAACTTCGAACGAAAGGAGCTCAGCCTGGGGAGGAGATCCGAGTGGGAGAGCAACTCTGGGAGTTTCGAGATTAGAAGAGTTTATCGTCGTGTTCGGTAACAGATTTTATTGCGACACACAATTTTGAAGCTAGGACGGGTTTGAGATTGAAGTCGGATAGCACTGATATTTTTACTTTCTGATTTAAGTGGTGCCTGAGGTGTTTCAAGGAAATTGATGCTTGTGGCATCTGAATGAATATCTTGCAAAGCAAATGAAAAAGTTCGGCTATCAGATTCAAATTGAAGGTTTCCATACACAGTAATTTCTTGAGTGGTGTCTTTTTCTATCAGAAGGGGTATTCGGAAATTCAAAGTAGCGAGGTCTTCATTGGAGAGATTTCCATTCATAGATCGTCGGTAATCATTAGTGATAGCAATGAGTCTTCCGAAATCGGAGGCTGTAGAAAGCCCTCGACGGAGAACAATAATGTCTGAAATCGAGACATCGCCTTCCTTGGCCGTGGTACGCAATGTCAGGAGGGGAATGCGAACGCCATTTTTTGGGACATGATCGCTGTATGAATACTGACTGACTTCTAGTTTTCCTACGGCAAAAACCTGCCCAGAGAAAAGAAGAAATCCTAAAAGAAGAAAGAATAATTTCCAAGGTTGCGTAGGATGTGTTTTCATGGAGAATAAAATATTTCTCGTCCTAAGAATGAGTATTTGTCACAGTGGGGTCGCTAGAGCGACAATAGGAATGTAGAATTCCCTCTTTTTTTTGCAACCGTTTCGTGTTGTTTTTACCACAATTTTTCAGTAGGATTTATAGGAAAATGGATATTGGAACGCATCTTGGAACGGGACTTGTGTTATCAACATTTTTTGATAGTCCAATGGCAAAAGCTGTTTGCATATTGGGATCTATTGTTCCCGATATGTCGCTCATTCCCATTTATATTCATCGATATGGAATTCATAAAGAATTTAAAATTTGGAAATACCTTGGTGCAGAGGGACATGCTGCGCCTCCTTCCAATCTTATGGGTGTGTACTACTTATTTCATAGTTTTTTAGTAATAGGAGCGTTATTTTTTTCTGCTTGGTATTGGGGGAACGATTTGATTTGGGCACTTGCTTGGGCGTGGGGATTACACTTGCTTTGGGATATTCCCACACATGTTCGGGAATGGGCGAATCGTCCACTCTATCCAGTATCTTCACTTCGAATTGAAGGAATCGGAAATTGGTGGAAACAGCAAATGTTTTCCAGCAATATCTTTGTTGCATGGGTTGTTCTTTTGACACTTTATTTTTTCCTTTCATGAAAAAATATGTTCCGAATGCGCTCACTGTGTTTCGAGGAGTTATCACGATGGTAATCGTGCTCCTTTTCTTCTTAGATATCCCATATAAGTGGTGGATTGTTTTTGGATGTTTTTTTGTAGCGAGCCTGACGGATTTTTTTGACGGTCATTTAGCTCGACGATGGGGGGTTGTTTCGGATTTCGGAATTGTCTTTGACTCGCTTTTTGACAAAATTCTGACACTCAGTCTCTACATATTGCTTATCCCTTATGATATTTTACCTATTTGGGTATGGATTTTATTTTTAGTGAGAGAGCTCTTTGTTGATAGCCTCAAAAACTTCTGTTCAGGGAAAGGATGTCCCATGCCAGCCATCTGGACAGGAAAGTGGAAATTTGTATTTCAGGTGATTCTCATCCATTTGTGCTTGCTCTTTTTGATTTTTTCCCGCAATGTATGGATTGGAAGTGCTATTTATATAATCGCGACTGGGGCATTGGTACTTGCGTACGTGAGTGCCAGTATCTACATTCGAAAATTTCTTTCTTTTCTTCGCAAATGAATCACTTTTGGGAAATATTTCTCTTCTTTCTGCCGGCATTTGTGGCGAATGCTGTCCCGGTGATTGTTATGAATATTCCTGGAATTCGAAAATGGGATACTCCTGTGTGGGAGCGCTTTTTGGGAAAAAATAAAACGTGGAGAGGGTTCATCTTTGGTATTGGATGTGCGATTGCGGTCGGAGGGATACAGTTTTGGATAGGAGGACAAGACCCATTTTTCGGATTGATGTGGGGCGGTCTTTTGGGAATAGGGGCTTTGGGGGGAGATAGTGTAGAAAGTTTTGTGAAACGACGAATGAATATTGTTCCTGGACAGGCTTTGCCGTTTTGGGACGGGGTGGATTATATTATCGGAGCCTTACTTTTGGGATGTTTTATGTATATTCCCAACTTAAGCGAAGTCTTTTTCTTGATTATTATTGGGCCTATTCTTAGCTTTTTATCTAATGTGTTGGCATATGTCTTTAAGTTGAAAAAGGTCTGGTACTGATACAATTGTCAATTTTCAAATGAAAGGAAAAGATATTGTCCGTGGGGTTCTTTCGTTCGGAGGAGTGGGATTCTTACCTGGGATGCCTGGCACGGTAACAAGTGCGTTGGGACTTTTGATATGTGTGTGGCTGGATGCTATTTTGCCCCTAGACTTTCTTTATCGAACACTTTTTTTGTTCATAATTTTTTTCACTTTTTTCTTTTTAAGTTGGGGATTTTTAAAAATTCTCTTTCCTCATAAAAGCGAAGATTTTTCATGGATTACTCTGGATGAGTTTTTGGGCATGATGATTGCTGTTGGTCCACTTTTTTTTATTTATGACACAGGATTTTGGTGGTTTGTGGGATTTGGACTTTTTCGAGTTTTCGATATTTTGAAACCCCTTGGAATAGGGTTCATAGATAAAAAAAACACCTCTCTTTCGATTTTGCTAGACGATATTGTGGCGGGAGGTTATTCTGCAATTGTATTATTGGCCTTTTGGTATGTGGCAGGATAAAAAAATATTACTTCTTGGTGGAAATGGCTTTATCGGTCGGGCACTCTTACGTACCTTGAAAGAGAAAAAATATACACATATTACCTGCGCTTCTCGTCGGGAAGCTCCAGAGGAGGTTCTTCCCGGAGTTCGATATTTGAGTGGGGTGGATGTTACTCGTCCAGAAACATTGGTAAATCCTATTTTTGATGCAGAAATTGTTATCAACCTTATTGGATTGGTCTCGTTTTTTCGTCGAGACAGAAAAATGCTTCAGGCTATCAATGTAGAGGGCGTAAAAAATATACTAGAAGTTTGTGCTAAAAATCCATCGCTTGAGAGGTTTATCCATGTGAGTTCTACCGCGGCATTAGGATTCGGAGATCAGGAAATCGATGAAGAGAGTCGTTTTGACTGGGAATCTTATAAAAACTTGGTTTACTCATATTCCAAGTTTTTACCCAATGAAGACGTTATAAAAAGTCGATTGCCTATCAACATTATATATCCAGCACTCGTCTTGGGACCAGATAATAAAGAAAATACAGGACGGCTTTTTGGATATGTTCGAAACAAAAAAACAATTCTCGCTCCTTCGGGTTCAAATTCTATTATTGATGTGCGGGATCTGGCTGAAGCAATCATTACTATACTTGAAAAGTCCTCAGCTGGAGAGTGTTATATCGCAGCAGAAGAATCCATTCCTTTTACGAAACTTTTTCAAAGCATTGCTCATGTTTTGGGGCAGGAAACTCATGTTCATAGACTTGCTCCATTCTGGAAATATATTGTTCCAATGCTTGTGAAATGGGCTGAGTTTTTTGGGATTGGAGAAGTGGGATACGAGCAAATGTTCATGGGGTTTCAAACGCGACGACACAATATATCCAAACTTCGAGCATTGGGATGGAAACCAAAGTATTCACTGGAGCAATCTCTTCGGGATTTTTTGACGGGAAATTTGTGATACAATGGGAACTATGAACAGGTTTCAAGAAAAACTTTTTATCGCTCTCGGTTTTTTATTGCCCTTGCATGGGGCAATTACCGTGTTTTTTCCAGAATTGCGATTTTGGAAAGAGGGAGTTTTAGTGCTTTTTCTGATTATAGGAATAGTCGTGACTATTCGACAAAAAAAACTTTTTTCATCCATTACCCCGTCAGAATATTGGGCATTCGGATTTCTCATTTGGTTATCGGCCCTGGTTTGTCTCAATCCAAATATTCAAATCTCCTCTTTGTCAGCGCGGTATCTGGGATTGGGGTTTTTGGTGTTTTTGATTTTTGGACGAGTGTTGGGGGGAATGGAAGACCAGCAAAAAATACGATCTATGTATATCTTTAGTTGGGCGTTTCTGTGGGGGTGTACGGTATCGGTAGTCTTTGGTATTTGGGGTAAATATTTAGGGGGATTCGAAGTCCTACAACACTTTTATTCCACGACGATTTCATCGTGGGTTCCAGGACAAGTGCTTCCTCTGTATCATGGAACCGGAGAAGCTATCCGCATGCAAGGAGCATCATCTGGCCCAATAGAATTTGCACACGTATTAATGGTTGGGATGGCGATTATTTTGTTTCGATTTTTACCAATTCAACTCTATCAGGGGAAAATGAAATGGTTTGTGGCGGCCCTTGCTGTTTTGACTTTTTTTGGAATCGTGGAAAGTCTTTCACGAGCAGTAATTTTGATTTTAGTAATCTGGATGTTGTATTTTCGGTTTTTCCCCAAAGGAGTTTGTACTATGCCTTCTTTTCGCAAAACGAGAGTTTGGATTTTGCTTTTTTTCTTCATTTTGGCAGGAGGAGGAATTTTTCTTATGAACAAAAAAAGTGTTCAAAGATTAAGTGATTCCGACCACTTCATTCGGCCTCTTCAGGCGATACAGATAGGAATACAGAAACCCATCATGGGGCACTTAGGGGAGTTTGGACCAGCCGCGCGGCTACGAAATTTACAAACATACAACAATGATCAAGCACCCATCGCAGAGAATGTTTTTGCAGATTGGTTTGCTCAATTGGGACTTATTGGGTTGGCATTGGGTATCGGATTTTTTGTTTCTTTGTTTCGGGATACGCGACGAGAACATTGGCCTTTTTTGGTAGCAACAGTGTTGGCTTCCCAAGTAGCAACAATATACGACATGACGCCGATTTCGATTAGTTTTTTCCTCATGTTTGCATTTTTTGTCAAAATACGCACAATCTTCCTGTATATCTAAATACTCATGTCTGAATCTCTGCTCATTTCTAATCTGATTACGATTTTTATCTATACTGTTTGTTCGTTTCTTTTGGCGGGGTTGGTGTTTCCAGATTTCATTAAGTTTGTGCAGCAGTACGAACTTACCAAAAAAATAAGAGAAGAGGGCTTGAGCGGTGGGGTGGCTGAACTTTTCAAAAAACTTCATTCTCATAAATCGGGTACGCCGACAATGGGAGGCGTGGTGATTTTATTCGCAATTTTGGGAACGGTTATTATATCTCGTGTGCTCTCCTATTTAGGGATTATCGATGCCTCGATTCTTAATCGAGGAGAAACGTATTTACCAATTGTTACATTGGTAGCAGTTGGAGCTTTGGGGGTTGTAGATGATTACCTCAATATTCGGGAACATTCCAAACAAAAAGGGCTGTCTGCTAAAGTGAAATTTTGGTCATTGGTTATTTTTTCGGTTATCGGATCCATGTGGTTTTCGTTAAAACTTGGATGGTCCATTGTTCACATTCCAGGAGTGGGCGATTTTGACATCGGGTTATGGTATGCACCACTATTTATCTTTATCTTGGTGGGGACGGCAAATGCGGTGAATTTTACTGATGGATTGGATGGACTAGCAGGCGGCCTTTTGGCGATTGCGTATGGTGTTTTCGCAGTCATTGCCTATTTTTATGGATTGCCCATTTTGTCAGTGTTTTGCGCAGTGGTTGTTGGAGCTTTGATTGCGTTTTTATGGTTCAATGTTCCGCCCGCGCGGATTTATATGGGAGATACTGGCTCCCTGGCTCTCGGGGCGACGTTAGGAGTGATTGCTATCCTCACGAATGCCGTCTTTATTTTGGCAATTATTGGATTTATTTTTGTACTGGAAACAGTTTCCATCATATTACAGCTTTTTTGGAAAAAGGTTTTTAAGCGGAAACTCTTTGCGATTGCTCCAATTCATCATCATTTTGAGCACAAAGGCTGGTCAGAAACACAAATTGTTATGCGGTTTTGGATTTTGGGGGCAGGAGCGGGGATTGTTGGGCTTATTGTGGGTATCGTTGGTATGGGAAATGCAGGGATTCTGAATATTTAAGTTCAAAAAAAGGCGGACAAGCGTTTGTCCGCCTTCAATAAAAAAAGCAAGTTTATGGAAGGAAGGGAGAGGAAAACTCTCCTCCCCCCAAAAGCGGGGGAGGAGTTGGAGGAGAGGGGGAAAAATAATACACCCGCCCCTTTCCTTCCCCTCCCGTCAAGGGAGGGGAAAAATATCCTCGCCTTCAAGTGATACTTTCAAAAGATTTATTATTTCTGTTGCTGTTTCTCCAACGCTCCTTTGATAACGTCTTCAATAGATTTTATTTCAACCAGCTCTACTTCAAAAACCAATGTTGCATTTCCAGGAATTGGACCGATACCTTTTTCTCCGTAGGCGAGTTGTGGGGGAATCGTTAATCTTCGAATTTCTCCAGGTTGCATTCCCGCAACTCCTTGGTCCCATCCAGCAATCACTTGTCCGCTTCCCAAGGTAAATGGAAATGGTTGTCCACGATCGCGACTGGAATCGAATTTCGTTCCGTCTGTCAGAGTTCCTGTATAGTGAACGAGGACGAAGTCTCCGCTTTTGGCAACGAGTCCAGATCCAGCCTTGAGGACTTCAATTTTGAGATCGGTAACTTCTTTGCTTACTACAGGATCAGTAGTCGTACTAGAGTCCTTTTGCTGACAACCCGTGAAACCCAAGAGGGTAATGAAAGAGAAAAGAATGGTTAGAAATTTTTTCATGAGTATGAATATTTAAAAAGTTCGGAAAGATTGTAGGAGTGGGAGAGAAAAATGCAAAAGAAGTTTCTCATTATTGTTTGAATAGCCGATTGATAGAGACGCGATTAATCGCGTCTCTACGGATTAGATGCGGGCGTAGCATTGCTACGCCCCTACAATTTTCTTTTATAACTGGCGAAGAGGGGGATGCTCGTCCCTGCGTCCGCCTAAGGCGGACTTGGTAGAGGAATTTGTATCTTCGTAGCAAAGCTCCTCAGTACAAATTATCGAACCCTTGGGTTCTTAATCCCCCACCCCTAAAAAGAGGAAGTCCTTACATCCACAAGGGATGCACGGACTTCCTCTCCTGGCGGAGAGGGGGGGATTCGAACCCCCGAACC